>NZ_JBEXLS010000007.1:153602-412249 GCF_040610055.1 Streptomyces sp. NPDC004539 | reverse complement strand
GTAGACGGCCACGCTGGCGATACCGGCGTCCCGGCACGCGCGGGCCACACGGACTGCGATTTCGCCACGGTTGGCGATGAGCACCTTGCGCACGAGCCGTCCTCCGTACGAAATGAGCGGAAACCACACTCCGGACACGTTTCCCGGGCCTTCGGAGACCGAGGCTAACGACGGCCGCTCGCCCGCCGATAACTGGCAGGAAATTCCGCCGGATTTCCGCTCCGAGACCCGCCGATTACCCTGCCGATCGACACCCACCGATAGCCGCGAGCGGGCGGTTACCGAGCGATGCCCGGTTCGTTCCGCGCGGCCCGTAGGTTCCAGCCTCATGGAATACGCGAGGGGAGCCGTACACGAGGGGGACCCGATGAACTCGCTGTCCACCGACGAACCCGCCGTGCACCGGGCCACCGACGGAGTGCCCGCCTCACTGCGGGAGGTGATGGCGCGATTCGCGACCGGTGTGACGGTGCTGTCCACCGGCGGTGAACACATTCACGGAATGACCGCGAACGCGTTCACCTCCGTCTCGCTCGACCCGCCGTCCGTCCTGTGCTGCATCGACCGCAGCGCGGTGATGCACCGGGCCATCACGGCGGCCGGACACTTCGGGGTGTCCATCATGGAGGCAGGCCAGGAGAACCTGGTCCGTTTCTTCGCCGACAAGCAACGCCCGCTGGGACCGGCGCAGTTCACCGGCGTCGACTGGTCCGCGGGAGCGTGTACCGGGGCCCCGCTGCTGTCGGGCGCGCTGGCCTGGCTGGAGTGCGAGCTGTCCGCCGCGCACGACGTCGCCGACCACTCGATCTTCATCGGTGACGTGGTCGGCGCCAGCCGGGGTGACGCCCGGGACGGGCTGCTGTTCTTCCGGGGCGGCTTCCGGCGGGCCGTCCCGCACTCCGCCTGACAGAGCGGTCTCCATCTGACCGAGCGGTCTCCGTCCGATCGAGCGGTTTCCGGGAATTCCCGGATTCCGCCGCACGGACCATTACTCGAACCCGTAGGGAAACGGCCAGTACCCGTGGGGAATTCGTCCTGGAAAGGGCAGCCGAGCGTGACGACGAACACCTTCGATTCCGCTGTACACCCCGCACGGCTCCCGGACGGTGAGCCCGTCGCGGTGATCGGTATGTCCTGCCGACTCCCGGACGCCTCCGACCCCGGCGCATTCTGGGAGTTGCTGAGCGAGGGCCGAGACGCCGTCACCGACGTTCCGGAAGACCACCCGCAAGGCACGGAGACCGGCGTACGCAGAGGCGCTTTCCTCGACGGTGTCGGGGAATTCGACGCGGCATTCTTCGGGATCTCGCCGCGCGAGGCCGCCTCGACGGACCCGCAGCAGCGGCTGGTCCTCGAACTGGCCTGGGAGGCCCTCGAAGACGCGGGGATCGTGCCGTCCTCACTGCGGTCGTCCCGGACGTCCGTGTTCGTGGGGACCCTGCGGGACGACTACGAGAGCCTGATCCACCGGCACGGCCGGGCGGCGATCACCCAGCACACCATGACCGGGGTCAACCGGGGTGTCATCGCGAACCGCGTCTCCTACCACCTGGGCCTGCGCGGACCGAGCCTGACCGTCGACTCCGCGCAGTCGTCGTCGCTGGTCGCCGTGCACCTGGCCTGCGAGTCGCTGCGCTCGGGCGAGTCGTCGCTGGCGATCGCGGCGGGCGTCAACCTGAACCTCCTCGCCGAGACCGCGCTGGCCGGCGAACGGTTCGGCGGCCTCTCCCCCGACGGCGTCTCCTACACCTTCGACGCGCGGGCCAACGGCTTCGTACGCGGTGAGGGCGGCGCGGTCGTCGTCCTCAAGCCGCTCTCCCGGGCGCTGGCGGACGGCGATCCGGTGTACGGGGTGATCCGGGGCGGCGCCGTCAACAACGACGGCGGCACCGAGGGCCTGACCGT
The DNA here is from genome assembly GCF_040610055.1 of Streptomyces sp. NPDC004539. NCBI lineage: Bacteria > Bacillati > Actinomycetota > Actinomycetes > Kitasatosporales > Streptomycetaceae > Streptomyces > Streptomyces sp. NPDC004539. The sequence continues at coordinate 410,344 of NZ_JBEXLS010000007.1, read as the reverse complement.
GCCCAGCGGCGAGGCGCAGGCGCTGGTGCTGCGGGAGGCGTACCTGAAGGCGGGGGTCGCCCCCGGTGACGTCCAGTACGTCGAACTGCACGGCACCGGAACGCCGGTCGGCGACCCGATCGAGGCGGCGGCGCTGGGCGAGGCGCTGGGCAGGGGGCGACGGCCGGGAGATCCGCTGCTCGTCGGGTCGGCGAAGACGAACGTGGGGCACCTGGAGGGCGCGGCGGGCATCGTCGGGCTGCTCAAGGCGCTGCTGAGCCTGCGGCACCGCCGGCTCCCGGCCAGCCTGAACTTCGCGACGCCGAACCCCGCGATCCCGTTGGCGGAGCTGGGCCTGTCGGTCGTCACGGAGCTGCGGGAGTGGCCGCATCCGGAGCGTGAACTGCTGGCCGGGGTCAGCTCGTTCGGGATGGGCGGCACCAACTGCCACCTCGTCCTCGCGGAGCCGCCCGCCCCGGCCCCGGCGCCTTCCGTGTCGCGGCCCGCAGGTGTCGTCCCGTGGTTCGTGTCGGGGCGCGGGGAGGCCGCGCTACGGGCCCAGGCCACGCGGTTGCGGGACTCCGCCGCCGTGCGCGAGGCGCATCCCCGGGACGTGAGCTGGTCGTTGCTGGCCACCCGGACCCGGTTCCCGTCGGGCGCGGTGGTGCTCGGCGAGGACCGCGAGACCCTCCTCGCCGGGCTCGACGCCCTGGCCACCGGCCTGCCGTCACCCCAGGTCGTCACCGGCACCGCCCAGGACGGCGGCCTCGCCTACCTGTTCACGGGCCAAGGCTCACAACGCAACGGCATGGGCCGCGAACTCCACGCGGCCTCCCCCGTGTTCGCGGCAGCCCTCGACGAGACCTGCGAAGCACTCGGCCTCGAACGGGACATGCTGTTCGCGGCGGACAACCCCCTTCTCCACCAGACCCGTTACACCCAACCCGCCCTCTTCGCGCTGGAAGTGGCGCTGTATCGCCTCCTGGAACACCACGGCCTACGACCCGACTTCCTCATCGGCCACTCCATCGGCGAACTCACCGCAGCCCACCTCGCCGGAGTCCTCGACCTCACAGACGCCGCAACCCTCGTCACCACCCGCGCCCGCCTCATGCACCAAGCCCCCTCAGGCGGCGCCATGATCGCCATCCAAGCCACCGAAGACGACGTGGCAGCAACACTCCACGACTACGCAGGCGTCACCATCGCCGCCGTCAACGGCCCCACCTCCGTCGTCATCTCCGGAGACCCCGACCCCGCAGAGGAGTTGGCGGCCGTGTGGGCCGAACGCGGCATCCGCACGCGCCGCTTGAACGTCAGCCACGCCTTCCACTCCCACCACATGGACCCGGCACTCGACGAATTCCGTGCCACAGCAGCCACACTGACGTTCCATCAACCCCAGATCCCCATCATCTCCACCCTCACCGGAACCGTCACCGACCTCACTACCCCCGACTACTGGACCCGCCAACTCCGAAGCACCGTCCGCCTCCACCAAGCCCTCACCACCCTCCACTCCCAAGGCGTCACCACCACGGTCGAGGTCGGCCCCACCCCCACACTCTCCCCCGACGCGATCCCCCTCCTCCGCAGGAACCACCCCGAGGCGCACACCTTCCACACCGCCCTGGCCCGCCTCCACCTCAGTGGGCAGGCCGTGTCGTGGGGTGAAGTGCGGGGCGAGCGGGTGCCGTTGCCGACGTACGCGTTCCAGCGGGACCATCACTGGATCGGCGGCGGGCGGCCCGTCGAGGACGTCCCGTTGCCGACCGTCCCCGAGGCGGCACCGCGCGGGGAGTTGGGGGTGCGGCTGGCCGGGCTGTCGGAGGGCGACCGGGTGCGGCAGGTCACCGATCTGGTGGGCGCGCACATCGCCTCGGTGCTCGGGCTGCGCGACGGCGGGACCCTGGACCGGCGGCTGCCGTTCAAGGAACTCGGCTTCGACTCGCTGATGTCGGTGGAGCTGCGCGACGCGCTGAGCGCGGCGACGGGGCTCGACCTGCCCGGTGGGCTGCTCTTCGACCGTCCGACGCCGGCCGCGCTGACCGCGTACATCGAGGCCGAGTTGACGGGTGCGCGCGGCGACGAGGGGTTCGTGGCCGCCGGGGTGCGGGACGACGAGCCCGTGGCCGTCGTCGGCATGGCGTGCCGTTATCCCGGCGGGGTCGCCTCGCCCGAGGATCTGTGGCGGCTGGTCGCGGGTGAGGAGGACGCGATCTCCGGTTTCCCCACCGACCGGGGGTGGGCGGAGGATCTGTACGACCAGGACGCCGGGCGTTCCGGGCGGAGTTCGGTGCGTGAGGGCGGCTTCCTGCACGGGGCGGCGCTGTTCGACGCGGGGTTCTTCGGGATCTCACCGCGCGAGGCGCTGGCCATGGACCCGCAGCAGCGGCTCCTGCTGGAGACGGCGTGGGAGGCGGCGGAGCGGGCCGGCATCGACCCGGCCTCGCTGAACGGCAGCCGCACCGGGGTGTTCGTGGGGGCGACCGCCCTCGACTACGGTCCCCGGCTGCACGAGGCACCGCCGAGTGTGGAGGGGCATCTGCTGACCGGCAGCACCAGCAGTGTGATGTCCGGGCGGATCGCCTACCAGTTGGGGCTGATCGGGCCCGCCGTCACGGTGGACACGGCCTGCTCGTCGTCGCTGGTGGCGCTGCATCTGGCGATCAGGTCGCTGCGGCAGGGCGAGTCGGCTCTCGCGCTGGCGGGCGGGGTCAGTGTGATGTCGGCGCCCGGTATGTTCGTGGAGTTCTCGCGGCAGCGGGGGCTCGCGGAAAACGGGCGCAGCAAGTCGTTCTCGGCCGACGCGGACGGTACGTCGTGGGGTGAGGGCGCGGGTCTCCTGCTGCTGGAGAGGCTGTCCGACGCCCGCCGCAACGGCCATCGGGTGCTGGCGGTGCTGCGCGGTTCGGCGGTCAACCAGGACGGCGCCTCCAACGGGCTGACCGCGCCCAACGGGGTGTCCCAGCAGCGCGTGATCCGCCAGGCGCTGTCCGACGCCGGGCTCTCCCCGGCCGACGTGGACGCGGTCGAGGCCCACGGCACCGGCACCCGCCTCGGCGACCCCATCGAGGCCGAGGCCCTGCTCAGGACCTACGGGCAGGACCGTGAACGCCCGCTGTATCTGGGCTCGTTGAAGTCGAACATCGGACACGCGCAGGCGGCGGCCGGCGTCGGCGGCATCATCAAGATGGTCGAGGCCATGCGCCACGGCACCCTCCCCAGAACCCTCCACGTCACCGAGCCCACCCCACACGTCGACTGGACCTCCGGCGCGGTGGAACTCCTCACCGAGTCCCGCCCCTGGCCCGACACCCCCGACCGCCCGCGCCGCGCCGCCGTCTCCTCCTTCGGCATCAGCGGCACCAACGCGCACGTGATCGTCGAACAGGGCGAACCGTCCCCCACACCCCCCGACGCACGTCCTGCGGCCCACCTCCCGTGGCTCCTCTCGGCGCGGGACGTCCCAGCACTACGCGCCCAGGCGAGCCGGTTGCGCGAACACCTCGACACCCACCCCGAGGCCCGCCTCACCGACATCGGCCACGCCCTCGCCACCACCCGCACCCACTGGAACCACCGCGCCGCCCTCACCGGCACCACCACCGAAGAACTCCTCACCGCACTCGACGCCCTCGCCACAGACCAGCCCTCCCCACACCTCCTCACCGGAACCACCCAACACGGCCCGCTCGCCTACCTGTTCACCGGACAGGGCTCACAACGCAACGGCATGGGCAGCGAACTCCACGCTCACTCCCCCGTGTTCGCCGCAGCCCTCGACGAAGCCTGCGCAGCACTCGGCCTCGAACGGGACATGCTGTTCGCGGCGGACAACCCCCTTCTCCACCAGACCCTTTACACCCAGCCGGCCCTGTTCGCCTTCCAGACAGCGCTGTACCGACTCCTCGAACACCACGGCCTACGACCCGACTTCCTCATCGGCCACTCCATCGGCGAACTCACCGCAGCCCACCTCGCCGGAGTCCTCGACCTCACAGACGCCGCGGCCCTGGTGACCGCACGCGCCCGCCTCATGCACCAAGCCCCCGCAGGCGGCGCCATGATCGCCATCCAGGCCACCGAGGACGACGTGGCAGCAACACTCCACGACTACGTAGGCGTCACCATCGCCGCCGTCAACGGCCTCACCTCCGTCGTCATCTCCGGAGACCCCGACCCCGCAGAAGAATTGGCGGCCCTCTGGACCGAACGCGGCACCCGCACGCGTCGGTTGAACGTCAGCCACGCCTTCCACTCCCACCACATGGACCCGGCACTCGACGAATTCCGCGCCACAGCAGCCACACTGACGTTCCATCAACCCCAGATCCCCATCATCTCCACCCTCACCGGAACCGTCACCGACCTCACCACCCCCGACTACTGGACCCGCCAACTCCGAAGCACCGTCCGCCTCCACCAAGCCCTCACCACCCTCGAAGCCGAGAACATCACCACCACCCTCGAACTCGGCCCCACCCCCACCTTCCCCACCGCGATCCCCCTCCTCCGCAAGAACCAACCCGAACCCCAATCCCTCTACGCCACCCTCCACACCACCAGAACCCCCATCGACTGGCACCTCCCGCACACCACCCCCACAGACCTCCCCACCTACCCCTTCCAGCGCACCCACTACTGGCTCACCCCCGAAACCCGCACCGACGCCCACGGCCTCGGGCTCGACCCGGCGGACCACCCCTTCCTCTCCACGGCGGTGGAGCTGGCGGACCGCGAGGAGCTGGTGCTGACCAGCAGGCTCTCCCTGGCCGCGCACCCCTGGCTGGCGGATCACCGCATCAACGGCACCGTGCTGGTCCCGGCGACCGCCTTCGTCGACATGGCGATCGCGGCGGGCGACCGCGCGGGGACGGGCCGGCTGGCGGAGCTGACGCTCGAAGCGCCGCTGGCGCTGGCCGAGGGGGAGACCGTCCGGGTGCAGGTGACCGTGGCGGCGCCGGACGAGGAGGGCCTACGGGCGTTCACCGTGCACGCGCGGACGGAGGGCGGTCCGTGGACCCGGCAGGTGTCCGGGGCGCTGAGCGCGGAGCCGATCGCGGCGCCCGTCGAGGAGGCTGGTGCCTGGCCGCCCGAGGGCGCGGTCGCCGTACCGCTGGACGGCGTGTACGAGCGGCTGGCCGGCCTCGGGTACGAGTACGGGCCCGCCTTCCAGGGGTTGCGGGCGCTCTGGCGGGACTCCGGACGGACGTACGCCGAGGTCGAGTTGGACGCGGAGCAGCGGGAGGCGGCCGGGCGGTTCGGGCTGCATCCGGCGTTGTTCGACGCGGTGCTGCATCCGCTGGTCCTCGCGGCGGCGGACGCGGAGCGGCCCGAGCTGATCCGGCTGCCGTTCGCCTGGCAGGGGATGACGCTGCACGCGTCCGGGGCGACCGCGCTGCGGGTGAGCGTCGCCGAGACGGGTGCGGACACGGTGGAGCTGCGGCTCGCGGACGGTACGGGGGCGCCGGTGGCGGAGGTCGCGTCGCTGACGCTGCGGCCGGTCGCCAAGGAGAGGATCGTCCCGGTGGCGGGGCGGCGGGCGGACTCCCTGTTCCATGTGGAGTGGCCTGTGGTGGCGCCCGGTGAGGGGGCCGGCGTCCGGGTCGTCGAGCAGGGGCTCGATGCCGGGCTGCCAGCGGTGTTCGACGGGGACGCGCTGGTGGTCAGGGTGGCGGGGAGTGGGGGGCGGGAGGTGCTCGGGCGGGTGCTGGGGCTGGTGCGGGGGTGGCTCGCGGAGGAGCGGTTCGCCGACGCGCGGCTGGTGTTCGTGACGCCGCACGCCGTGGCGGCGGGGCCGGGGGACGCGGTGCCGGGGCTCGCGGTGGCCGGGGTGTGGGGGCTGGTGCGGTCGGCGCAGTCGGAGCATCCGGGCCGGTTCGCGCTGGTGGATCTCGACGGCGACGACCGGCTCCTGGCGGCGGCGGTGGCGAGCGGGGAGCCGCAGATCGCGGTCCGGGACGGCGAGTTGCGCGTCCCCCGGCTGGTCCGGGCCGGTGCCGCCCCCTCGCCGGTCCGGGTTCTCGATCCGGGCGGCACGGTCCTCGTCACCGGCGGCACCGGCGGCCTCGGCGCCCTGTTCGCCCGTCACCTGGTCACCGAACACGGCGTACGGCACCTGCTGTTGACCAGTCGGCGCGGGCCCGAAGCCCCGGGTGCCTCGGCGCTCGTCGAGGAGTTGACCGGGCTGGGCGCGCGGGTCGCGGTCGTCGCCGCCGACGTGGCGGACCGTGACGCGGTGGCCGGGCTGCTCGCGCGGGTGGACCCGGACCGTCCGCTGACCGGGGTGATCCACACGGCGGGTGTCCTCGACGACGCCACCGTCACCTCGCTGACGGACCGTCAACTGGACGCCGTGCTGCGGCCGAAGGCGGACGCGGCCCGGCATCTGCACGAGCTGACAAGGGAGTTCGACCTGTCGGCGTTCGTGCTGTTCTCGTCGGTCTCCGGGCTGACCGGTACAGCGGGGCAGGCCAACTACGCCGCCGCCAACACCTACTTGGACGCACTCGCCGCGCACCGCCGGACGCGGGGGCTCGCGGCCGTGTCGCTGGCCTGGGGGCTGTGGGACGGCGCCCACGGCATGGGCGGCCGGCTCGGCGAGGCCGACCTCGCCCGGTGGGCGCGGGCGGGCATCGCCCCGCTCGACCCCGACACGGGACTCGCGCTGTTCGACCGGGCGCTGGCGGACGGTGCGGCGCTCGCCGTGCCCGCCGCGCTGGACCCGGCCCGGCTGCGCTCCCTCGACTCCGCTCCGCCCGCGATCCTGCGCTCCCTGGTGAGCGTACGCCGTACCGCGCGCGTCGCCGATGCCCACACCACACGTGGGGCGTGGGCGGAGCGGATCACCTCTCTGCCCGAGGCCGAACGCCTCGGCGCGGTCCTGGAGTCGGTGCGGGCGACGGTCGCCGCCGTGCTGGGTCACCCGGACCCGGCGGCCGTCGACCCGGCGCGCAGCTTCAAGGACATCGGGTTCGACTCGCTGTCCGGGGTGGAGCTGCGCAACCGGCTGGGCGCGGTCACGGGGCTGCGGCTCGCGGCGACCGCCGTGTTCGACCATCCCTCGCCGGAGGCGCTGGCGGCGTTCCTGCACGGGCGGATCGCGCGGGTACCGGCCGGTTCCGCGCCCGTCGCGGTGAAGCGGGCCGTCGTCGACGAGCCGATCGCGATCATCGGCATGGCCTGCCGCTTCCCGGGCGGGGTGCGTTCCCCCGGGGACCTGTGGCGGCTGGTGGCGGACGGGGTGGACGCCGTCAGCGAGTTCCCGGACAACCGGGACTGGGACCTGGAGTCGCTGTACGACCCGGACCCTGAGACGCCCGGCACGTCGTACACCCGGCACGGCGGTTTCCTGCACGACGCCGACCGCTTCGACCCGGAGTTCTTCGGGATGTCGCCGCGCGAGGCGATCGCCACCGATCCGCAGCAGCGGATGCTGCTGGAGACGGCGTGGGAGACGTTCGAGGACGCGGGCATCGACCCGGCGCTCCTGCGCGGCTCGGACACGGGCGTGTTCACGGGCGCGATGTACGACGACTACGCGTCCCGACTCGCGCGCAGCCCACGGGAGTTCGAGGGTTTCCTGCTCGCGGGCAACCTCTCCAGCGTGGTGTCGGGCCGGCTGGCGTACGTGTACGGCCTGGAGGGGCCGGCCGTGACCGTGGACACGGCGTGCTCGTCGTCGCTGGTGGCGCTGCATCTCGCGGCGGCGGCGCTGCGGCGGGGTGAGTGCGGGCTGGCGCTGGCGGGCGGGGTGACCGTCATGTCGGGGCCGAACACGTTCGTGGAGTTCTCCCGGCAGCGCGGGCTGTCGCGGGACGGCCGGTGCCGGTCGTTCTCGGCGGACGCCGACGGGACGGGGTGGGCGGAGGGGGTGGGGCTGCTGCTGGTCGAGAAACTGTCGGACGCCCGCCGCAACGGCCACCGCGTCCTGGCCGTCGTACGCGGCTCCGCCGTCAACCAGGACGGCGCCTCGAACGGGCTGACCGCACCCAACGGGCCCTCGCAGGAACGGGTGATACGAGCCGCCCTCACCGACGCCGGACTCGCCCCGGCCGACATCGACGCCGTCGAGGCCCACGGCACCGGCACCCGCCTCGGCGACCCCATCGAGGCGGGGGCGCTGCTCACGGCCTACGGGCAGGACCGTGAACGCCCGCTGTATCTGGGCTCGTTGAAGTCGAACATCGGACACGCGCAGGCGGCGGCCGGCGTCGGCGGCATCATCAAGATGGTCGAGGCCATGCGCCACGGCACCCTGCCCGCGACGCTGCACGTCACCGAGCCGACGCCGATGGTCGACTGGGACTCGGGGGCCATGGAGCTCCTCACGGAGTCGCGGCCCTGGCCCGACACCGACCGGCCGCGCCGGTCCGCCGTCTCCTCGTTCGGCATCAGCGGCACCAACGCGCACGTGATCCTGGAACACGCACCCGCCCCCCGCCCGGACCCCTCGCAGGAGCCGCGCCCGGTGCCGTGGGTGCTGTCCGCGCGGGACGAGCAGGCGTTGGCCGAACAGGCACGCCGGCTGCACACCCGGCTCACCGAGCGCCCGGAGCTGAACCCGGCCGACGTCGGCTTCTCCCTGGCGACCACCCGGGCCCGGCTGGAGCGGCGGGCCCTCGTCGTGGGCGGCGACCGGGAAACCCTGCTGTCCGGCCTCGACGCGCTGGCACACGGCGAGCGCGCCCCCGCCGTGACGCACGTCGGCACAGGGCGGCGCGGCGGCCGGGCGTTCCTGCTGACCGGCCAGGGCAGCCAACGGCTCGGTATGGGAAGGGAGTTGTACGAGACGTCGACGGTGTTCGCCGCCGCGCTCGACGAGGTGTGCGCGCTGCTGGACGAGGTGCTGGAGCGGCCGTTGAAGGAGGTGCTGTTCGCGCCGCCCGGGTCGGCGGACGCGGCTCTCATCGACCAGACCGCGTTCACCCAGACCGGGCTGTTCGCGATCGAGGTCGCCCTGTTCCGGCTCGCCGAACACCACGGCGTACGGCCGGACTTCCTGCTCGGCCACTCCATCGGCGAACTCACCGCCGCCCATCTCGCCGGGGTCCTGGACCTGGCGGACGCCTGCCGGCTGGTCGCCGAGCGCGGCCGGCTGATGCAGGCGGCCCGCGAGGGCGGGGCGATGGCCGCGTTGCAGGCCGGGGAGGACGAGGTGCGCGAGCAGTTGCTGCGCCACGACCCGGCGAAGGTGTCCGTCGCCGCCGTGAACGGGCCGCGCTCGACGGTCGTCTCCGGTGACGCCGGCATCGTGGCCGAGGTGTCGGCGTACTGGCGCGGGCGTGGGCGCAAGACGAAGGCGCTGCCGGTCAGTCACGCGTTCCACTCCCCGCACATGGAGGAGGTGCTCGACGAGTTCCGGGCGGTCGCGGCGGAGCTGACGTTCCACGCGCCGCGTATCCCCGTCGTCTCCAACGTGACGGGCGAACTCGCCGGTCACGAGCAGTTGTCGTCGCCCGACTACTGGGCCGCGCACATCAGGGAGGCCGTCCGCTTCCACGACGGCGTGCGCTGCCTGACGGCCCACGGCGTGACCGACTTCCTGGAGCTGGGCCCCGACGGCGTGCTGTCGGCGCTCACCGCGGACTGTCTGACGGAGGAGCCCGGGGTACTGCTGCCGCTGCTGCGCGCGGGCCGCCCCGAGGCCGAGTCGGTGACGTCGGCGCTGGCCACGGCGCTGTTGCGGGACGCGGCGGCCGACTGGACGGCGTTCTTCCCCGGCGCGCGCCGCGCCGACCTGCCCACGTACGCGTTCCGGCGGGACCGGTACTGGCTGGCGGGGGACGCCGGGCCCGCCGACGCCGCGGGGCTCGGGCTGGCCGACGCCGGGCATCCGCTGCTGGGGGCGGCGGTGCCGGTCGCGGACCGGGACGCGTTCCTGTTCACCGGGCGGCTGTCGCGCCGCGCCCAGCCGTGGCTGACCGGGCACGCCGTGCACGGTCTGATGCTGGTGCCCGCGACGGGTCTGCTGGAGCTGGCGTTCGCGGCCGGGGAGCGGGCGGGCTGCGACCGTGTCGAGGAGCTGACGCTCGCGGCGCCGCTGGTCCTGCCCGAGCGGGGTGCCGTCCAGCTCCAGGTGGCCGTGGCGGAACCGGACGCCGACGGGCGCCGGGCCGTGCGGGTGCACTCCCGGGAGGACGGGGCGTCCGCGTGGACCCTGCACGCGGAGGGGCTGCTGTCGGCCGGGGCGCAGGAGGCGGAAGGGCTCACGGTGTGGCCGCCGGCCGGGGCCGTCGAGGTGGATCTCGCCGGTGTGTACGAGCGGCTCGCCGGTCTCGGGTACGACTACGGGCCCGCCTTCCAGGGGCTGCGCCGGGTGTGGCGGGGTGCGGGCGAGGTGTTCGCCGAAGTCGCCCTGGGCGAGGGGGAGCAGCGGGACGCTTCCGCGTTCGGACTGCATCCCGCGCTGCTCGACGCCGCCCTGCATCCGCTGCTTCCGGGCGTGGCCGATCCCGACGGGGTGCCGCTGCTGCCGTTCGCCTGGTCGGACGTCCGGCTGCATGCGGGCGGGGCGGGGGCGTTGCGGGTGCGGCTGTCGTTGCCGGGGGGCTCGTCGTCGGAGCAGGACGGCTCTCTGTCGCTGTCCGGCGGCTCGGGCAGTGTCGCGCTCACCGTCGCCGACGGTACGGGTGCCCCGGTGCTGACGGCCGGCTCCCTGGCGCTGCGCCCGCTGTCCCGGGAGGCCCTGCGAGCGGCGGCGGACACCTCGGCGGACGGGCTGCTGCGCATCGTGTGGAACGAGGTCCCCGCGCCGGACGCGGCCCCCAAGGGCTGGGCCGGACTCGGGGAGAACCTTCTCGGGCTGCCGGGGTTCGTGCCGTACGCACCCGGCGCGGACGTTCCGGTGCCGACGGTGATGGTGTTGGCGGCCGTGCCGGGCGCCGGGGTGGGCACCGCGTCCGAGGCCGACGCCGTCTCCGGCCCGCCCGAGCGGGCCCGCGAGGCCGTCGGGCGGGTGCTGGCGGCGGTCCACGCCTGGCTCGCGGACGAGCGGCTCGCCGGGACACGGCTGGTCGTCGTCACCCGGGGAGCGGTCGCGGTGGGCGCCGAGGACGTCACGGATCTGGCGCACGCCGGGGTGTGGGGGCTCGTCAGGTCCGCGCAGGCCGAGAACCCGGGGCGCCTCGTACTGGTCGACCTCGACCCGGACGCCGCCCCCGGCACCGACGGGACGGCGCTCGCGTCGGCGGTGGCCGGCGGGGAGCCGCAGGTCGCCGTACGCTCCGGCGTGCTGCGCGTCCCCCGGCTGGCCCGTGCGGTGCGCGACCCCGAGGCGGCCGGACCCCGCTGGGACACGGGCACGGTGCTGATCTCGGGTGCGACGGGTGCGCTCGGCGCCGTCCTCGCCCGCCGGCTGGTCTCCGAGCACGGCGCGCGCAGGCTCCTGCTGCTGAGCCGGAGCGGGCCGGACGCCCCGGGCGCCGCCGAACTCCGCGCGCGGATCGAGGAGTCGGGCGCGGAGGCGATCCTCACGGCCTGCGACGTCACGGACCGGGACGCGCTGGCCCGCGTCCTCGCGGACATCCCGGACGACCGTCCGCTCACGGCGGTCGTGCACACGGCGGGTGTCGTCGACGACGGCGTGGTCGCCGACCTCACCCCGGCCCGCCTCGACCGGGTCCTGCGCCCCAAGGTCGACGCGGCCTGGCACCTGCACGACCTGACGCGCGGCCACGACCTGACGGCCTTCGTGCTGTACTCCTCGATCGCCGGTGTCCTCGGTACGGCGGGCCAGGCCAACTACGCGGCGGGCAACACCTTCCTGGACGCCCTGGCCGCCCACCGCCGCGCCCACGGACTGCCGGGCACGTCGCTCGCCTGGGGCCTGTGGGCCGAGGCGAGCACCCTGTCCGGCGGACTCGCGGACGCCGACCTGCGTCGGCTCGCCCGCGTCGGCCTGCGCCCGCTGCCGACCGCCGAGGGACTCGCCCTGTTCGACGCGGCCCACACCACCGGCGAGGCCGTGCTCGGCGTCAGTCGGCTCGACGCGGCGGCGCTGCGCGGCCGGTCCGCCGAACTCCCCGCCGTACTGCGCGAGTTCGCGGGACCCGCGGGCCGCAGGACGGCGGCGTCGGCGAGCGACGCGGACGGCGGCGAAGTCGCCCTCGGGCGACGGCTCGCGGAGCTCGACGCGGAGCAACGGGCGGGGGTGCTCACCGAGTTGGTGCGCGCGCAAGTCGCCGCCGTGCTCGGGCACGCCGACACCGGCCGGGTGGCGGCCGACCGGGCCTTCCAAGAGCTGGGTTTCGACTCGCTGACCGCTGTCGAACTCCGCAACCAGCTGGGCCGGGCCACCGGACTGCGGCTGCCCACCACGCTCGTCTTCGACCACCCCACCCCGCACGCCCTTGCCACGCACCTGCTCGGCGAACTCGCCGTGCCGGGCGGGGAGTCGGCCACGCCGACGGGGTCCGCCGCCGACCGCGTGCTCGCGGACCTCGCCGGGCTGGAGGCGGCGATCGTCTTCGCCGCGCCGGACGGCGGAGCCCGCGACCGGATCGCCGTACGGCTGCGGGAACTCCTCAAGGCGGCCGAGGCGCGGGACGCGCGGCAGGCCCGCGACGACTCCGACCTCGACGAGGCGAGCGACGAGGAACTGTTCGCGCTGCTCGACGGCCAGGAGTGAGCGCACACCGTACGGCCGGCCCCCGTGCCGAACCCATCGACCATCGCTCTGTGACCAGGGGGAGTTGAATTCAGGTGGCTGACGAAACCCGTCTGCGCGAGTACCTCAAGAAGGCCATCGCCGACGCCAGGGACGCCAGGCGGCTGCTGCGCGAGGCCGAGGACCGGGCGCGCGAGCCCATCGCCGTCGTCTCCATGGCCTGCCGCTACCCCGGCGGGGTGGCCTCGCCGGAGGACCTGTGGCGGCTCGTCGCCGACGGGGTGGACGCCGTCTCCGGCTTCCCGACCGACCGGGGCTGGGACCTGGACTCCCTGTACGACCCGGACCCCACGACACCCGGCACGTCGTACACCCGCCACGGCGGCTTCCTCCACGACGCCGACCGCTTCGACCCCGAGTTCTTCGGCATCTCCCCCCGCGAAGCACTCGCCATGGACCCCCAACAACGCCTCCTCCTCGAAACCGCCTGGGAAACCTTCGAACGGGCCGGCATCACCCCGGCGACGCTCCGGGGCACGGACACCGGGGTGTTCACCGGGGTCATGTACAACGACTACGGCTCACGGCCCCATCTGCCGCCGGACGGTTTCGAGGGGTACCTGTTCAGCGGCAGCGCCGGCTCCATCGCCGCCGGCCGGCTGGCGTACGTGTACGGCCTGGAGGGGCCCGCCGTCGCCGTCGACACCGCCTGCTCCTCGTCCCTGGTCGCCCTGCATCTCGCGGCGGGGGCGCTGCGCCGGGGCGAGTGCGCGCTGGCGCTGGCCGGGGGCGCCACGGTCATGTCGACGCCGGTGGCCTTCACCGAGTTCTCCCGCCTCAACGGGCTGGCCGCCGACGGCCGGTGCCGGTCGTTCTCGGCGGACGCCGACGGGACGGGGTGGGCGGAGGGGGTGGGGCTGCTGCTGGTGGAGCGTCTCTCGGACGCCCTGCGCAACGGGCATCCCGTGCTGGCGGTGCTGCGCGGTTCGGCGGTGAACCAGGACGGTGCCTCGAACGGGCTGACCGCGCCGAACGGGCCTTCGCAGGAGCGGGTGATACGAGCCGCCCTCACCGACGCCGGGCTCTCCCCGGCGGACGTCGACGCCGTGGAGGCCCACGGCACCGGCACCCGCCTCGGCGACCCCATCGAGGCCCAGGCCCTCCTGTCGGTCTACGGGCAGGACCGTGAACGCCCGCTGTATCTGGGCTCGTTGAAGTCGAACATCGGGCACGCGCAGGCGGCGGCCGGCGTCGGCGGCGTCATCAAGATGGTCCAGGCGATGCACCACGGCACCCTCCCCAAGACCCTCCACGTCGGCACCCCCACCCCCCTCGTCGACTGGGACTCCGGCGCCGTACACCTCCTCACCGAACCCCACCCCTGGCCCGACACCCCCGACCGCCCGCGCCGCGCCGCCGTCTCCTCCTTCGGGTTCGGCGGGACCAACGCCCATGTGGTGATCGAGAGTTACGCCCCCGAAGAGCCCCCCGCCCCCATCGACACACCCCCTTCGGGCCCCTGGTACCTGTCGGCACGGGACATCCCCGCCCTACGCGCCCAGGCGAGCCGCCTACGCACCCACCTCGACACCCACCCGGCCCACATCGGCCACGCCCTCGCCACCACCCGCACCCACTGGAACCACCGCGCAGCCGTCACCGGCACCACCACCGAAGAACTCCTCACCGGACTCGACGCCCTCGCAGACGGCCGACCGTCCCCCCACGTCCTCACCGGAACCGCCCAACACGGCCCACTCGCCTACCTGTTCACCGGCCAAGGCTCACAACGCAACGGCATGGGCCGCGAACTCCACGCCCACTCCCCCGTGTTCGCCGCAGCCCTCGACGAAGCCTGCGAAGCACTCCGCCTCGAACGGGACATGCTGTTCGCGGCGGACAACCCCCTTCTCCACCAGACCCTTTACACCCAGCCGGCCCTGTTCGCCTTCCAGACCGCGCTGTACCGACTCCTCGAACACCACGGCCTACGACCGGACTTCCTGATCGGCCATTCGATCGGTGAACTCACCGCAGCCCACGTCTCCGGAGTCCTCGACCTCACAGACGCCGCGGCCCTGGTGACCGCACGCGCCCGCCTCATGCACCAAGCCCCCTCAGGCGGCGCCATGATCGCCATCCAGGCCACCGAAGACGACGTGGCAGCGACACTCCGCGACGGGGTCACCATCGCCGCCGTCAACGGCCCCACCTCCGTCGTCATCTCCGGAGACCCCGACACAGCCGAAGAATTGGCCGCTCTCTGGACCGAACGCGGCACCCGCACCAGCCGCTTGAACGTCAGCCACGCCTTCCACTCCCACCACATGAACCCGGCGTTGGACGAATTTCGTTCAGTAGCATCGGAATTGACGTTCCATCAGCCCAAGATTCCCATCATCTCCACCCTCACCGGCAAAATCTCCGACGACCTCACCACCCCCGACTACTGGACCGACCAACTCCGAAACACCGTCCGCTTCCACCAAGCCCTCACCACCCTGGAAACCCAAGGCGTCACCACCACCCTCGAACTAGGTCCCACCCCCACCTTCCCCACCGCCACCCCCCTCCTCCGCAAAAACCAACCCGAACCCCAATCCCTCTACGCCACCCTCCACACCACCGGAACCACGGTCCCCGTCCACCCACCGACCCCTGCCGCCCTCCCCACCTACCCCTTCCAGCGCACCCGCCACTGGCTGAGCCCCCTGCCGACCAGGCAGGAGAGCGGACACCCGCTCCTCGGCACACCGGTGAACGTGGCGGGCACCGGCGAGATCCTGTGCACGGGCCGGGTCTCGCTGCGCAGCCACCCCTGGCTCGACGACCACCGGGTCCTCGGAGCACCGGTGCTGCCCGCGTCGGCCGTCGTGGAGGCGGTGGCCAAGGTCGGGGAGTTCGTCGGCGCGGGCGGGCTGGCGCGGCTGGACGTGCCGGGTCCGCTGGTCCTGCCGGAGGAGGGCGAGGTGCTGCTCCAGTTGCGGATCGGTGCCGAGGACGCGGCCGGGGAGCGGGCGTTGACCCTGCATGTCCGCCCGGACGACTCGCATCCGGACGCGGCGTGGTCGGTGCATGCCGAGGGCGGCTACGGCGTCGTGTCGTACGACCTCGCGAGTGTCGAGGACACCGGTACCGAGGTGCGTCTGCCTGACGGGCTGCTCGGGGAGGCGGGTGAGTACGGGCTGCATCCGGCACTGCTGGACGCGGCGGTGTCCGGCCTGGCGAGGACGGAAAGGGGGGCCGCCGCCCAAGCCGGGGACAGGGCCGGGGCCGAGGACAAGGTCGGGGCCGGGACAGCTCTCGCCACCCGCTGGCGCGCAGTACGCCTGCACAGCACCGGGGCCACGGCCCTGACCGTGCGGGCGGACCGAGTCGACGACGACGGTTTCCGGCTCGTGCTCACGGACGCCGACGGCAAGGCCGTACTCTCGGCCGCGTCGATCGGCTTCACGGAGGTGCCGGACGACCGGTTCGCCGCCGCCACCGGGCCCGGTCCCCGCGACGCGCTCTTCCACCTCGTCCACCACCCCACCGAACTCCCCACCTCTGCAAAGCCCTGGACCGACCTGGACCCGGCGCAGGACATCCCCGCCCTCACGGCAGCCGCGTCCTCCCACCCCACCGCCCCGGCGGTGCTCCGCTGGCCGACCACCACCGCCCCCGACCCCGTGCCGGCGACGCACGCCACCACCCACCGGGCCCTGCGACTGCTGCGCGCCTGGCTGGCGGACGACCGGCTCCACGACACCCCCCTCGTCCTGGTCACCGACACCACCGCCGACCTGGCCCACTCCGCCCTGTGGGGCCTGGTCCGCACCGCGCAGACGGAGACACCGAACCGCTTCCGTCTCATCGACACCGACCGCCCCACCCACCCCGACCTGGCCGCCGCCATCCACTCCGGCCTGCCCCAGGTCACCTTCCGCGACGGCACGTTCCTCGTCCCCCACCTCCGACCCACCCCGCCCGCCCCCGCGACGGCCACCCCCTGGAACCCCGAAGGCACCGTCCTCGTCACCGGCGGTACCGGCACCCTCGGTTCCTTGTTCGCCCGCCACCTGCTCACCGAACACGGCATACACCACCTGCTGTTGCTCTCCTCAAGCGGCGAAGAGACGGACTCTGTAAGAGAGTTGCGGGCGCTCGGCGCCGAAGTGACCGTCGCCGCCTGCGACGTTGCGGACCGTACGGCGCTGGCGAAGGTGCTCGCGGCGATCCCCGCCGACCGTCCGCTGACCGGCGTGGTGCACGCGGCGGGCGTCCTCGACAACGGGCTCGTGTCGGCGCTGACGCCCGAGCGACTGGACGCGGTCCTGCGGCCGAAGGCGGACGCGGCCTGGCATCTGCACGAGCTGACGCGCGAGCAGCCGCTGACGGCGTTCGTCCTGTTCTCCTCGGCGGCCGGTGCACTGGGCGCTCCCGGGCAGGCCAACTACGCCGCCGCCAACGCGTTCGTCGACGGACTCGCCCGCCGCCGCCACGAGCTGGGGCTGCCGGCGACGTCGATCGGCTGGGGGCTGTGGGAGAGCGGCGGGCTGCACTCCGGGGCGGATCTGGAGCGGCTGGCGCGGGAGGGGTTCCGTGCGGTGACGTCGGCGGACGGGCTCGCGCTGTTCGACCGGGCGGTCTCCGGCGGGCAGGCCGCTCCGCTCGCGCTGCCGCTGGACCTGGCCGTGCTCCGGTCCCGGACCGAACTCCCCGATCTGCTGCGCTCGTTGACGGACCCGGGTGGGTCCGGCGCGGCGCGTTCCGTGCCGTCGCGGGAGGCGCCGGCGGCCCTGCTCGCGCGGCGGCTGGCGGAGGCGGGCCCGGTGGAGCGGGAGCAGGCGGTGCTCGCGCTCGTCGGCGCGGAGGCGGCGGCGGTGCTCGGCCACGCCGGGCCGGGCGGTGTCGAACCCGGGCGCGCCTTCCAGGAGTTGGGGTTCGACTCGCTGACGGCCGTCGAACTCCGCAACCGGCTCGAAGCGGCGACCGGTCTGAAGCTGCCGCCGTCCCTGGTCTTCGACCACCCGAACCCGGTGGCGCTCGCCGGTCATCTGACGGGGCTGCTGACCCCGCGCGCCCCGGAGCCGCACGAGGCCGTCCTCAGTGAACTGGACCAGTTGGAGGGCCTGTTGGCCGTGCTGCCGGAGGAGGCTCCCGGCCGGCCGGAGGTCTTCTTGCGGCTGCGGGCCGTGCTGTCGCGCTTCGAGCGGGGCACGGGAGCGGCTGTGCCGGACACCGCCGACGCGGAGGAAGAGTTCGTCGGCGCGTCGATGGACGAGCTCTTCAGCTATATCGACCACGAACTCGGCCGTTCCTGAACCGGCCGCGTTCCGCCCGAGGAGAGTCAGGAACCCGATGTCCAACGAAGAGAAGCTGGTCGAGTACCTCAAGCGGGTCACCGTCGACCTGAAGAAGGCCCATCGGCGGATCGCCGAGCTGGAGTCGGCGGAGGCCGAGCCGGTGGCGATCGTCGGGATGGGCTGTCGTTTCCCGGGCGGGGTGGGCTCGCCGGCGGAGCTGTGGCGGCTGGTCGACGACGGTGTCGACGCGATCTCCGGCTTTCCCACGAACCGGGGCTGGGACCTGGAGTCGCTGTACGACCCCGACCCCACGACACCCGGCACGTCGTACACCCGCCACGGCGGCTTCCTCCACGACGCCGACCGCTTCGACCCCGAGTTCTTCGGCATCTCCCCCCGCGAAGCACTCGCCATGGACCCCCAACAACGCCTCCTCCTCGAAACCGCCTGGGAAACCTTCGAGCAGGCGGGCATCGACCCGGCCACGCTGCGGGGGACGGCCACGGGGGTGTTCACCGGGGTCATCGAGCAGAGCTATCTCGGGCTCGAAGGACCCGCCGAGTTCGAGGGGTATCTGCTCACCAGCAAGCTGAGCAGCGTCGCGTCGGGCCGGGTCGCCTACACCTTCGGCCTTGAGGGTCCGGCGGTGTCCGTGGACACGGCCTGTTCCTCGTCGCTGGTCGCGCTGCATCTGGCCGTCCGGTCGGTGCGCTCGGGCGAGTCGACGCTCGCGCTGGCGGGCGGGGCTACGGTGACGGCGACCCCGGGCGGGTTCGTGGACTTCTCCCGGCAGAGCGGGCTCGCTCCCGACGGGCGCATCAAGTCCTTCTCCGCCGGGGCGGACGGCACGTCGTGGTCGGAGGGGGTGGGTCTGCTGCTGGTCGAGAAACTGTCGGACGCCCGCCGCAACGGCCACCGCGTCCTGGCCGTCGTACGCGGCTCGGCGGTCAACCAGGACGGTGCCTCGAACGGGCTGACCGCGCCGAACGGGCCTTCGCAGGAGCGGGTGATACGAGCCGCCCTCACCGACGCCGGGCTCTCCCCGGCGGACGTCGACGCCGTGGAAGCCCACGGCACCGGCACCCGCCTCGGCGACCCCATCGAGGCCCAGGCCCTCCTGTCGGTCTACGGACGGCACCGCGCCACCCCCCTCTACCTGGGCTCCCTCAAGTCGAACATCGGTCACACGGTCGCGGCGGCCGGTGTCGGCGGGGTCATCAAGATGGTCGAGGCCATGCGCCACGGCGCCCTCCCCAGAACCCTCCACGTCACCGAGCCCACCCCGCACGTCGACTGGACCTCCGGCGCCGTCGAACTCCTCACCGAACCCCGCCCCTGGCCCGACACCGACCGCCCCCGTCGCGCGGGCGTCTCGGCGTTCGGGGTGAGCGGCACCAACGCGCACGTGATCCTGGAGCACGTACCCGCCGCACAGCAGCCGGCACCGGACCGGGCCCCGAGCCCGGTGCCGCTCCTGCTCTCCGCCCGGACCCCTCAGGCCCTCCGCGCCCAGGCCGAGCGGCTCCACCGCCACCTCACCGACCACACCACCCTCCACCCGACGGACCTCGCCCTCTCCCTGGCCACCACCCGCGCCCACCACCCCCACCGCGCCGCCGTCCTCGGCGAGGACCGAGCCGGCCTCCTCAAGTCCCTGGACGCCCTCGCCGGCGCCACGGACTCCCCCCAGCTGGTCACGGGAACCGCCCAACACGGCCCACTCGCCTACCTGTTCACTGGCCAAGGCTCACAACGCAACGGCATGGGCCGCGAACTCCACGCCCACTCCCCCGTGTTCGCGACAGCTCTCGACGAAGCCTGCGAAGCACTCGGCCTCCAGAGCGACATCCTCTTCGCACCCGACAACGACCTTCTCCACCAGACCCTTTACACCCAACCCGCCCTCTTCGCCTTCCAGACCGCGCTGTACCGACTCCTCGAACACCACGGCCTACGACCCGACTTCCTCATCGGCCACTCCATCGGCGAACTCACCGCAGCCCACCTCGCCGGAGTCCTCGACCTCACCGACGCCGCCACCCTCGTCACCACCCGCGCCCGCCTCATGCACCAAGCCCCCGCAGGCGGCGCCATGATCGCCATCCAGGCACCGGCGGAAGCCGTCACCCCCACCCTCACCGGCAACCTCACCATCGCCGCCGTCAACGGCCCCACCTCCACCGTCGTCTCCGGAGACCCCGAAGCGGCCCGCGAAGTGGCCGGACTCTGGAAGGCACGCGGCGTCCGCACCCGCGCCCTCAACGTCAGCCACGCCTTCCACTCCCCCCACATGGACCCGATCCTCGACGAATTCCGCTCGGCGGCAGCGAAGTTGACGTTCCATCAGCCACAAATCCCCATCATCTCCACCCTCACCGGAACCGTCACCGACCTCACCACCCCCGACTACTGGACCGACCAACTCCGAGGCACCGTCCGCTTCCACCAAGCCCTCACCACCCTCCACTCCCAAGGCGTCACCACCACCCTCGAACTCGGCCCCACCCCCACCTTCCCCACCGCGATCCCCCTCCTCCGCAAGAACCAACCCGAACCCCAGTCCCTCTACGCCACCCTCCACACCACCGGAACCCCCGTCGACTGGCACCCGCTCCTCCCCCACGCCACAACCGTCGACCTCCCCACCTACCCCTTCCAACGCGACCGTTACTGGCTGGACCCGACAACCACAGCCACCACCACAGCGCTCCAAGCCGGCCAAGGACGCCCGACCGGCCACCCCTTGCTCGGCGCGGCCCTCCGCTCCGCCGAAGGCGACACGGTCTCCTTCACCTCCCGGGTGTCCCTGCACACCCACCCCTGGCTCGACGGCCACCAGGTCCACAAGACACACGTGATCCCTCCGGCGGCCCTGGCGGAGCTGACCGTGCGGGCCGGCGACGAGGCCGGAGCGTCGGTGCTCGACGAACTGACCGTGTCGGCCCCCCTCCCGGTGCCGGACACCGGCGCCGTACAGCTCCGGGTCGAGGTCGGCCCCGCCGACACCGCGACCCGCCGCACGGTGACCGTGCACAGCAGGTCCGACGACCCGGACGCCCCCTGGGCCGAACACGCGCGCGGAACGCTCAGCGCCACCCCGGTCCGCGCCGAGTTCGACCTCGCCGCGTGGCCTCCGGCCGATGCGGAGAGCCTCGCCCGGGAGGAGACGGAGGCGCTCTTCGGCTCCGCCGGGGTCGCCGCCTGGCGGCGGGAGGGCGAGTGGTTCGCCGAGCTGCGGCTGCCGTCCGAGCGGGAGGAGAGCGGGTTCCTGCTGCATCCGGCGCTGCTGGACGCGGCGGTCCGGCCGCTGTCCGCGCCGGGTGCCGGGGTGGTCGAGTGGTCCGGGGTGCGGCTGTTCGCGACGGGGGCGTCGGTGGTGCGCGCGCATGTCACCGGGGCGGGCCGGGTGCGGCTCGTGGACGCGGGCGGGGAGCCGGTCGCGGAGGTCCGTACGGTGTCGGCGGGTGCGGTGCCGGGCGGGGCGGTGTCCGCGCGGCGGCCGTACGAGGCGCTGTTCCATGTCGAGTGGGTGCCGGTGGCGGTGGCGGATGTGCCCGAGGTGCCGTGGGGTGTGTTGGGGAGCGCAGGGCTCGGCAGTGTGCGGGAGGTGGGTGAAACGGTCGCGGCGGGGCGGGAGTTGGCGTTCGCCGTGCACCGCCCGGAGACAGAAGGGCCGGGGGCACCCGCACCACAAGGGTCACCAGAGTCGCCGGTCGTCGCGGTGCACGCCGCCCTGCGGGACACGCTGGACGTGGTGCGCGACTGGCTCGCGGACGAGCGGCTGAGCAAGGTGCCGTTGGTCGTGGTCACCGCCGGCGCGGACTCCGATCCCGTACAGGCGGCGGTGCGGGGCCTGGTGCGGTCCGCGCAGACCGAGGCGCCGGGCCGCCTCCACCTCGTGGACGCCGACCGGCCCGCCGACGCGCTCGCCCGTCTGGCGGCCGTCGTCGGCTCCGGTCTGCCCCAAGTCGCCCTGCGTGAGGGCAGGTTCCTCGTCCCCCGGCTCCGCCACACCCCGCCCGCGGCCACCCCGGGAGCCGTCTGGGACCCCTCCGGCACCGTCCTGATCACGGGCGGCACCGGCAGCCTGGGCGCGGTGTTCGCCCGTCATCTCGTCGCCGAACACGGCGTACGGCACCTGCTGTTGACGAGCCGGCGCGGCCCCGACGCCCCTGGCGCGGCCCGGCTGGTGGAGGAGCTGGCGGAGTCGGGGGCCCGGGTCCGGGTGGTGGCCTGTGACACGGCGGACCGGGAGGCCCTCGCCGCGCTGCTGGCGGAGGCCACCCGGGACCGTCCGCTCACCGGTGTCGTCCATGCGGCGGGTGTCCTGGACGAC
Source organism: Streptomyces sp. NPDC004539 (assembly GCF_040610055.1). NCBI lineage: Bacteria > Bacillati > Actinomycetota > Actinomycetes > Kitasatosporales > Streptomycetaceae > Streptomyces > Streptomyces sp. NPDC004539. The sequence goes on along the minus strand of NZ_JBEXLS010000007.1, from coordinate 388,131 downwards.
GGTCTGCTGGCCTCGCTGACACCGCGGCGGCTGGACGCGGTCCTGCGGCCGAAGGCGGACGCGGCCTGGCATCTGCACGAGCTGACGCGCGAGCAGCCGCTGACGGCGTTCGTGCTGTTCTCGTCGATCGCGGCGGTGGTCGGCGGGGCGGGCCAGGCGAACTACGCGGCGGCCAACGGGTTCCTGGACGGGCTCGCCGGGCGCCGTCACGACCTGGGGCTGCCGGCGACGTCGGTCGCCTGGGGGCTGTGGGAGCAGGAGGGCGGGATGAGCGGGCATCTCGGCGCGGCCGATCTGCGGCGGATCGCCCGCAGCGGCTTCCGGCCCGTGCCGCAGGGCGGTGGTCCGGCGCTGCTGGACGCGGCGCTGGCGACGGGCCGGGCGGATGTCGTGGCGACTCCGGTGGACCTCGCGGCGCTGCGGGAACAGCCGGAGCGGGTTCCGGCGGTCCTCGCGGGGCTGGCCGGGGTGTCCGTGCGGCGGGCGGCTCTCGCGGAGGCGGGGGCGCGGGGGCTGGCGGAGCGGTTCGCGGGGCTGGCCGAGGAGGAGCGGGAGGGGGTGGCGCTGGAGGCGGTCCTCGGCCGGATCGCGGAGGTGCTCGGGCATCGGGACACGTCGGCGATCGATCCGGGGCGGCCGTTGACCGAGCTGGGTTTCGACTCGCTGACCTCGGTGGAGCTGCGGGACCGGCTGGCGGTGCTGGCCGGGGGTCCGCTGCCCGCGACCGTGGTCTTCGACCATCCGACGCCGGCGACGCTGGCCGCGCGGGTGCTGCGGGAGGTGCTGGGCGAGGTGCCGGATGGCTCCGGTGCCGGGCGGGCCGTCGACTTCGAGGGTGACGCCCGGCTCCCCGAGGACATCCGCCCGGCGGGCGGGACACCGGGGACCGGCGTGGACCCGGGGCGGGTGCTGCTGACGGGGGCGACGGGCTTCCTCGGCGCGTTCCTCCTGCGTGACCTGCTGCGGACGACCTCGGCGACCGTGCACTGCCTGGTGCGGGGCGCGGACGAGGGCGAGGCGCTGGCCCGGCTGCGGGCCAACCTGGAGTGGTACGGGGTGTGGGAGGAGTCCGCCGGGGAGCGGATCGTGGTCGAGACGGGTGATCTGGCGGAGGAGCGGCTCGGGTTGTCCGAGGAACGGTTCGAGACGCTCGCGCGGACGGTCGACGTGGTCTATCACAACGGGGCCCGGGTGCACTGGCTGCACCCGTACCCGGTGCTGCGGGCCGCGAACGTCGGCGGGACGCACGAGGTGCTGCGGCTGGCGGCCCGGCACCGGACGGTTCCCGTGCACTACGTGTCGACGGTCGGGGTCTTCGACGGGGCTCGGGAGCCGGGGGTGCCGTTGAGGGTGACCGATCCGACGGGTCCGGCGGAGGCGCTTCCCAGCGGGTATCTCCAGAGCAAGTGGGTGGCCGAGCGCAGTGTCGAGGAGGCGCGGGGGCGGGGGCTGCCGGTCTCCGTGTACCGGGTGGACGTGATCTCGGGCGACACCCTCAACGGGGCGTGCCAGACGCGGGACTTCGTGTGGCTGAGCCTGAAGGGGATGCTCCAGGCGGGGGCGGTGCCGGCCGGGGTGGGCGGGCGGTTCCATCTGCTGCCGGTCGACTACGTCAGCGGCGCGGTCCTCGGGATCTCGCGGCGGGCGGAGTCGGTGGGCGGGACGTTCCACCTGTTCAACCCCGGTGCGCTCGATCTCGGCCGGTGTGTCGGCCGGTTGCGGGAGGCCGGGTATCCGCTGGCCGAGCTGGAGTGGGAGGCGTGGTGCGAGCGGGTGCGGTCCGACCGGGACAACGCGCTCCGGCCGCTGCTGCACGCGTTCGAGATGATGACGTCGGACACGGACGGCTTCTATCCGCCGATCGACACGTCCGAGACGGACGCGGCGCTGGCCGGTTCCGGAGTGGTCCGCCCACCGCTGACGGACGAACTCTTCGACCGGTACGTCGGTTTCTTCGTCGGCGTGGGGCACTTCCCGGCTCCGCCGGTCCACCCCGCATGACACCCGAAGCGTGAAACGCGACGCATGAAACACTGAGCGAAAAACATAGAAGGAGCTACTTTCTTGTCTCTCACCGGTTCCCCCGCGCCGCACGCCCTGCTCGTCGTGGCGCATCCGCGCGGCGACTCGCTGACGGCGCTCTCCGCGGCGCGGCTCCGCGAGCATCTGGAGCGGCGCGGGCACACGGTCGACGTGCTGGATCTGCACGCCGAGGGGTTCGATCCGCGGATGCCCGTGGCGGACGAGCCGGACTGGGCGGACGCCGGCAAGCGGTACTCGGACGAGACGCACGCGCACTTCGCGCGGGTCGAGGCGGCCGGCACCCTCGTCCTGGTCTTCCCGGTCTGGTGGTTCGACGTGCCGGCGATCCTCAAGGGCTGGATCGACCGGGTGTGGAACAACGGCCTCGCCTACGGGGTCGAGCCCTCCCCGCTGGCCGCCAAGCGCGTCCTGTGGCTGGGGCTCGCCGGGGGCTCGCGGGCGTCGTACGCGGAGCAGGGACTCGACGAGATGATCGACCGTCATCTGCGGGTGGGGATCTCACAGTTCTGCGGGCTGAAGGACATCGCGGTGGAACTGGTCCACGACACGGTCTCGGACCGTCCGGCACAGGAGATCCGGACGGCCGTCCTCACGGCGGTCGACGGGGTGGCGGGCGGGTTCCTCGACTGACGGCAGGGGTACGCCCCGGCCCGCGTCCGGAGGGGGAGCGCGGGCCGGGGTGGGGAGCGGCCCCGTACGGGCCGGGCCGGGGGGTGTGGCCCGGCCGGGTACGGGGCCTGTGGTTCAGAGGACCGTCTCGGGCTTGTGCAGCGCCTCGGCCTCCTCTGCGGCCGGTTCCGGGGCGGGCTCCTCGCTGCCGATGGCCGGGATGTGCCGCAGGAGGGCCAGGACGACGACGGTCGTCGCGAGGGCGAAGCCCGCGCTGACCCACGCCGTGGCGTGCAGCCCGGAGGTGAAGGCGTCCCGGGCGACGGCGAGGAGCTTCTCCCCGGCCTCGGCCGGCAGCCCCTGCGCCGCCGCGCTCGCCCCGCCGACGGTGTCCCGGGCCGCCTCCGCGGCGCCGGCCGGCACGTCCGCGGGCACCGTGTCGGCGATCTCGCCGCGGTAGACGGCGACGGCCACGGACCCGGTGACGGCGATGCCCAGGGCGAGGCCCAGGTCGTAGGCGGTCTGCCCGGCGCCGGCGGCGGCGCCCGCCTTCTCCGCGGGCGCGGCGCCCACGGCGAGGTTGGTGCCGAGCACGCTGATCGGGGCGACGCCGAACATGATGACCGTCAGGCCGAGCGCGGTCGGTACGACCCCGGAGTCGTCGGCGGGGGCGGTGGCGGTGAGCCAGAACCCGACGAGGGTGACGACCGTGCCGCCGGCGATGACGAACGCGGGCCGGGTCCGGCGGGCCAGCACCGGGGTGAGCTGGGAGCCGACGACCAGGCCGAGCGCGCTGGGCAGCAGCCACAGTCCGGCCGCCAGCGGGCTCAGATCGCCCACGACGAGCAGGAACTGCGGGATCAGGTACTCGACACCGTTGAGCGCCATCATGCCGAGCAGCAGCGTCAGCAGGGCGCCGGTGAAGACCCGGTCGCGGAAGAGCGCCATGTCCAGCAGGGGCGCCTCCAGGGTGCGCTGGCGGGTGACGAACAGCACCGCGAAGACGACGCCGACGACCGCGGCGGCCAGGTGGCCGACGCTCCAGCCGTCCTCCGCGAACTTCTTGACGGCGTACACCGCCGGGAGGATGCCGAGGAGGAAGAACGCGACGCTGACCAGGTCGAAGCGGCCGGGGTTCGGGTCCCGGTACTCGGGCACGAGGAGCAGGATCGGCGGCAGGGCGAGCACCATGACGGGCACGCCCACCAGGAACACCGACCCCCACCAGAAGTGCTCCAGCAGGACCCCGCCGATGACGGGGCCGATGGCGATGCCCGCGGACAGGGCGGTCACCCACATGGCGATCGCGGTGGCGCGCTGCTTGGCGTCGGCGAACATGTGGATGATCAGGGAGAGCGTCGACGGCAGGACGGCCGCGCCCGCCACGCCCAGCAGGGCGCGCGCGGCGATCAGCATCTCGGGCCCGGTCGCGTAGGCGGCGAGCAGCGAGGAGACGACAACCCCGAGCGAGCCGAGGACGAGCAGTCTGCGCCGCCCGAGCCGGTCGCCCAGCGTCCCCATGACGATCAGGAATCCGCAGGTCATGAACCCGTAGATGTCGGTGGTCCACAGCAACTGGGAGCTCGACGGCTGGAGGTCGGCCGTCATGGACGGGGTGGCCAGCCACAGGACTCCGAGGTCCACCGTCATCAGCGCGACCGGGAACAGCAGAATCCAGAGGCCGAACCACTGCCGCGCCCCGGCGCGCGGTGCCTGCTCCGGAGCAGGACTCGACGACATAAAAAAATCCTTCCTTCTATGTTTTTTCAGGAAGGTGGCGCCCTGAGGGCGGCCACCAACCGCTCAACACCCTTGCCGGACCCCGTTCTTCCCGGCCGGGGCAGCGTTTTCCGGCCAAAGAAGCGGCGGCCGGAATCGGCCCGTCGCGGGGCTCTCACGCGGGGCGGACACCCAGCGCGTGCCGGAAGAGGTCACGCGGGTCCCAGTCCTTCTTGACCTGCCGCAGCCGGGCGTAGTTGTCCTTGAAGTACAGCTGGTGCCAGGGGACGCCGGAGGAGTTCAGGGCCGGGTCGGCGAGGTCGGCGTCCGCGTAGTTGATGTAGCAGCCGTCGTTGACGCCGTCCGTGCGCGGCACTCCCCCGGTCGTCGCGTAGACGTCCGCGTAGCACTCGCGCACCCACTTCTCATGCCGGGCGTCGTCGGTGGTGTCGGTCCACAGGCTGACGTACAGGAGCTTGAGGTGGCAGTCGCGCTGGGCGGTGGCGGTCGCGTCGGGGGCGACGTCGTTGATCCGTCCGCCGTAGCTGACGAAGTTGATCAGGGCGACGGGGTTGTCGTAGTCGGAGCGGGTCAGCTGCCGGTACATCGCCTTCAGCTGCTCGGCCGGCATGAGCCCGCGCACGTACGCCGACTTGGCCTTCCAGCGGGGCATGGCCGCCTCGACGAACCCGAACCACTGCGTCACCGCGTACATCCAGGGCGCCCGGGTGCGGTCGGTGACCCGATAGCCGGCGCCGGTGCCCTCGGCGACGGCGGCGAGGAAGTCGTCGAGGACCCGCTCGGCCTCGGCGGCGGGCGCGTCGACCTGCGTGCACATGTGGAAGGACCCGGCGACCCGGTGCTGCACCTTCAGCTGGCTGTACAGTCCCCGGCCGGGCGAGCCGGGCCCCGAGTTGCGGGCGAACCAGGCGTCGTAGTTGGCGATCAGCCGGGTGAACCCCCGTTCGTCCAGCCCGTCCCAGGACCAGACGACGTCGGAGAGCAGCACCTCGGAGGGGGCCCGCGGCAGCAGCCCGGCCGGGTCGGTGCCCTGCGCGCCGGGCGAGCGCAGCCAGTACCGGGTGACGACGCCGAAGTTGCCGCCGCCCCCGCCCGTGTGCGCCCACCACAGCTCGCGGTGCAGATCGCCGGCGTCCCGGGTGGCGACGACGGCACGCGCCCGGCCGTCCGCGCCGACGGTGACGACCTCCACGGCGTACAGGTGGTCCACGGTCAGACCGCGCGAGCGCGACAGGGCGCCGTACCCGCCGCCCGCGATGTGCCCGCCCGCGCCGACCGTCGGACAGGTCCCGCCGGGCAGCACGACCCCCCAGCGCTTGTACAGCGTGCGGTACACGGAGCCGAGCAGCGCGCCGGACTCGACCGCGACGGCCCGCCGGGCGGCGTCGTAGGTGATCGCGTTCATGCCGGACATGTCGATGACGACCCGCACCGCCGGATCGCTCACGAACGGCTCGTTGCAGTGCCCCCCGCTGCGCACGGCGATCCGCAGCCCCTTGTCGACGGCCTCCTGCACGGCCCGCACCGTCTCCTCGGTACTGCCGACGAGCCGTACGACGTCGGGGCGGCCGACCCAGCGCTGGTTGGCCCCGGAGACCAGACCGGGGTAACGGGGGTCGGAGGGCAGGACGCGGGGCGCGTCGGTCACAGCGGCCGGGGTCGCGGCCGGGCCCGGGGCGGCGGCGCGGGCGGGGGCGGCGACGGGCAGCACGAGGGCTCCGCCGGCCGCCGCGGCGCCTCCTATGAGGGAACGGCGTGGAACTGCGGACATGGTTCGGTTACCTCCGGGACGGGTCTACTGCGGGGGGTTGCCGTGCTTGCGGGACGGCAGGTCGGCGTGCTTGGAGTGCAGCATCTGAAGGGACTTGATCAGGACCTCGCGGGTCTCCGCGGGGTCGATCACGTCGTCGACGAGGCCGCGCTCCGCCGCGTAGTACGGGTGCATCAGCTCGGCCTTGTACTCCTTGACCATGCGCACGCGCATCGCCTCGGGGTCCTCGGCGCCGGCGATCTGACGCCGGAAGACGACGTTCGCGGCGCCCTCGGCACCCATGACGGCGATCTCGTTGGTGGGCCAGGCGTAGGTGAGGTCCGCGCCGATGGACTGGCTGTCCATGACGATGTAGGCGCCGCCGTACGCCTTGCGGAGCACGACCGAGATCCGGGGCACGGTCGCGTTGCAGTACGCGTACAGCAGCTTCGCGCCGTGCCGGATGATGCCGCCGTGCTCCTGGTCGACGCCGGGGAGGAAGCCCGGGACGTCGAGGAGGGTGACGAGGGGAATGTTGAAGGCGTCGCACATCTGGACGAAGCGGGCGGCCTTCTCCGACGCCTCGATGTCGAGGACACCGGCGAGGGTCTGGGGCTGGTTGGCGACGACACCGACGACCTGGCCGTCCAGGCGGGCCAGCGCGCAGACGACGTTCCGCGCCCAGCCCTCGTGGACCTCCAGGTACTCCCCGTCGTCGACGATCTCCTCGATCACCGCCGTCATGTCGTACGGCCGGTTCCCGTCCGCCGGGACCAGGTCGAGGAGCCTGTCACCGCGCCGGTCGGCGGGGTCGCCCGGCTCCGTCCTCGGCGGGTTCTCGCGGTTGTTCTGCGGGAGGAGCGAGAGGAGGTAGCGGACCTCCGCGATGCAGGTCTCCTCGTCGTCGTACGCGAAGTGGCAGACACCCGAGGTCTCCGCGTGGACGTCCGCGCCGCCCAGACCGTTCTGGGTGATCTCCTCACCCGTGACCGCCTTCACGACGTCCGGGCCGGTGATGAACATCTGCGACGTCTCACGGACCATGAACACGAAGTCGGTGAGGGCGGGGCTGTAGGCCGCACCCCCCGCACACGGGCCCAGCATCACCGAGATCTGCGGGATCACCCCCGACGCCTTCGTGTTGCGCTGGAAGATCCCGCCGTACCCGGCCAGCGCCGAGACGCCCTCCTGGATACGCGCGCCCGCACCGTCGTTCAGGGAGACCAGGGGCGCGCCCGCCGCGATGGCCATGTCCATGATCTTGTGGATCTTCGTGGCGTGCGCCTCGCCCAGCGCCCCGCCGAAGATCCGGAAGTCGTGCGCGTACACGAAGACCGTGCGGCCCTCCACCGTGCCCCAGCCGGTGATGACACCGTCGGTGTACGGCTTCTTCGCCTCCAGGCCGAAACCGACCGCCCGGTGCCGACGGAGCTGCTCGACCTCCTGGAAGGAACCCGGGTCCAGCAGCAGCCCGATGCGCTCGCGGGCCGTCAGCTTGCCCTTCGCGTGCTGCGCCTCGGTCGCCTTCTCGCTCGGACCCGCCACCGCACGCGCACGGATCTCGTGCAGCTCGGCGACCGCCCTGCTCGGCGCCGTCGTCATGTGTGGTCCACCAGCACGTCCGGGTCCTGGGCCCGAAGGCCCGCGCAGACGGCCCGCAGCCCGGCTTCGAGCTGGGCGATCTCGGCGTCCCCGATGTGGATCGACGGCTCGAAGCGGAGCGTGTGGGGGGCGCTCGCGGTCGGGAAGGTCCGGACCCGGTGGCGTTCGAGGAGGGTGCCGGCGACGGCGTAGCCGAAGGTGCCGGCCTGGGCGTGCGCGCGGACGCCGGGGAGGGCGGAGGCGGACTGGTCGTGGAATTCGAGGCCGAGCATGAGTCCGCGTCCCCGGACGTCGGTGACGACGTCGGGGTAGTCCCGGTGGACCGACTCCAGGGTGGCGCGCAGGTGTGCGCCGCGTTCGGCGGCCTGCCGGTAGGCCGCTCCCCCGTCGGCCTCCAGGAGTTCGAGGACCTTGAGTGCGATGGTCGTGGAGTACACGTCCTTGGCGAAGGTGGAGCTGTGGACGAGCTCGAACTCGGGGCGGTAGCGGGAGGTGCGGGCCAGCATGACGGCGGCCTTGGCGAGCCCGCCGCCGAGGCTCTTGGCGAGCGCGTAGTAGTCGCCGCGCAGACCGACGGCGGAGGAGGCGAGGAAGGTCCCGGTGCGGCCCATGCCGCTCTGCACCTCGTCGACGACGATCGGGCAGTCGACGTGCGCGCACGCCGTCTGGATCTGTTCCGCGGTGCGGGCGTCCAGCACCCGGATACCGCCCTCGCCCTGCACGGGCTCCAGGACGAAGGCGCAGAACACCGGCAGGGGGCGGTGGACGACGGTGATCTCGGCGCCCTCGACGGCGAGGTCGAGGAGGTCGACGCGTTCCTCGTCGAAGATCTTCGGGAGGGCGGCGACGTCGTCGGGGCCGAGGAAGCGCACCGGGGCGCCGAGGGCCGCGAAGGGAGTGCGGTAGGCGGTGTTGTGGGTGAGCTGGACGCTGCCCATGAGCTTGCCGTGGAAGCCGCCGTCCAGGGCGAGCAACAGGGGCGGGGTGGCCGCGCGTTCGGCGTTGACCCGGTCGATCCGGGCCGCCAGCGCGGCGACGTCGACGGTGGTCGCGGGGTCGAGGCCGGCGGCGGTGACGGCCTGTTCGCCGACATGCGCGGTGCCCGCCACCCCGGCCGCCCGCGCCGTCTCGATGTGGGCCGCGATCTCCTCGCGCAGGGCGGCCACCTTCATGACGCGGTCGAGTTCGGCGTGTTTGACGGCCACCTCGACGGCCTCGGCGCCGCTGTTGGCGAAGACCGCCGAATACGTCTCGTCCGTCCCGGTCTCCCGGCGCACGATCGTGTCGAGCGCGGCGGCGAGCCGGCCGGCGTAGGGGTGGCGGGAGAACTGGGCGTGGACGGGGGCCTGCCCGTCGAGCATCTCCCGTGCGCAGGCGACGAGTTCGGGGTGGTTGTGGCCGAGGAGCAGGGAGCCGTAGCCGCCCGCGAAGTCGACGACGGCGACCTCTCGGCCCTCGTCGTCGAGGCGGTAGAGGTGGTCGCCCTCGGCGCGGACGTAGTGGGCGTCGAGGCCGACGGTGGCCAGCCAGGCGAGGAGGTGGGGTTCGGCGAGATCGGTGTCGTCCATGGTCCGGTCGGTTCCTCCGGCAGAGGGATTCAGCGGGATGGGGTGGGGGCCCGGGTCAGTGGTACTGGGTGATCGTCGGGCCCAGGTCCAGGAGCGCCCGGCCGTAGTCCTCCAGGATCATCGGGAGGCCGAGCATGGCGTGCCGGCTGCCGACCTCCAGGTCGCGCCAGTACATCTGGAGCGCGTTGGCGTTGGCGAAGCCGCTGGTGCCGGCGACGTCGAGGAGTTTCTGCATCCCCTCGCGGGCCCGGGACAGCGCGGACGCGGAGTGCATACGGGCGCGGGCGCGGGCCACGCGCGGGAGTTCGGTGCCGGGGGCGAGGGCGTCGAACTCGTCGGCGACGTGCAGCATGTGCAGGGTGGCGGTGTCGACGAGGTGGGTGGCCTCGGTGAACGCCTGCTGGATCGCCGGGGAGTCGGCGGCGCGCCGGTAGGTGGAGTAGACGATGGGCCGGCCCCGCTCCAGGGAGGCGCGGACCAGGTCGAGGGCGCCGTGGGCGGCGCCCACGAGGGACGACAGCGAGTGCAGGTTGCCCTTGACGAGTTCGCTCGGGGAGAGGAGTTCCTCCAGCCGGTCGAGGTTGTCCTTCTCGACGACGACCGTGCGCCGCTCGGGGACGAACACGTCGGTCACGGTCATGGCGTGGGTGCCGGTGCCGCTCATTCCGGCGACGTCCCAGGTCCGTTCGACCTTGGCCTCGGTGAGGGCGACGAGGGCGTTGACCGCGCCCCTGACCTCGCCGTCCTCATGAAGCGGAATCCCGATGAGGAGCGCCCAGTCGGAGATCTCGCAGCCGGAGGCGTAGGGGGCGCGGGCGGAGACGCGCAGTCCGCCGGGGACGCGTTCGGCGCGGGCGTCGGGGGCGCAGCCCGCGGACAGGAAGATCGCGTCGGGGTTGTCGCCGAAGATCTCCTCGGTGGCCTCGTCGGGCAGGACGAGGGTGAACTCGGTGGACGCGGCGTGGTTGGCGACGATCCAGCCGGTGGAGGCGCAGCCCCGGCCGACCTCGGAGATGATCTGGACCTGGGTGCGCATGCTGGGGTGGAGTCCGCCGTAGCGGGCCGGGGTGGTGAGGCGGAACAGGCCGGCGTCGGCGAGCGCGGCGAGGTTCTCGGGGGCGGGGTTGCCGAGGTGTTCGGTGCGGGCGATGTTCGACCGCAGCAGGGGGACGAGCGCGTTCGCGCGGGCGACGAGTTCCGCGCCGGTGGCCGTTTCCCTTTCCCCCTCCGGTTCCCGTCCCTGTTCGCGTCCCTGTTCCTGTTCCTGTTGCTGGGCGGCCGGTGAATTCGGTGTCATGAGAGCCCCTCCTGTCGTCCGCGACCGAAATGCAGAGGCAATCTACGAGCCGGTTCACAGGGGCCGGTCACCGTCCGGTCATGGCCTGCGGGCGGGGTGGGCGAGGGCGGCCGGTTATCGGCGAGTTGACGGGAACTGACCTGTGCCGACTAGCGTGCGAATCCCCACCGGCCGCGCGTTCCGCCTTTTCGCCGGTGTCTCTCTTCCCGGCCGCCGCGCAGATCCGTCGCGTTCTCCAGGCCGGTGTGCCGACCGGACTAAGGAGCAGGTCGTGGTGAATTCAGTGCGGAATCGAGCGGTGGTGCTCGGCGCGGGAATGGCGGGGCTGTTCGCCGCGCGGGTGCTCGCCGACGTGTACGCCGAGGTCGTGGTCGTCGACCGGGACACGCTGACGGACGACGGGGCGCCGCGCCGCCGGGTGCCGCAGGGCCGGCATGTGCACGCGCTGCTGGCCCGGGGTCAGCAGGTCATCGAGGAGCTGTTCCCGGGGATCACCCGGGAGTTCGCTGCGGCGGGCGCCGCGTACGGCGACGTCACCGGGAACGTGCGGTGGGTGCTGGAGGGCCGGGCGATGCGGCAGCCCCGCTCGGGGCTGGACCTGGTGTCGGCGAGCCGTCCGTTCCTGGAGAACCGGGTGCGGGCCAGGGTCGCGGCGCTGCCCGGGGTGCGGGTGCTGGAGCGGCACGAGGTCGTCGAGCCGGTGGTGGCCGACGGCGGTCGCCGGGTGACCGGTGTGGTCGTCACCGACGACGAGGGCGTCCGGCACACCCTGGACAGCGATCTGCTGGTCGACGCGACGGGCCGGGGTTCCCGTACCCCGGTGTGGCTGACCGGGTGGGGGCACCCGGCGGTCGAGGAGGAGTCGGCGAAGGTGGGGCTCGGCTACACGACCCGGCACTACGCCGTCCCGGACGAGGTGATGGGCGACGACCTGTCGATCCACGTGGTCGCCTCCCCGGCGTCGCCGCGCGGCGCGGTGTGCGCCCGGGTGGAGGGCGGCCGGACGGTGGTGACGGCGTACGGCGTGGACGGCGACCATCCGCCCACCGACGAGGAGGGGTTCACGGCGTTCCTCGCCTCCCTGGCGCGGCCCGACGTCCACGAGGTGGTGCTGCGGGGGCGTCCGCTGGACGACCTGGTGCCGTACCGGTTCCCCGCGAACCTGCGTCACCGCTACGAGCGGCTGGCGTCGTTCCCGCAGGGGCTGCTGGTCGTCGGGGACGCGGTGTGCAGCTTCAACCCGACGTACGCGCAGGGCATGACGGTCGCCGCGATCGGGGCGACGGTGCTGCGCGACCACCTGGCGCGGCCCGGCGAGGCGCGGGCGGCGGAGTTCTTCGCCGACCTGGCGCGCGAGGCCGTCGACGTGCCGTGGGGCATCGCGCTGAGCACCGACCGGGCCCGTCTCGGGCTCACCGACCCGCACGCCCCCGACCAGCGGGCCGCGAGCCGGGTGACGGCCGCCGCGTCGGTGAGCGACGACGTCGCCGTGGCCTACGCCCGGGTGGTGAGCCTGGTCGACTCCCCGGAGGCGCTGGCCGCCCCGGAGTTCGCGGCGCTCGTCGAGGCGGCGCTCCCGCAGGAGGCTGTCTTCGCACGGGAGGTCGTCCAGGTCACCACGGGCGGCCTGACGTTCGACGTCGAGGTGTCCGGTCCGGCCGGCGGCGACGCGGTGGTCCTGCTGCACGGCTGGCCGCACTGCTTCGCGTCGTGGACGGACGTGATCCCGCTGCTGCACCGGGCGGGGCTGCGCACGATCGCCCCGAACCAGCGCGGCTACTCCCCGCTGGCCCGCCCCGAGCCGGTCGAGGAGTACCGGCTGCCGCTCCTCGCGGGGGACGTCCTCGGCATCCTGGACGAGCTGGGGGTGGCGCGCGCCCATGTCGTCGGGCACGACTGGGGGGCCATCGTCGCCTGGTACCTCGCCGCCCGGCATCCGGAGCGGGTACGGACGCTGACGGCCGTCGCGTTCCCGCACCTGGACGCCTACCAGGAGGCGTACCGGGTGGACGCGGAGCAGCAGGAGGCGTCGTCGTACATCGGGCTGCTCACGGCGGAGGGCTCCACCGATTACTGGCTCGGGGACGACGCGGCGCGGCTGCGGGAGCTGCTCGCGGGCGCCGACAACGCGCTCACCGCCGAGCAGCAGGCCCGCTATCTCGCCTTCCACTCCACGCCGGGGACGTTCCACGCGGCGCTGAACTGGTACCGGGCGGGCACGCTGCTGGACGGGCGCAGCGCGTTCGGGACGGTGCGGGTGCCGACCACGTTCGTGTGGAGCGAGGAGGACGCGTCGGTGAGCACGCTGGCGGCGGAGTCGACCGGCGCGTACGTGTCGGGGCCGTACCGGCTGGTCACGCTGAAGGGGGTGTCGCACTGGCAGCCGCAGGAGGTGCCGGGGCTGGTCGCCGAGGAGATCCTCGGGGTGATCGGCGCGGAGTCCGCGTGAACGGGACGTGGCTGCGGAGGTTCGGCCCGGTCCGTGACAGGGCTCCCCTGCTGGTGTGTCTCCCGCACGCGGGGGCGTCGGCGTCCGCGTTCCTGGCGCTGTCGCGGGCCTTCGAGGGGGCGGCCGGCCCCGAGGTGCTGGCCGTGCAGTACCCGGGGCGCCAGGACCGGCGGCACGAGGCGCCGGCGCGGGGCATCGAGGAGCTGGCGGGGCGGGTCGCGGACGCGTGCGCGCCGCTGACCGGGCGGCCGTACGCCTTCTTCGGGCACAGCATGGGGGCGGTCGTCGCGTACGAGACGGCGCGGCTGCTGCTGGGCCGGGGACTGCCCGGTCCGGGGCGGCTGTTCCTGTCGGGGCGCGGGGCGCCGGGGCCGGTGCCGAGTCCGCACGACCGGCTCGACGGTGACGCCGAGATCCTCGCGGCGGTGCGGAAGCTCGGCGCGGCGGCGGGTGCCGGGGTGCTCGACGATCCGGAGCTGCTCGCGATGGTGCTGCCCGCGCTGCGCGCCGACTACGGTGCCCTCGCCCGGTACCGGTCGGCGCCGGGCGGTCCGCTGCCGGTGCCGTTGACGGTGCTGGTGGGGGACGCCGATCCGGTCGTCACCGTGGACGAGGCGCGGGCGTGGCGGGAGCGGACGAGCGCGGGGTTCGCGCTGGAGGTGTTCGAGGGCGGTCACTTCTATCTGGACCGCCAGGTGGACGCGGTGGCGAAGGTCGTCTCGGCGGGGCTGCCGGGCTGACCGCCGAAGCCCTCCGGCCCCACCGCCGACGCGGTGGGGCCGGAGGGCTTTCGTCCCGGTCAGTTCGGGGCGTGTCCGGCGGCGCTCCCGCTGAGCACCCACGCGCCGCTCGGGCTGCGCTGGGGCGGGCGGGAGACGTCCAGGCGCATCAGGGTCCGCAGGAGGTCGCGCCGGGCGGGCCGGGCCTGGGCGGTGCCGAGCCGGTCGGCGAGGCGGCGGGTGGGGAGGCGGAGCACCCCTTGGCGCAGCCGGCCGTGGACGATGTCGGTGAGCCGGTCGAGGACGGTGTCGGAGAGCGGCGCGAGGGTGAGGGTCGCGCCCTGGGTCCGGCCGCTGCCCCAGGTGGGGCGGCGGTCGAGGAGCTGCGGGCGGGCGGCGAGGACGACCATGAGGGACGGGGGGCCGGTGGGGTCGACGAGGTTCTCCAGGAAGTCGAGGCTCTCCTCGTCGAGTTCGTGTCCGTCGTCCACGAAGATCACCAGGGGGCGGCGGGTGGCGACGGCGCGCAGGAGGGAGCGGCCCGCGGTGTGCAGGAGGGCGGTCCGGTGCGCCGGGGGGCCGTCGGGTCCCGAGGTGATCAGTTCGGTGATGTGCCGCTCGGTCTCGGCGGCCTCGTCCGGGTCGAGCGCGCAGCCGTGCGTGATCCGGCGCAGCAGGCCGGCCGCTTCCTCGGGGTCGGTGTCGCGGGGGGCCTCGGCCAGGGCGAGGAGGAGGTCGCGCAGGAGTCCGAGGGGGCGGGCGCCGGCCTCCGGGCCGCTGACGAGGAAGCAGAGGTCGTCCCAGCGGGCCATGGCCCGCCGCTCGAACTCCAGGAGCAGCCGGGTCTTGCCGACGCCGGCCCGGCCGAGGACGGTGACGAGCTGGGACACCTCCCGGTGCCGGGAGCGGTCGAACAGCCGGGTGAGGACGTCGAGTTCGCTCTCGCGGTCGATGATCGGCAGGGAGGGGTGGCTGAGGGCGTGCCAGTGGGCGGAGCGCACCCGCCAGCCTGCCGTGGGGCTGCCGGACTCGCCGTAGGCGACGATCTCCCCGGTGCGCTCCCGGGTCGTCGCGCAGACGCGTACGGTGCCGGCGGCGGCGCGGGCGAGGAGGGCCCGGCAGGTGTCGGCGACGGGGCCGCCGACCATGGCGGGGGCGTCGGGCCCCTTGCCGAAGCGGTAGAGGTGGGCCTCGCCGGTGGCGACGGCGGCGCGGACGCGCAGGGTCTGTCCGCCGGACTCGCAGGTCTGGAGGGCGAGCGCGGCGGACACGGCCCGCTCCGCCGCCCGGATGCCGGTGAACACGACGAGCTGGGCGGGTCCCGCCGGGGCGACGACGGTTCCGCCGAGCCAGTCGGCGACCTCCCGCAGGGCCCGGCTCACCCGTCCGAGGACGTCCTCGACGGCGTCGTCCTGCCCGGCCGCGTAGACCCCTGCCGGTTCCCCCTCGACGGTCGGGTGCACCATCACGACACTGCACGGCCGCGTGACCCCGCCGGCCCCCTCCCCCGCGCCGGCGGTCCCTGTGTGGGGGTCCGCCGAGGGCGCCTCGTCGGCGAAGAGGTCTCCTTCGGGCGGGCCGCCGGACGGACGCGTGGGGAGCGCCCCCGCGAGGAGGACCGCGTGTGCGGGGCCGACGGGAGCCCCCGAGCGCGAGGCGGTGCGGGGGCGCGGGACGGAGGGGAGCGGCTCAGGGGGGCGGACGGTGAGCTGTTCCCGGGGTGCGGGGTCGCGGACGAGGAGGCAGGCGTCGTGGCGGAGGATGGCCTGCTGGAGTTCCTGGAGGTGCTGGCCGGGTTCCAGGCCGAGTTCGCCGACGAGCCGTTCACGGACCCGGATGTAGAGGCCGAGGGCCTCCGTGTGCCGTCCGCACCGGTAGAGCGCGAGCATGAGCTGTCCGCACAGCCGCTCGCGCAGGGCGTCGCCCTCGACGGCGGCCTCGATCTCGCGCAGCACCGACTGGTGCCGTCCCAGGGCGAGTTCGGCGTCGAAGCAGTCCTCCAGGACGTCGGTCCTGGCGTGGTCGATGCCCGCGAGTTCGGGCCAGTTGAAGCCCTCCTCGACGAGGTCGGCGAGGACGTTGCCGCGCCACAGGCCGAGCGCCCGGCGCAGCGTGACGGCAGCGGACTCCGGTGAGCCGGCGGCGAGTTGGCCCTGTCCCTGTTCGGCGAGGCGGCGGAACTCGAAGAGGTCGACGGCCTCGGGGTCGACCTGGAGGACGTATCCCGGCGGGCGGGTGAGGAGGGCGGCGCCGGCGGCGTGCTCCCCGCCCGCCGTCAGGACGCCCCGCAGTCCCCAGATCGCGTTGTGCAGGATCTTGCGGGCCGAGTTGGGGGTCTCGCCCTGCGGCCACAGGACGTCCATCAGGGCACTCACGGACACGACTCTGTTCGCGTTGAGCAGGACGTGTCCGAGGACCGCGCGCTGTTTCGACCCCTGGAGCGGCACGGGCCTGTCGTCGTCGGAAAGTTCCAGTGGCCCAAGGACACGGAACCGCATATGCACTCCTTCTCCCCTAGCAGGGGCGGCGCACAGCGCCCTGGCCGTGGCGACACGGCCTTCCGACCCGCGAGGCGGCGGCGGGCCGCGTGGGCCCGCCACCTTCCCCGCCGTCGACCCCCCCGTTGATTTTCCGGTGTCATCCGGCGCTGATCCCTCGTCCGCGTTCCCCGGCCGGCGGTGTCCTCTCCCGCGTGCGCCGGTCGGCCGACCGGCGGCGGGGTCCGCGGCACGGGCGCGGGGCACGGGATGCGTACGGCTCCGGACGCGCGACGGCGTCCGTGGGAGCGAGCGTCCGCCCTTCGGCTGTTCTCCGCTCGCTCATGGGTCGATCCTGCGGCTCTCACGGCGGGCAGGCCACGTAAACCTCAATAAGTCTCAGCGGTGTCTCCGAGGCCGTGCGGCACCATCGCGCGGCGGTCCTCGCAGGGCCGTCCGCAGCATCGCGGGCCGGTCGCGGGCGGCCCGCCGGGGCCGTCGGGCCGGGGCCGCCCCTCGGGCTGGAGGGCTGAGACGAGGAGGTCCCAGAGGAGGACGGCCTTCTCCTCGTCGACCAGGTCGCCGGCCCATGCCGTCGGGCCGGGGACGAGTGCCGCGACGAGGCCGACGGCGAGGGCGGTCACCTCTCGCGGGGCGGGTTCCGGGCGGAGACAGCCGGTGTCGTGGGCCTCCTCCAGGAGGGTGCCGAGCGCGGGGACCCAGGTCGCCGTCCAGTCGTAGCCGGGGCAGGGCCGTTCCACGGCGAGGCGGGCGGCGGCGCGGACGACGACCTCGGTGCGCAGGAGTCCGGTGACGGCGACGAGCACGGCGCGGGCCCGCAGCAGGGGGCAGCCGGTGAGGGCCTCGGTGCGGGCGACCTCCCGCTGGGTGAGGGTCGCGCCGAGGGCGTGGACCGCTTCGACGAGGCGGTCCTTGGCCGGAAAGTGGAAGGTCAGCGCGCCCAGGGACATGCCGATGGTCTGGCTGATCGCGGACAGTGACGCCCCGTGGTAGCCGAGCCGGTCGAACTCCTCCGCCGCGGCGTGGACGAGTGCCTGCCGGGTGCGAGCCGCTCTGCACTGCGCCATCAGACGGTCCTCACCTTTCGCTGCTTCACCTAAGGCGACTACGCAACGTCAACTTACCGAGAACGCCGCGTTCTCACCGCACCGCCAACTAAAAAAGTTGTATCTTTTTTTATTATCCCTCACGGACGGAGTCGCCATGCCCGCTCTCGGCAGCCCCACTCTGCCTGCACCGTGCACCGACCGCACGCTCTCCACCTTCAGCGCCTCGGTCTTCGGCTACCTGCCCCGCAGCGACCAGCGCCGCTGGGCCAACGCCTACCTGTGCGGCCTGCTGACCGTGACCGGCCGCAAGACGATCCGCCAGATAGCCCGCGCCACCCGCGCCTCGGACGCCTCCCCCCAGGCGTTACAGCAGTTCATCAGCGCGAGCCCCTGGGACTGGACGACGGCCCGCGAGGCGCTCGCCCGCACCGCCGCGCACCGCCTGGCCGACCCGGTGTGGACGCTCGGGACGACCCTGATCGAGAAGCGCGGCGACCACTCCGTGGGCGTCCACCGCCGGGTGCTGCCGGAGTCCGGACGGGTCCTCAACTGCCAGGTGGGCACGGGGCTGTTCCTCACCTCCGAGCACCTCAGCAGCCCGGTCGACTGGCAGTTGCTGCTGCCCGACGGCTGGCTGGCCGACGAACCCCGCCGCAGCCGGGCCCGTATCCCCAGCTCGGCGTCCGGGCAGCCGTCGTGGATGGACGCGCTCGACCGCGCGGACCTGCTGACCGGGCCGGTGGTCCCGCGCCGCGCCCCGCTGGTCGCCGATCTGAGCACCGGTATCTCACCGGCCCGCCTCGCCGCCGAACTCACCGCCCGCCGCAGGGACTTCGTCATCGAGGTGCGTCCGGGCCAGCTCGTGGCCGGCGCGGACGGGGCGTCGGCGTTCCCGGGGTTCACCGAGGCCCGGCGCCTGCTGCGGGCCACGGACGCGCGGCATCCCCGTCCGCTGGGCTGCGACCACCACGAACCGGGCCGGCGGACGGTCGTACGCTCCACGCTCGTCCGGCTGCCGGGCGGGGGGCAGGCGCACCCCGCCGGCCGGCGTGTGCACCGGCTGCTCGCGGAGCTGCTGCCCGCGCAGCGCCGGCCGCTGCGCTACTGGATCACCTCGCTCGTCGACCACCGCATCGCCGACGTCGTCCGGCTGACCCACCGCGCCACCCTCACGCACGGCGCCGTCAGAACGCTGGAGGGCGACTACGGCCTGCGGGACTTCGAGGGCCGTTCCTTCCCCGGCTGGCACCACCACATGACCCTGGCCAGCGCGGCGTACGTGTACGACCTGTTCCAGGGCGCGACGGACAGCCTGCGGGCCGCCTGACGGCGACGGGGCACGGCGGCCGGGGGACGGAAAAGGGGCGGCGCACGGCGGCGCCGCCCCGGCTCACCCCGCAAGCGTCACACGACGCGCCCCCGGGACTCGCCGAACTCCAGGCGGTCGGCGACGCCCGGCTGGGCCGCGCCGGGGAGCAGACATCTCCACATCTCCTCCACCCGCTCCGGCAGGTCCCGGCGCCCGGTCTCCAGCTGGGAGTGCATCTGCGCGCCGGTGCAGGCGTTGACGACGAGCCGGGCGAGCGGCTCCGCCTCGACGTCCGGGCGCAGTTCGCCGCGGCTGAGGGCCTCGCGCAGGTCCTCGGAGATGATGCGGGTCCATTGCTGGTGGGAATTCTCCGAGGGCTGGACGAAGTGCTCCTGCTCCATCACCAGCCGCGCCCCGGCGAGCAGCACCGGGTTCTCGACCAGTTGGTAGGCCCAGGTGAGGGTGATGTCCACGGCGTGCTGCAAGCCCACGGAGGGGTTCGGCGGCATCACGGTCTCGGGCTGTTCGAGCACGATCGCGCGGGCCAGCTCGCCCTTGTTGCGGAAGTGGAAGTAGAGGGCTCCCAGCGTGAGTCCGGCCCGGTCGGCGATGCTCGACACGTTCGCCCCCGCGTAACCGGACTCCGCGAACTCCTCGGCCGCGGCGCGCAGCAGCGCCGCCCTCGTCCGGACCGCCCGCTCCTGCTTGATCACCCGTTCCGCCATCGCACCCATCCGCCTCTCTCGACAAAGAAAAGAATAACCTTTATTTTTGCGGCCGGGACTCCGCGAACTTCCCGCCGAGGCCCGGTTCCGCTGTATGCCCAGGCTCCGCACGTCAACGCTTCCCGGGGGAAGGACGCGCATGTCCAGCAGCGCTCACATCGGCTCACCCACCGCCGATCTGCACCAACTCGCACGCAAGGAACGGACGGACGAGGTCTTCGTCCGCCAGTGGCAGAAGATCTGCCCCCACATCCATACCGTCACCCTCGCTTGGCCGCGCTCGCATGCTTTCTACACGCTGGGCAGCGGCGTCACCAGCCCGATGCTCCTGGCCGAGACCGTACGGCAGGCCCTCGCCGTCCTGTCCCACGAGGCGCAGGGCGTCCCGCTGAACCACCGTCTCGGCTGGGAGCACGCCCACTACACCTTCACCGAGGCGGCGTTACGCCCCCGCAGCGAGCCGATGGACGTCCGCCTGCGCGTCACGCACGAGCGGATCACCCGCCGCAAGCTCGGCTCGGCCCGGCTGATCGCCCGGATCGAGGCCGCCTGCGCCGACGGCCCGCTCGGCACCGCCGTCATCCAGTACATCACCCACCCGCCGGCCATCTACGACCGGCTGCGCGGCACGTACGCGGACGCACGCCGCGCCTTCGCCGCCGCTCCCCCGCCGCCCGCGCCCGTCGCCCCGCCACTGGTGGACCGGACGGCCCCCGAGGACGTCGTGATAGCGCCCGGCACCGCACCGCACCGCTTCCGGCTGCGCGTCGACACCTCGCACCCGGTGCTCTTCGACCACCCGCACGACCACATACCGGGCATGGTGCTGCTCGAAGCCGTCGTCCAGGCCGCACGCGTGTCGGTGCCCGGAGACCTGCGGCCCGTCGCGCTCGACACCGCATTCCAGCGGTACGTCGAGTTCGACACCCCCTGCTGGATCGAGCTCGAACCGGCCGCGCCGGACGAGACGGGACAGGCCAGGTACGCGGTGACCGGTACCCAGAACGGCCGCCCCGTGTTCACCACGACGGTGACCCTGAATTCCCTGGAATCGCTCGCCGTCGCCGGGGCCGTGACCGCCGTCCGATAAACGGAAACCCTTTTGCGGGAGGAAGGCCGGAGCCATGCGCTCCGGCCTTTTCGGTCATTCGGTAATTCGCCTCTCATGGCTCGTTCTCTGGCTCCTCATGCCGCGATCATCCCTTTTTGGACCCATTGACATGCCATACCCCGGTAGGGTTCCCTCGCCATGTCGGCGGCGCCGGAATTCCGGCCGAATTCGTTCCGGCGAATCCCGTGGAACCAAGGACGCAGTTCGCACGCCTTGAGGGGACTTATGGACAGCATCGGCAATCCGCTCGTGCTCGACCGTTTCGCCGCGGTGGCGGCGCTGCGCCGGGACGCGCCCGCGGTGGAACACGACGGACACCGGACCGGCTACGCGGAACTCGACCGCAGGGCCGGCCGGCTCGCCCACCGGCTGCGGGCGCTCGGCGCCGGCCGCGGCACGGTGGTCATGGTCCACCTCGAACGCTCCGTCGACCTCGTCGTGGCGCTCCTCGCGACCCTGCGCTCCGGCGCCGCCTACCTGCCCGTGGAGCCGGGCACCCCCGACGACCGGCTCGCGGCCTGCGTCAAGGAGACCGACTGCGCCCTCGTCGTCGCCCGCCCCGAGCACGAACAGCGGTTCGCCGGACTCCCGGTGACCGTCCTCGGCCCGGACGACGTCGCCGCCACCGCCGCGAGCGGACCTCCCCCGGCCGCCGTCGAGCCGTCCGACACCGCCTACGTCATCTACACCTCGGGCTCCTCCGGCTCCCCCAAGGCCGTCCGGGTCAGCCACGCCTCGCTCGGCTACCTCTGCGGGCACGTCGGCGAGCGGTACGGCATCGGCCCTCAGGACCGGGTGCTCCAGTTCGCGGCCCTGTCCTTCGACACCTCCATCGAGCAGATCCTCCTCACCCTGCTCAGTGGCGCGACGCTGGTCCTGCCCGAGTACGCCTGGGCACCGAGCGAACTGCCCGGCCGGCTCACCGCGCTCGGAGTGACCGTCATGGACCTGACCCCGCCCTACTGGCGGGCCTTCCTCGCCGAACTCGCCCGCTCCCCCGTCGCGTTGCCGGTACGGCTGACGATCGTCGGCGGCAGCGCCGTGCACGCCGAGGACTGCCGTACCGCGCTGCGTCTGCTGCCGGGCTCCCGGCTCGTCAACGCCTACGGCCTCACCGAGACGACGATCACCTCCTGCACGGCGGAGATCACCGAGGAGTCGCTGCCCGCGCGGGGGCCCGCGCCCGTGGGGCGTCCGCTGCCGCTCACCGAGGTGCACGTCCTGGACGAGGAGCTGCGGCCGGTGCCGGCCGGCGGACACGGCGAGATCTACCTCGGCGGCCCCGGTGTCGCCGACGGCTACCTGGCCGGGACGGCACCGGACGGGGCCCGCTTCGTGACCCTGCCGGGACACTCGGCGCCCGTGTACCGCACCGGGGACCTCGGCGGCTGGACCGCGCGGGGCGAGCTGGAGATCGTGGGCCGGGCCGACCGCCAGCTGAAGATCCGCGGCTTCCGGGTCGAGCCCGCCGAGATCGAGGCGACCCTCGCGGCGCACGAGTCCGTCGACGACGTCGCGGTGACGGCCTTCGCGCACCAGGGCGACCTGTCGCTCGCCGCCCACTTCACCGCGCGCCGCCCGCTCGACCCGGCCGAACTGCGCGCCTTCACCGCCCGCCGGCTCCCCGCCCATCTGGTCCCGGCCCGGTTCGTCCAGCTCGACGCGATGCCGACGACCGCGCACGGCAAGCCCGACCTGGCCGCGCTGACCGTCCCCGAGCGGCCGGCCCCCGCCGGTGAGAACCCCGCCGCGAACCGGGTCGAGCAGGCCGTCGCCGGCCTCTGGTGCCAGGTCCTCGGCGTCGACGCGCTCCCGCCGGACGCCGACTTCTTCGCCCTCGGCGGCAACTCGATCCTCGCCGCGGAACTCCTCGCCAAGGTCCGGGCCTCCCTCGGTGTCCTGATCACCCAGGTGCGCCCGCTGATCCGGGTCCTCCTCGACGACGCGACGCTGCGTGGCTTCTCGGCGGCCGTCGTCGCGGCCCGCGCGGGCACCCTGGACGCCGACACCGGCGCCCGCACCGACCTGCGGGCCGACACCGCCGTCGGCGTCCCCCTCCACCCGGGCCCGGCCGGCGCCACCGCGTGGGCCGACCCCGGGCACGTCCTGCTCACCGGCGCCACCGGCTTCCTCGGCGCGCACCTCCTGCGCGGACTCCTGACGACCACCGACGCCACCGTCCACTGCCTGGTGCGCGCCGACGACGACGCGCAGGCCGGCGCGCGGCTGCGGGAGAACACGCTGCGCTACCTGGACGACGACCTCGCCGCGCACCACGCCTCCGGCCGGGTCCGGGCGCTCCCCGGCGACCTCGCGCGCCCCCTGCTCGGGCTGAGCGCCGAGGAGTTCGACCGGCTCGCCCGGACCGTCGACGTCATCCACCACCCCGGCGGACTGGTCAACTTCATCTACCCCTACTCCCACATGCGCCCGGCGAACGTCGAGGGCACCCGGGAGATCGTCCGGCTGGCCGGGCGGTACCGGAACATCCCCGTGCACTACGTCTCCACCATGGCCGTGGTCTCCGGGTTCGGGACGGCAGGGGTGCGGCACGTCACCGAGGAGACGCCGCTGGACCATCCCGAGCGGCTGTCCGTCGGCTACGTCGAGAGCAAGTGGGTCGCCGAGGAGCTGCTGCGGAACGCGGCGCGGGAGGGGTTGCCGGTCGCGGTCTACCGGGCCGCCGACATCTCCGGGGACCGCGCGCGCGGGGCGTGGAACACGGCGACGGAGATGTGCGCGATGAAGAAGTTCATCGTGGACACCGGGACCGCCCCGGTCGCCGAACTCCCCCTGGACTACACGCCGGTCGACGTCTTCTCCGCCGCCCTGCTGCACATCGCGGCGAGCCGGCTGCCGACCGGTGAGGTCTACCACCTGACCAACCCGGGGAAGGTGAACGTCTCCCTGCTCACCGAGCGGCTGCGCGCGGGGGGCCACGCGATCCGGGAGATCCCCTGGGACGACTGGGTCGACGGGATCGTCGCGACCGCCGTCGAACGGCCCGACCACCCGATGACGCCGTTCGCCCCGCTCTTCATCGACCGCTGCTCGACCGGCGAGATGAGCGTCGCGGAGATGTACCTGGAGACGACGTTCCCCACCTTCTCGCAGGACAACGTGCGCGCCGCACTGGAGGGCAGCGGCATCGAGATACCCCCCGTGGACGGCGACCTGCTCGACCGCTATCTGCGGTACCTGACCGCCATCGACTTCCTCTGAGGTGGACGTGTACATCCGCACCCTGGCCCGGCCCGAGGCCCCCTGGGAGTCGCTGGACGTCCTCGCCGGCCCCGCCGACGGTCCGGTCGCCTTCGGCGGCGACCTCGGTCCGCGCTCGCTGCTCGCCGCCTACCGGCACGGCCTCTACCCGTTCCCCGCCGAGAGCGCGGAGCACCGCATCGTCAACGAGATCGCCTACGAGGACCAGGTCGCGGCCGGCCGGCTCCCGCTGATCCCCGGCGCGGACGAGCCGTTCTCCATCGCCTGGTGCTCGCCCGACCCGCGCCCCGTGATCCTGGTCCGCCAGACCCGGATGCCGCGCGGTCTGCGCCGGCAGCTGCGGGCGGCGACCGGGTGGACGACGACCGCGGACGTCTGCTTCGAGCGGGTGGTCCGCGAGTGCCGGGCGGGCCGCGCCGAGCGCTGGCTGACCGACGAGCTGCTGCGGGGGCTGTGCCTGCTGCACGAACTGGGGCACGCCCACAGCGTGGAGGTGTGGGAGGACGGCCGGCTGGTCGGCGGCGCCTTCGGGGTCCGGGTCGGCGCCGTGTTCAGCGCCGACTCCCAGTTCACCCTGTGCAGCGGGGCCGGGAAGGCGGCCGTCGCCGATCTGGCGCGCCGGTTCGCCGAGGCGGGCGGGGTCGCCGTCGACGTCCAGCGCGACGGCGGCCACGTCCGGCTGCTGGGGGCGCGGCCCCTGCCCCGGCGGAGTTACGTCGCCCTGCTCGCCGCCCACGACCCGGGCCGTCCGCTGCCCACCGCGGAACTGCCCGTCCGCCGGCTCGCCGACTGAGAAGAGGCCCCCTTGTCCCCCACCACCACCGCGCCCCGCCTGGTCAGCATCGCGGGCCGGCCGGACCTCGAAGAGGCGATGCTGACGATGGAGTCGTCGTGGCCCGCCTACATCCGGCCCGAACCGCTCCTCGTGGACTGGGCGTTCGAGCGGCACGCCGCCCACCAGCTCGTCCTGCTCGACGCGGACGACCGGGTGATCGCCCGCGCCGCCGCCGTCCCCTTCGCCTGGGACGGCTCCCCCGGCTCGCTGCCCGACACCGGCTGGGACGAGGTGCTGCGCCGCAGCCTCACCGACACGAAGGCCGGCCGGGCGGCGCGCGCGCTGTGCGCCCTGGAGATCGCCGTCGTGCCGGGGCGGCAGGCGCGCGACCTGTCCTCGTACACGCTGCGGGCGCTGCTCGACCACGCCCGCGCCGCCGGGTTCACGGACCTCGTCGGGCCGGTCCGGCCCAGCGCCAAGCACCGGCGGCCGGAGCTGACGCTCGCCGAGTACGTCGCCCTGCGCCGCCCCGACGGACTGCCCGAGGACCCCTGGCTGCGCGTCCACACCCGGGTGGGCGGCGAGGTGCTCCAGGTGTGCCCGGCGTCCATGACGATCTCCGGCAGCCTCGCCCAGTGGCGGGAGTGGACCGGCCTCCCGCTGGACACCGACGGACCGGTCGAGGTGCCCGGCGCCCTCACGCCCGTGACCGTGAACGTCGCGCACGACCACGCCGTGTACGTCGAACCGAACGTGTGGGTCAGGCACCGGCTGACCCCGCCGCGCCCCTGACCGCAGGACCACACACCCCGAGAAGGAGCACCCACATGAGCAGCACCGTCTCCCCCGACGTGTCCGTCGCCGAGCGCATGCGGACGCGCGCCGCCCTGATCGAGCGGATCGGCGGGTACATGACCGCGCACGCCATCGGTGTCGCCGCCGAACTGGGCCTCGCCGACCTGATCGGGTCCGGCGCCCGCCCGGTCGAGGAGCTGGCCGAGCGCGCCGAGGTCCACGAGCCGTCGCTGCGGCGGCTGCTGCGGACGCTGGTCGCGGTCGGCGTCGCCACCGAGCCCGAGCCCGGCCGGTTCGCGCTGACCGACGTCGGCGCCCTGCTGCGCTCCGACTCCCCGGACTCGCTGCGGAAGTTCGCCCGGATGTTCTGCCACCCGATCTTCTTCACGTCCTGGCAGAGCCTCCAGCACACCGTCACCACCGGCGAGCGCGCCTTCGACCACACCTACGGCACGGGCGTCTACGACTGGCTGGGGCGCAACGACGAGACGAGCGCCCTGTTCAACGAGGCGATGAGCGAGGAGTCCACGATCGCGGCCGGGTATCTCGCCGAGGTCCACCCGTTCCCGGAGACCGGCACGGTCGTCGATCTCGGGGGCGGCGACGGCACACTCCTGACGGCGGTCCTGAACGCCCGGCCGGGGCTGCGGGGCATCGTCTTCGACAGCCCGAGCGGGGTGGCGCAGGCACCGGCCGCCCTCGCGAAGGCGGGGCTCACGGACCGGTGCGCCGTGGAGGCCGGGGACTTCTTCGCGGCGGTGCCGGGCGGCGGTGACCTGTACGTCGTCAAGAGCGTCTTCCAGGACTGGGGGGACGACGAGGCGCGGGCGATCCTGCGGACCTGCCGGGCGCACATGCCGGAGTCGGCGACGCTGCTGATCGTGGGGACGGTCCTGCCGGAGCGGGCGGACACCTCGGCGCCGGTGGCGTTCTTCACCGACCTCAACATGATGGTCGTCGCGGGCGGGCGGGAGCGTACCGAGAGCGAGTTCCGGGCGCTGCTCGCGGAGACCGGGTTCCGGGTGCGGTCGGTGGGGATCGGGCAGGCGGGGCCGCTGTCGGTCATCGAGGCCGTTCCCGCGCCGGACGCCGTATGAACGGGTACGGCCTGGGGCTGTTCCTCGGCGAGGCGGACCCCCGGCTGCTGGCCCTGCCGGAGGGCGATCCCCGGCGGCTGCCCGCCGAGGAGGAGGCGTTCCTCGCGCGGCTGCGGGAGTTCTGCGAGAAGGAGGCCGACAGCGCGGGCATTGAGCGCGACGACCGGATACCCGACGAGGTGATCGAGGGCCTGAAGGACCTCGGGGCGATGAGCATCAGGCTCCCCGCCCGCTACGGCGGCCTCGGCCTGTCGGCCCGCTGCTACCACCGGGCCCTGATGCTGACGAGCACGACGCACCCGGCGCTCAGCGAACTCCTCGCCGCCCACCAGGCCATCGGGCTCGCCCAGCCGGTCGCCCTGTTCGGGACACCGGAGCAGAAGGAGGCGTTCCTGCCGCGCTGCGTCCGGGAGATCTCCGCGTTCGCGCTGACGGAGGCCGACGTCGGCAACGACCCGTTCCGAGTGCGGACGACGGCCGTGCGGGACCCGGGGTCGGGCGGCTATGTGCTGGACGGCGTGAAGATGTGGACGACCAACGCCGTCGTCGCCGATCTGCTGGTCGTCCTCGCGGCGGTGCCCGCCGGGGAGGGCGGCGGCGGGGGGCTGACGGCGTTCGTCGTCGAGGCGGACGCGCCCGGGGTGACGGTCGAGCACCGGGGTTCGTTCCTCGGGCTGCGCGGTCTGGAGAACGGGTGCGTGCGGCTGCACCGGGTGGCCGTGCCCGTCGGGCACCGGATCGGCGCGGAGGGCGAGGGGCTGACGGTCGCGCTCGCCGCGCAGGACACGGGTCGGCTGTCGCTGCCGGCGGCGAGCGCCGCGACCGCGAAGTGGAGTCTGGCCGTGGCCCGGCAGTGGTGTGCGGCCCGGGTGCAGTGGGGGCGGCCGATCGGGCGGCACGACGCGGTCGCGGGGAAGCTGGCGTCGATCGCGGCAACGGCGTTCGCGCTGGAGGCGCTGGTCGAGGTCGTCGCCCGGCAGGCGGAGCGTCCGGGCCTCGACACCCGGGCGGACGCCGAGCTGGCGAAGCTGTTCGCGACCGAGCGGGCGTGGCGGGTCGCCGACGACCTGGTGCAGATCCGGGGCGGCCGGGGCTACGAGACCGCCGCGTCGGCGGCCCGGCGCGGTGAGCGGGGAGTCCCGGTGGAACAGCAGTTGCGGGACGTCCGGATCGGCCGGATCTTCGACGGGTCCAGCGAGGCACTGCGGTCGTTCCTGGCACAGGAGCTGATCGCGGCGTACCGGTCCGCGGCGAGGCGGCCGGCGCCGGGCGAGCTGTCTGCGGACGGGGGCCGGGGCGGGGCTGAGGCCGGGGGTGGGGTAGGGGGTGGTCATCGTGTATTCGTCGCGGAGACCTCCCGGCGGCTGGCGGAGGAGCTGGGCAAGTGCGCGGCCCGGCCGGACGGCGAGCTGGACGTGGAGCGGCGCGGGCCGGGCCGGATCGTCGACATCGGCGCCGAGCTGTACGCGATGAGCGCGAGCCTGGCCTACGCCGAGGCCCTGGAGGCGGCCGGGGTCCGGGCGGGGCCGCTCGCGGACGCGTTCTGCGCGCAGTCCCGGCTGCGGATCGGGCACCTCTTCGCGCGGCTCGCCGAGAACAGCGACGCCGGTGACCGGGCGCTGGCGGGCGGGGTGCTGGAGGGGGCGCACGGGTGGCTGGAGGACGGCGTCGTGGACCCGTCGACCGACGGCCCCTGGATCGCCGTGCCCGAACCGGGGCCGGCGCGGACGGCGAGTCTGCGGCGGGTCGTGGGGAGGGCACGGTGAACGCGGTGGCGGAGACGCTCGCGGCGGCGCGGGCCAGGGTCGCGCGAAGCGGCGGGCCGAACCGGTTCGTCGAGGCGCTGGAGGCGGGCCGGGTCCCGAGGGAGCGGCTGGGGTGGCTCGCCGGGGAGCTGTCCGGGCTGGTGGAGAGCGACCGGCGTGCTTTCGCGCTCCTCGCCTCCCGCTTCCCGGCCGGTCCCGCCGGTGAGCTGTACCTGGCGATGGCGCAGGGCGAGGGCGAGGCGCTGGCGCTGCTCGGGGAGTTCACGGCGGCGCTGGGCCCGGACGGGCGGGACCTGTCGGCGTACGAGCCGCGTCCTCTCGCGCAGGCGTACCCGGCGTATCTGACGCGGTGCGCGCTGTACGGCGCCCGCGCGGACGTGGCGCTCGCGCTGCTGGTGAACGCGCCGGGGTCGGGGGAGGTGTACCGGCGGGTCGCGCGGGCGCTGGCGGAGCGGTACGGGTTCGAGGAGAAGGCCCTCGGGCACTTCCTGTACTTCGCCGAGACCCCGCCGGAGCTGCTGGACCTCGCGTCGCGGGCGCTCGCGGCGGGGCTGGCCGGCGGGGACGACCCGGTGGCCGCCGTGCGCTGCGCGTGGACCGTGCACGCGCTCGAAGAAGCGTTCTGGGGCTGTCTTGCCGAAGGTCTCGACGACGGCACCGACGGCCCGCGTTCATCCACCATCCAGGGAGACGGACAGTGATCCCCTTCAGCGCACTTCCCGCCGAGACGATCGAGAGCATGGGCGGCGCGTGCATGTACGCGCAGGTGGAGCGGTTGCGGGCGGCGGGGCCCGCGGTGCCGGTGCGGCTGCCGGAAGGGCTGCTCGCCTGGTCGGTGTCCCGGGGGGACGTCGTCCGCAGGCTGCTGACGCACCCCGGGGTGTCCCGGGACCTGAAGAAGACGGTGCCGAGCTACGAGGCGGGCGAGGTGGCGTGGCTGTCGCCGTGGGTCGACCTGGACTCGATGGCGACGGCGGACGGCCGTGAGCACACGCGGCTGCGCAGGCTGATCACGCCGGCGTTCAGCCCGCGCCGGGTGGAGGCGCTGCGCCCGCACGTCGAGGCCGAGGTGACGGCGCTGCTCGACGCGCTGGCCGCGCTGCCCGGTGACGAACCCGTCGATCTGCACCGGGAGTTCTCCTACTGTGTGCCGACGCGTGTGATCTGCGATCTGTTCGGCATCCCCGGCGACCAGCGGCCCGAGGTGCTGCGGGTGTTCCGGGCGGTGGCGCGGACCGATCTGACGGAGGCGGAGTCGGTGGCGCTCTCGCAGGACCTGGTGGCGGCGATGCGGCTGCTGATCGCCACCAAGCGGGAGGTGCCGGGCGAGGACATGACGAGTTTCCTGATCGCCGCGCGCGAGGAGGGCGAGGAGTCGCTCGACGAGCACGAGCTGGTGTCGACGCTGCTGCTGATGATCGGCGGGGGCAGTCAGACGACCATCAACCTGCTGGACCACACGATCCGTGAACTCCTGGCGCGTCCGGACCAGTTGGCGCTGCTGCGGGAGGACCCGGCGCGGTGGGACGACGCGGTCGAGGAGTCGCTGCGGGTGCACTGCCCGGTGATGCATCTGCCGATGCGGTGGGCGGTGGAGGACATCGACCTGGGCGAGGGGGTCGTCGTACGGGCGGGGGACGCGATCCTGATCTGTTACGGGGCGCACGGCCGTGACGCGGCGGTCCACGAGGACCCGGGGACGTTCGACATCGGGCGGGCGGACAAGGACCATCTGGCGTTCGGGCTCGGCCCGCACTTCTGCCCGGGGTCGCGGCTGGCCCGGCTGGAGGCGCGGATCGCGCTGCCCGCGCTGTTCGACCGGTTCCCGGGGATGGCGCTCGCGGTCGCTCCCGAGGAGGTGCCGCCGGGGCCCACGTTCATCGGCAACGACATCACCGCCCTGCCCGTCCTGCTGCGGCACGGGTGACGCCGTGGACGACACGGACGGCGTGGCGGCCCGTACGCGGCGGCTGCTGGAGGGGGCCCGGTATCTGAACCTGGCGACCGCGCGCGACGGTCTGCCCTGGGTCGCGACGCTGGAGTACGTGTGGTTCCCGGGTCCGCTGCGCCTGGTCTTCGGGTCGTCGACCGGGTCCCGGCACAGCGGTGACCTCGCCCGTGATCCCCGGGTGAGCGGTGCGCTGTTCGTGACGGGCGCCGGCTCGGGCGTCGAATTCGCCCCGGTGGACGGGGCGCAGTTCACCGGCCGCTGCGAGGAACTCGCCCCGGAGCGCCTGGCCGAGTACTACGAGCCGTTCTACGAGGGCGTCTTCCCCGACCCCGGCGAGCGCGAACGATGGCGGCTGGCACCGGCGCTGCTGGCCCCGCCCGCCGTCCACCGGCTGTACCTGGTGACGGTGGACCGCTGGTGGCTGATCGACACCCGGACCTGGGCGGAGGACCGGGTGGACCGACGGACGGAGGTGGCGCCGGAGGAACTGGCCGGGGTCCGCCGAACGACTTGACCGAACCGGCCGGTCCGGCGGGCTACTCCTCCCAGACCGGCGCCGGCACCGCCACCCCCGGCGGCGTGAAGGCCGCGAGGACCGTGGCCGTGATGTGTGCGGCGGCGCGGTCGGGGGTGAGGTTGCCGACGCGGACCTCGTCGGCGGCGCCCTTCATGATCGAGTGCAGGACGTTGATGAGCCAGGGGATCGGCAGGTCGGTCCGGAAGACGCCCTCGGCGCGGCCCCGGGCGATCAGCGTCTCGACCCGCGCGGCCGGCCCGTCGTGCAGTTCGCGGATGCGGCCGGCGGGCAGTTCGCGCTGGGCGGCGACGAGCAGCGCGCGGGCCTGGTCGACGAGGTGCCAGCTCGCGTCGACCAGGCGGGCCAGGGCCAGGGCGGGGTCGCCGGCGAGGTCGACGCTGTCCAGCGCCGCGTTGCCCTCCCCGATGGCGCGGGTGATCGCGGCGTCGACGACCTCGGCGCGCGAGGCGAAGTGGGAGTACAGCGTCACCCTGCCGACGTTCGCGGCGCGCGCGATCTCGCTGAGGCTGGCGTCGGGGTTGTGCCCCAGGCATTCGGCGGCGGCCTGGACGATCGCGTCGATGCTCCGGAGGGCGTCCGCGCGCTTGGCGGTGTTTCGCGTACTCATACCCCTCACCCTACCCCACCAACCCGAACAACACTGTTTGGGTTAGCGCCGTACGTGCGCTAACCTGAACATCACTGTTCGGTTTACCTAGGGGATGACAGTTGTGAGCGAGACGAAATCCGCGGACGCCTACGCGCCGGGAACCCCCCATCCGATGCGCTGGCTCGCCCTCGGCCTGCTGGGGCTGGCCCAGCTCATGCTGATCCTCGACCTCACCGTGGTGGCCATCGCGCTCCCCCACATGGAGGCCGACCTCGACCTCGGCCGCGCCGCCCTCACCTGGGTGGTCAGCGGCTACGCCCTCACCTTCGGCAGCCTGATGCTGCTCGGCGGCCGGGCGACCGACCTGTTCGGCGCCAAGGGCGTGGCCCTCGCCGGGCTCACCGTCTTCACCCTCGCCTCCCTCACCGCCGGGTTCGCCACCGGCGCCCCCATGCTGCTCACCTCCCGGGTGGCGCAGGGCGTGGGCGCCGCGCTCCTGTCACCGGCGGCGCTCTCCGTGGTCGTCCGCCTCTTCGACGGCGACGAACGCAACAAGGCGCTCGGCATCTGGTCGGCGCTCGGCGGCGGGGGCGCGGCCCTCGGCGTGCTGCTCGGCGGGGTCATCACCGCCGGCCCCGGCTGGACGTGGGTGTTCTTCATCAACGTCCCCGTCGGCCTGGTCATCCTCGTCGCGCTCGTCCGTATCCTGCCGAGCCTGCCGAAGGCGGCCACCGGCTCCCTCGACCTGCCCGGGGCGGCCCTCGTCGCGGCGGCGACCGGCGCCCTGATCTACGCCCTGATCCGGGCCGGCGACCACGGCTGGCTGAACGGCGTCACGCTCGCCCTGATCGTCGTCTCCGCCGTGGTGTACACCGCGTTCGCCGCCTGGCAGCGCAAGGCCGCAGCGCCCCTGATGGACCTCTCCCTGATCGGCCGCCGCCCGGTCGTCGCGGGCACGTTCGTGATCGCCGTGACGACGGCCCTGATGGTCGCCGTGTTCTTCATCGGCTCGTTCTACCTCCAGAACCAGGAGAACCACGGCGCCCTCGTCACGGGCCTGCTGTTCCTGCCGGTCGCGCTGGTGACGATGGTCTCCGCGACCGCCGCCGGACAGGTGATCGGCAAGCTGGGGGCCCGGACCCTGACCTCGGTGTCCATGCTGGTCGCGGGCGCCGGCTTCCTGGTCCCGGTGTTCTGGTCCGGCACGGTCGCCATGGTCGCCGGGGTCAGCGTCTCCTCGGCGGGTCTCGGCGCGCTCTTCGTGGCGGCCTCGGCGACGGCCCTCAGCAGCGTCGCGCCGCACGAGGCGGGGGTGACCTCCGGGATCGTCAGCACCTTCCACGAGTTCGGCGCCGCCGCCGGTGCCGCCGCCGTCTCCAGCGCCGCCGCCTCCAGCATCGCGGGCGGCGGCACCGCCGGCTTCGACCACGCGTTCCTCGTGGCCGTCGGCGTCGCCGTCGTCTCCGCCCTCGTCTCCCTGCGCCTCGTCCCGGCCCCCGCCCGCGAGGCGTGACCCACCCCCACCAAGGAAGAGGCCCATGTCAGAGCAGAAGCACGAGAACGACCTCGTCACCACCGTCTACCAGGTCTCCGGCATGACCTGCGGCCACTGCGAGGGCGCGATCTCCCAGGAGCTCTCCGCCCTGGAGGGCGTCAGCGAGGTCACGGCCGTCGCCAGGACCGGCGAGGTCACCGTCGTCTCCACCGCCCCGCTGGACGAGCGGGCCGTCCGGGGCGCCGTCGACGAGGCAGGGTACGAACTCGTCGGCACCGCCCACTAGGAACCCGCGGGTGACGGCGACCGGGCTCCCGTCGTCACCCGCGGTCCCGGCGGGCTCAGACCGCGCTGCACCCGCCGTCGACCGGAACCGCCGCGCCCGTCACGAACGACGACTGGTCGCTGCACAGCCACAGCGCCGCGCGCGCCACCTCCAGCGGCTCGGCGAGACGCTTGAGGACACTGCGCGACCCGGACGGCCGCCCGGCCGGCACCTCCCCCAGCAGCTCGGTGCGGGTCGAGCCGACCATCAGCGCGTTGACCCGCACCCCCTGCCGCCCGTACTCGGCGGCAGCCGCCCGCGTCAGCCCGAGCACCGCGTGCTTGGCGGCGACGTACGGCGCGGCGGCCCCGGTGGCGAACGCCCCGGCGGTGCTGGAGGTGTTGACGACCGTCCCGCCGCGCTCCCGCCCGAGCAGCACCGGTATCTGCTCCTTGAGGCAGTTCCAGACGCCCCGCACGTTGACGTCCATGATCCGGTCGTACAGGGCGTCGTCCGTCTCGTGCAGCGGCGCCCCGCGCACCCCCCACCCGGCGTTGTTGAACGCCGCGTCGAGACCGCCGTACGTGTCGACGGCGAGCCGGACCGCGCGGGCGACCTCCGGGCGGGAGGTCACGTCGGCGGGGGCGGCCAGGGCCCGGCCGCCGGTCTCGGTGATGCGGGCGACGAGGGCGTCGAGCCGCTCCGCGCGCCGGGCGACGAGCACGACCGCCGCCCCCTCGGCGGCGAAGAGGGTCGCCGCGGCGGCGCCGATCCCGCTGGACGCGCCGGTGATCATGACCGTCTTTCCCTCGACGAGCCCCTCGACACGGGTCATCGTCCGTCCCCTTCCCCCGGAGTCACTCCTGTCACTCTCCCCACTCCGGCACCAGACGAACGTCCCGCGTCCGGGTCATCGGGGCGGCGCCTCCACGAGCCCCGACTGGTAGGCGATGACGACGAGTTGGGCCCGGTCGCGGGCGTGGAGCTTCGTCATGGCGCGCTGGATGTGGCTGCGGACGGTGAGGTGGCTGAGGACGAGCTGCTCGGCGATCTGCG
Organism: Streptomyces sp. NPDC004539; assembly: GCF_040610055.1. NCBI lineage: Bacteria > Bacillati > Actinomycetota > Actinomycetes > Kitasatosporales > Streptomycetaceae > Streptomyces > Streptomyces sp. NPDC004539. Next base: position 354,113 of record NZ_JBEXLS010000007.1, on the reverse strand, counting down.
CGTTGGACCTGCCGAGGGCGGCGAGGGACATGACCTCGCGTTCGCGGTCGGTGAGGGTCGCGAGGAGGGCCGGCGGGGCGAGGGCCTCGGCGGGGTCGGGGGTGGTGAGGAAACGGGTGATGAGGGTGCGGGTGGCGGCCGGGGAGAGCAGGGACTCGCCCGCCGCGACCGTGCGGATGCCGGCGAGGAGGACGTCGGCGCCGACGTCCTTGCCGAGGAAGCCGGCGGCGCCCGCCCGCAGCGCGCGGGCGACGTTCTCGTCGTCCTCGAAGGTCGTGAGGATGAGGACGTGGGTGGCGGAGAGGGTCTCGTCCGCGCAGATCTCCGCCGTGGCGGCGAGGCCGTCCGTGCCCGGCATGCGGATGTCCATGACGACCACGTCGGGGGCGTGCTCGCGGGTCAGGTCGACGGCCTCGCGGCCGTCCGCCGCCTCGGCGACGACCGTCATGCCGGGGTCGGAGTCGACGAGGATGCGGAAGGTGGCCCGCAGGAGGGCCTGGTCGTCGGCGAGGAGGACGCGCGTGGTCATGGGGCGTTGCCTTCGTCGGGGTCGGGGGGATACGGGACGCCGGGGCCGGGGGGATACGGGGCATCGGGGCCGTCGGGGTACGGGTCGTCCGGGTCGTGGCGGTACAGGGGGAGGGTGCAGGCGACCTCGAACCGGCCGCCCGGACGCCGCCCCGCGTGGAAAGTGCCGCCGACGGCGAGGGCGCGTTCGCGCATGCCGATGAGGCCGTAGCCGCGTCCGGTGCCGGGGCGGGCCGGGCCGAGGGCGTTGCGGACGGTCAGGGTGAGGTACCGGTCGGTGTAGGCGAGCCGTACCTCCGCCTCGGGGTCGGCGGCGTGCTTCGTGACGTTGGTGAGGGCTTCCTGGACGATGCGGTACGCGGTGAGGTCGACGGCGGGCGACAGCGCGCGTACGTCCCCGTCGGTCTCGACGCTCACCTTCGTCCCGGCCGCCGCGCAGGCCGCCGTGAGGTCGGGGAGGCGGGCGAGGCCCGGGGCCGGGGCCAGGTTCTCCTCGTCGGACTCCTGGCGCAGGACGCCCACGGTCGCCTTCAGCTCGCGCAGCGCGGAGGCGGTCGTGCCGGAGAGCTGGTCGAGGATCGCGAACGCCTGCTCGGGGTTGCTGTGCTTGAGGTGGGCGGCGGTGCCGGCCTGGGCGTTGGCGAGGGCGAGGTGGTGGGCGACGACGTCGTGCAGCTCGCGGGCGATGCGCATCCGCTCCTCGATGACCCGCCGGTGCGCCTCCTCCTCCTTCGCGCGCTCGGCCTGTTCGGCACGGGAGGCGGCGAGGGCGCGGCGGACCTGGACGTAGCTGCCGAACGCGACGGGCAGCAGGGCCCAGGAGACCGGGTTGACGACGCTGAGGAGGAAATCGTTCCGGCGCAGGGCCAGCGCGGTGCCGGCGGCCAGCATGCCCGTCCCGGCGATCAGGGCGGCGGTACGCCGGGTCCTGACGTCCTCGCGGACGCCGACGGAGTAGAGCGCGACGGTCATCGGGGCCGTCAGCAGCGGGGTGACGAGCATCCCGAGGAGCCCCTGGCCCATCCCGCACACCGTGGTGAACGTGACGACCGCGAGGGGCCGTTGGTGCCGCCACTGGAGGACGACCCCGGCGACGGTGGCGAGGATCGCGGCGGGCAGCACGTTCGGCGTGCCGAACCGCCACCCGCCGCTCAGCACACTGCCGGTGACGCCGGAGGCGATGGTCAGCGCCATCAGCCACGCGTCGGCGGCGGGGGCGTGCAGGCGCCGGGCGGCGTTCACGGGGGTCCTCCGGGAAGGCAGAGGGGGCGGGCGGGGGCCGGGGAGATCATGGTGTCAGACCTGAGGGGTACGGGGCCGCTCCCCAGTACTACGGGCCCCGTACCCCCTCACATCTCAGACCCGTACCGTCTCCGCCTCCCGCACCCTCTCGTCGTCGTCCTCAGCCCTGAGCCCCGTCCCCTCGACGTCCACCCGGGGCAGGACCCTTCCGAGCCAGCCCGGCAGCCACCAGGCCCGCTCGCCGAGCAGGGCCAGCACGGCGGGCACCAGGGCCATGCGGACCACGAACGCGTCGAAGAGGACGGCGATCGCGAGGCCGAAGCCGATCGTCTTGATCATCGACTCGCCGGCGCCGATGAACCCGGAGAACACGGCGATCATGATGACGGCGGCGGCGACCACGACCCGCGCGCTGTGCCGGAACCCGCTGACCACGGCGTTCGGCGCGGACTCGCCGTGCGTGTACGCCTCGCGCATCCGGGCGACGAGGAACACCTCGTAGTCCATCGCGAGCCCGAAGACGATCCCGACGAGGAAGATCGGCATGAGGCTCATGATCGGCCCGGTCTGCTCGACGCCGATGAGGGAGGCGCCCCAGCCCCACTGGAAGACGGCGACGACCGCGCCGAGCGAGGCGAGCACCGACAGCAGGAACCCGAACGCGGCCTTGACCGGCACGAGGAGCGAGCGGAACACCAGCAGCAGGAGGATCAGCGCGAGCCCGACGATGACGACGAGGTAGGGCACCAGCGCGTCCTGGAGCGCCTGGGCGACGTCGATGTTCATCGCGGTCGACCCGGTCACCTCGAACGTCGCGCCGGTCTCCTTCTCGGTCGCCGGGCGCTCGGCGCGGATGTGCTGGACGAGGCTCTTGGTGGCTTCGGCGCTCGGCCCGGTGGACGGCACGGCGGAGAACAGGGCCGTGTCACCGGCCTCGTTGAAGCGCGGCTCGGAGACCGAGACGACGCCCTTCGTGTCCTTGATCCGCTCGACGATCGCGGCGGCGGCGCCCTTCGCGTCGGACGCGCCCTTGGCGTCGACGACCACGGTCAGCGGCCCGTTGAACCCGGGGCCGAACCCCTCCGCGAGGGCGTCGTAGGCGCGCCGTTCGGTCGTCGAGGTCGGCTTCGCCTCGTCGCCCGGCATGCCCAGTTCGAGGTGCGCGGCCGGGATCGCGAGCACGCCGAGCCCGGCGACGCAGGCAAGCAGCACCGGCACCGGACGGCGCAGCACGAACCGCGCCCACCGCGAGCCGCCGTTCTCGCCGCCGCCCCGGCCGGCCTTGCTGCGGCGGGCCTTGCGGGAGAGCGTCGCGTTCGGCCACATGCCGAGCAGCGCGGGGACGAGCGTGAGCGCGACCAGGACCGCGACGACGACCGCGCCGGCCGCGCACAGCCCCATCTTCGTCAGCATCGGCACGCCGACGACCGAGAGTCCTGCGAGCGCGATGACGACGGTCAGACCGGCGAAGACGACGGCGCTGCCGGCCGTGCCGGCGGCGATCCCGGCGGCCTCGGCGGGCTGCCGGCCGGCCGCGCGTTCCTCGCGGTAGCGGGAGACGACGAACAGCGCGTAGTCGATGCCGACGGCGAGGCCGAGCATCGTGGCGAGGGTGCCGGTGGTGGCGGTGAGCCCGAAGAGGCTGCCGAACGCCATGATCGCGGCCATGCTGACGCCGACCCCGATCAGCGCGGTGAGCAGCGGAAGACCGGCCGCCGCGAGGGAGCCGAAGGTGATGAGCAGGACGACGGCGGCGAGCGCGACGCCGATCCCCTCGGCGGCGCCCCCGGCGGCGGGGGTGGAGCCGAGCGCGTCGCCGCCGGCCTCGACGGTCAGGCCGGAGTCCCGGGCCTGGTCGATGAGCTTCTCCAGGGCGGACTTGTCGGCGTCGGTGAGGTCGCCGGCCTTCACCTTGTAGGTGACCTGCGCGTACGCGGTCGTCGCGTCCTTGCTGACGGCTCCGGCGGCGAAGGGGCTGACGGCCTGTTCGACCTCGGAGACGTCGCCCGCCTCCTTGACGAGAGTGTCGACGGCGGCCCGATTCGCGCCCTCGGTGATCTTCTCGCCCTTCGGCGCGACGAACACGACGCGGGCGTTCGCGCCGTTGGAGTCGCGGCCCGGGAAGCGCTGGCCGATCAGGTCGAACGCCTTCTGCGCCTCGATGCCGGGCATGAACGAGGTGCCGTTGTCCTTGGCGGCGGGCGCGCTCACGGCTCCCGCGCCGAGGCCGCCGAGCAGCGCGACCCAGAGCAGCACCACCAGCCAGCGTCGTCGGAAGGCCGTCCGGCCCATGCGGTAGAGAAAGGTAGCCACGGGAAGGGTTCTCTCCAGGTCAAGGTGCGGGGACCTTGACAGGTTCGCTCCCGGCACCCTTCCCGGGCATCGTGCCCCTACGGGCACTTGGGCTTGGTGCGACGGCACCAGACGGGATACCCCGGCTCCTCCTCAGGTATGACATGCCGTCCCTGAGGGGACGTCATACTCACGCGCCGCCGAAGAGGTATCCGTTCGCGATGTCGATCAGGAACGGCCCGCCGTGTTCCGGGTACCTGCCCATGATCGCCTTCTTGTACGCCTCCCCGTCGTCGCCGAGGAGTTCGCGCGCGTCGGCGAGGTAGCGGCGCAGCTCCCCGAAGACCTCGGGGCCCGCCGGAAGGCCGTGTCCGGCGAGGACGGTGTCGTACGACGGGTCGGCGGCGAGCGTGTCGAGGGCCTTCTCCCAGCCGGTGATGTCGTCGTTGCCGAGGAAGAGGTGGGTGTCGTGGTAGACGAGGTCCTGGGCGACGAGGACGCCGGACTCGGGGAGCTTGACGACGAGCTGGTCGGCCGCCTCGCCGCCGGAGACCGCCTCGAAGACGAAGGTCACGCCGTCGACGGTCTCGGTGCCGGGGGTGACGACGACGGTGGGGGTGATGTCGGCCGCCGGGATCGGGGTCCCGGTGGGGTCCTGGGTGTCGCCCTGGGCGGCGATCTGGTCGCGGACGGCGGCGAGGGCGTGGACGGGGGCGCCGAAGCGGGCCGCGCCGTGGAAGTGGTCGGGGTGGGCGTGGGTGACGATCAGCCGGTCGATCGGCTTGCCGAGGCCCCGGGCGTAGGCGACGACCTCGTCGGCGTACCCGAGCGCGTACTGCGCGTCGACGGCGACGATCCGGGCCGGGGTCTCGATGAGCTGGGTGGTGACATTCAGACTGTCGTCGGGAGACATGTAGCTGTGGACGCGGACCGCGCCCTTGTCGACGACCGTGATCGTTCCGTTCATGGCGGCGCTCTCTCCTGTTCGGTTGCCTGACGTCCACTGTCGTACGGCGGCCCGGAGCGCGCGAGATACGCTGGCGACCCGCGCTGGTCGGAATCGGACAGCCGGAATCGGACGGCCGGCTCGGACAGGAGCGGATCTGGCAGTGGAACCGATCCCCGGGTTCGGGTTCAACCCGCCACTCGCGCCGGCGGCCGGCTTCGAGATCGCCGGGCTCGCGGAGGTGCGGCGGCGGCCGGCCGAGGGTGTGCTGGAGCGGGTGCACCGGGCGGGCTTCCACACGGTCACGCTGGTCACTTCCGGGGCCGGGGAGCACACGGTGGATTTCGTGACCCACCCCTGCCGTCCGGGCACGCTGCTGTGGGTGCGGCCGGGTCAGGTGCAGCGGTTCGGGGCGGGCGGGGGCCTGGACGGCGTCCATCTGATGTTCACGGCGGAGTTCCCGCCGCCGGTCGCGGGACTGGAGCGGCTCGTGCGGGAGTGGCGGGGCCCGGTCTGCCGGCAGCTCGGCACCGGGCGCGACTACGCGTCGGTGGCGACGCTGACGGCGCAGTTGCGGGCCGAGTTCACCCGGCCGGGACAGGTGTCGCCGGAGATCCTGCGGCTGCTGCTCGCCGCGCTGCTGTTGCAGGTGGACCGGCTGCCGGGGGACGACGGCGAGGCGGGCGGCGGCGGTGAGGTGTACGCGCGGCTGCGGGCCGAGCTGGAGCGGTCGTACGCGGTGACGCGGCGGGCCGAGGACTACGCGGGGCGGCTCGGGTACACCGTGAAGACGCTGACGCGGGCGTGTCTGGCGGCGACCGGGCTGCCGGTGAAGCAGGTGATCGACGGGCGGGTGGCGCTGGAGGCGCGGCGGCTGCTGGCGCACACGGACGAGCCGGTGTCGGTGGTGGCGCGGGCGCTGGGGTTCTCGGAGGCGACGAACTTCGGGAAGTTCTTCGTGCGGCAGGTGGGGGTCACGCCGGGCGAGTTCCGACGTACACAGATCGCAAAGATTGCAGACTGTGCAAGTATTGCGGAGTGACACCATCGACTTCCTCTCCGGCCCCGGGCGGCGGCGACCTGCGTGACCGCAGGCGGCGGCAGACCGCGCAGGAGATCCACCAGGCCGTGATCCGGCTGGCGAAGGAGCACGGCTTCTGCCATGTCACCGTCGACATGATCAGCACCGAGGCCGGCGTCTCGCCGCGCACCTTCTTCAACTACTTCCCCGGCAAGGAGGCGGCGGCCGTCGGGCAGGCGCCCGCCGAGCTGCCGGGCGAGCTGGTCGCGCGGTTCGTCGCGGCGGGCCCCGCGCACCCCCGTACCGTCCTCCAGGAGCTGACCTCGGCGCTCGTCGCACATCTCGCCGAGGACCCGCCGGACCGGCGTGCGGCGCGGGACGTGTTCGAGCTGGCGCATTCCACGCCGCCCGTGCTGGCCGCGCTGATGACCCGGTTCGACGGGTTCCGCCGCTCCCTCGTCGAGGCGGTCGCCGCGCGGATGGGCCCGGACACCCCCGAGGAGCTGCCCGACCTGATCGCCACGGTCGCGATCTCCGCCATGCGCACCGGCATGGAGCGCTGGTCGCTGCACGCCGAGGACGGCGACTCGCCCGTGCCGTACGTGGAGCGGGCGACCGCCCTCCTCTACACCCTCTTCTCCCCTGACCCCGGAGCCTCGTCGTGACCGACACCGCCGCCCCCGCCGCGCGGGAGGAGGGCTCCCCCGCCCTCCCCCGCAACTTCGGCCTCATATTCGCCGGCCTGATGACGGCGATGCTGCTGTCCTCGCTGGACCAGACGATCGTCAGCACCGCCCTGCCGACGATCGTCGGCGAGCTGGACGGTGTCCGGCACATGGCGTGGGTGACCACCGCCTACATCCTCGCCGCGACGATCGGGATGCCGGTGTACGGCAGGCTCGGTGATCTCATCGGGCGCAAGGCGCTGTTCCTGAGCGCGATCACGATCTTCATCGCCGGGTCCGCGATCGCGGGCGCCGCGCAGAACATGGAGCTGCTCATCGCGGGCCGGGCCGTCCAGGGGCTCGGCGGCGGCGGGCTGATGATCACCTCGCAGGCGATCATCGCCGATCTGGTGCCGCCCCGGCAGCGCGCCCGGTACATGGCGCCGATCGGCGCGGTGTTCGGGCTCTCCTCGGTCGCGGGTCCGCTGCTCGGCGGCTGGTTCACGGACCACGCGGACTGGCGGTGGGCGTTCTGGATCAACCTGCCGCTCGGCGCGGTCGCGCTCGCGGTGTGCGCGGTGGCGCTGCGGCTGCCGCGCAAAGCGGAGAAGCCGGTGATCGACTATCCCGGGATCGCGCTCATGGCGACGGCGGTGACCTGCACGGTCCTCTTCGCGAGCTGGGGCGGTACGGAGTACGGCTGGTCCGACCCGGTCATCCTCGGGCTCGCGGCGGGCGCGGTCGCCGCGTGGACGGTGTTCTTCCTGGTCGAGCGGCGGGTCGCGGAGCCGGTGATCCCGCCGAGGCTGTTCCGCAGCCGGATCTTCAACATCTCCACGCTGATCAGCATGATCGTGATCGGCGTCGGGATGTTCGCGATCATCGGGTACATGCCGACGTACCTCCAGATGGTGTACGGCAAGAGCGCGACCGTCTCCGGGCTCCTGCTGCTGCCGATGGTCGTCGGTCTGATGGCCACGGCGATCCCGTCGGGGCAGGCGATCAGCCGGACCGGCCGGTACAAGATGTGGCCCGTCGCCGGTACGGCGATCGTCGGGGTGACGGCCGTCCTGATGTCGACGCTCACGCCGGACACCTCGCTGTACGTCGTCTGCGCCTACTTCGCGCTGCTCGGCGCGGGCATCGGGATGATGATGCAGACGCTCGTCCTCGCCGTGCAGAACGACTTCCCGGTCTCGGACGTCGGTACGGCGACCTCGGCGAACAACTTCTTCCGGGAGATCGGCGCGACGCTGGGGACGGCGGGGGTCGGGGCGGTCTTCACCCACCGGCTCGCCGACCAGCTCTCGTCCCGGGTGCCGGCGGAGGCGGCGGGCGCGGTCGGCCGTACGGACTCGCTCACCCCGGCGGCCGTGCACGCGCTCCCCGCGAAGGTCCAGGAGTCGGTGATCCTCTCCTACCAGCACGCGCTGACGCCGGTCTTCCGCTACATGGTGCCGCTCTTCGCGGTGGGGCTGGTGCTCGCGCTGGTCCTGCCGGAGAAGCGGCTCTCGGACGGGGGGACGACGCCGGAGCCGGCGAAGTCGCCGCAGCCGCAGCCGGTTCCGTAGCGCCGACTGATAGTTACCGACTTGCGCAACCTTTAAACTATCCCCATGGATGCGATCACCGCGACAGACCGAGAGACCGCCGTCCTCGACGGCGGCCCGGCGGACGGACTGCTCATGAGGGTCGGCGGACGGCCCCGGGTGCTCCATGTGACGTACCCCTGCGAGGTGGAGGCGGACCGGGGCGGTGTCCGGGTGGAGGGGGTGTACGTCTACCGCCGCGACTACAGCGTCACCGAACAGCCCCTGCGGTACGGCTTCGATATCGCGAGTCCGTGAACAGCGGGGGCTGCGCAATGTCCTGAATCCGTGACAGAACCTCGACGGGGCGGCATCAGGAGGCCGGAACCCCTGGTCGGACCGCCGGTGAAGTTCATAGGATTGCGCAACCAAGCAATCCTCAACACCGGCGGTACGACCGTCCGCCGGCCCCGACGGAGGTTCGACAACGTGGGCATCATCAGCTGGATCGTCCTGGGCCTGTTCGCCGGAGCGATCGCCAAGATCCTGCTGCCCGGCCGTGACCCGGGCGGCCTCATCGGCACCACCCTCATCGGCGTCGCCGGCGCCTTCATCGGCGGCTGGCTCTCCGCCAAGTTCCTCGACCGCCCGGTGGTGAAGGACTTCTTCGACCTCTACACCTGGGGCGCGGCCATCGCAGGCTCCCTGGTCCTGCTGATCGGCTACCGACTGCTGTTCGGAAACTCACGGGACTGAGGGGAGGGGTGACGGGGGGCACCGCAGGGCTGGACACGGGGTTGACGGGGCGACTTCAGGCCCCGGGCGCAGGGTTGACGGGGGTAACTTCAGGGCCCGGCGCAGGGGTCGAAGGGCTGCTCCCGGGCTGGGCGCAGGGGTTGAGGGGGCCGCTCCCTGGCTGGGTGCGGGGGTTGACTGGGGGCTTGCTCCAGGGCTCGTCGCAGGGCCTGACGGGGCCCAGGCCCACAGGACCGGACGCGGGGGCCGACGGGGGCCGTTCCAGCGCCGGGCGTGGGACCGACGCGGACGCTTCAACGCCGGACGCGAAAGTCGAGGGGCCACCCCAACCAGCACCGGCCCGATCAGCGCAGCCCCACCCCGCCTCACCCCGGCCGGCGAGAGGAACGCCATGCGCACCCCCTCGCCGACCGGCCCCCTCACAGATGCGCGGAAACAGCCGGCAGCAAGTCCTGGAACGTGCGCCCGGTGGCCGGTTCGCCGAGCGCCTCGACCTGCCAGCCACCCCCCACCCGCCGCAACTTGGCCATGATCTGCGCGGTGTACGGCCCGCCACCGCTCAGCGTGTAGCGGGCCAGCTCCTTGCCGGTGGTCTCGTCGACGACTCGGCAGAACGCGTTCTCCACCTCGGCGAAGGTCTGCCCGGTGAACGAGTTGACGGTGAACACGATCTGGTCGACCCGTCCCGGAACGCGCCCCAGGTCCACGAGGACGACCTCGTCGTCCCCACCGACCCCGCTCCCCCCGGTCAGGTTGTCCCCGAGATGCCGCACCGAGCCGTCGTCGCTGGTCAGATGCTGGAAGAAGACCACGTCCGCGAGCTGCCCGTCGGCGAACAGCAACGCGGACGCGTCGAGGTCGATCTCCTTCGGCCCCGCGAGCTTCGCGAGAAACCCCTTCCGCTGCGCCGCCTGCCACCCCAGCCCCATCCGCACGGACGTCAGCGCCCCACCGTCCGACTTGCTCAGGCTGATCCGCTGACCCTTCGTCATGTCGACGGACATGGGCCACCTCGCTCTCTGTCCCCGGCTCCGGGCCCGCCCCGGTAAACCCACGGCAAAATCTACAGCACTGTAGAAATCAGCACGGCATCGGAACACGGGCGATTCAGGACCCGCCACAAGGTGGCCGAAACGGCAGCCCCCCGAGATACCGCCCCCACACCCCTCTCCCGACCGGCGTCCGCACCGCCTCGCACGCCCTCCCCATCACCCCGCCGAAATCCGTCGCCAGCACCCGCGCCGTCCCGTCGAACGCGGTGGTGACCAGCGTCCGCCCGTCGGGGGTGTAGCGGACGCCCATGACGGCGGTCGGATAGGCGGTGAGGGTGGCGGTCTCGCGCGGGACGCGCCCGGTGAGGTCCCAGATCCGTACGGACCGGTCGTCGCTGGCGGTGGCGATCCCGCGCCCGTCGGGGCTGAAGGCGAGGTGCCCGACGACGTCGTCGTGACCGACGAGACCGGCCGTGCGGCGGGGGCGAGCGGCGTCGGTGACGTCCCACAGCCGAGCGGACTCCCGGCCCCCTCCCCCGGTCGCGAGGACCGGCTCCCGGGGATGGAACTCCAGCCAGAAGACGCCGAGTTCATGGGCCCGCCAGGAGGCACGGGCGACCGGCCGGCCGGGGTCCGCGAGATCCCAGAGGCGTACGGTGCCGTCCTGACCGGCCGTCGCGAGGAGCCGCCCGTCGGCGCTGAAGCCGAGCGCGCGCACGGAGTCGGCGTGGGCGCGCAGCAGCACCGGGTGCCGGAGGTCGTCGAGAGAGCGGACGCGTACGGTGCCGTCCTCGCACCCGTCGGCGAGCAGGCGCCCGTCACGGCTGAAGGCGAGGGAGCGCAGGGGGCGGTGGGCGCCGGTGAGGACGGCGAGAGGGGCACGCCCGTTCCCCGGGCCGCCGCTCACGGAACCCCCGTTCACGGAACCCCCGTACGCCACACCCCCGTTCACAGAACCGCCCTTCCCCGTCCCGCTGTCCCAGAGCCGGATCGTCCGGTCCGCCCCCGCCGTCGCGAGCAGCGGTCGTCGGGGGTGGAAGGCCACGGCGTGCACGGCGTCCGTGTGTCCCCGGAGGGTGGCCGTGCGGGCGGGCCGGCGGGGGTCGCGCAGGGACCAGAGGCCGACGGTCCGGTCGCGGCCCGCGAGGGCGAGGAGGGTGCTGTCGGGGCTGACGTCGAGGGCGTACGTCTCGGCGCGATGGGCGGTCCAGGTGGTCATGAGGCTGCTGAGGAGGGCGTCGCGGGTGACGCGCGCGGGGCGCAGGCGGTGGGCGACGAGGGCGAGCTGGACGGCCAGGGAGGGGTCGGACGGGTACGTGCGGGTCGCTGCCGCCGCCGCGTTGAGGGCGACGGCGTCGTCCCGCTGGCGGGCCACCTCCGCGCCGGCCCGCACCGAGAGGACGGTCGCGACGCAGGCCAGGACCGTCATCAGGCAGAGCAGCGCCGCGAGGGCGCGCAGCCGCCGGGTGGAGCGGGCGGCCGTACGGATCTCGGCGGCCTCGGCGGCGAGGCTCGCGCGCAGGAAGGCGCGTTCCCGGCCGCTGAGCCCGGCGTCGTCCGGGTCCGCCAGCCGGCGGGCCGACTCCAGGCGGGCGCCCCGGTAGAGGGCGCCGGGGTCGCGGCCCGCCGTCTCCCACGCCTCGGCGGCCACCGTCAGCGCGCGGTGCGCCCGGCGCCGGTCGCGGTCGGCGGCGAGCCAGGCCCGCAGCCGGGGCCAGCCGCCGATCAGGGCCTCGTGGGTGATCTCGACCCGGTCCCCGTCGAGGCTGATCAGCCGTGCCGCGGCGGCCTGTTCGAGGACGGCGGCGGTGACGTCGTCCGCGTCGGGCGCGCTGCCGAGTTCGCCGCGCGTGATCCGGCGTCCGGTGTCCTCGGTGCCCTCGCCGGGGGCGGTGAGGCGCAGGAGGAGATGGCGGGCGGCGGTGCGCTCGGCGTCGTCCAGCCCCGTGTAGAACTCCTCCGCGCTCCTGACCAGCGCCCCTTCGATGCCGCCGACGGATTCGAGGGCGGCCAGCGTGAGGAGGGTGCCGCGGCGGCGGTGCCAGGTCTCGCGCAGGGCGTGGGAGAGGAGGGGGAGCGTGCCGGGTCTGCCGTGCGCCTGCGCGGTCAGCGTCGCGAGGAGCGCGCCCTCGACGGTGAGCCCGGCCCTGCGCGCCGGTTCGACGACCGCCCGGCGCAGTTCGTCCGGGCTCATCGGGCCCAGCGGGACCTGCGTGTCGCGCATCGCCGTCACCAGGGCCGGGTCACGTGTGCAGTGGGCGTAGAAGTCGGCGCGCACCCCGAGGACGACGCGGCAGCCGCCGTCCGCCGCGGCCGTCAACGCGCCGATGAACGACGCCCGTTCGGGGGCGTCCCGGCAGAGCGTGAAGACCTCCTCGAACTGGTCGACGATCAGGACGACGGGGGTGCCGTCGCGGACGGCCGTCTGGCGCAGGGCGCGGCCGAGGTTGGCGGGGTCGGCGCGCAGGTCGTCGTAGAGGGCGCCGGGGGTGAGGGCCGTGCGGGCGGCGAGGTGGATCGCGCACTCCTCCAGAGGGTGCGGGCCCGGGGTGAGGACGAGGGGGGTGGCCGTGGGGCGCAGGCGGGGGGCGAGGCCCGCGCGCAGCAGGGAGGACTTGCCGGAGCCGGAGGCGCCGAGGAGGACGACGAAGCGGTGGGCGTCCAGGCGGTCGGCCAGGTCCGTGACCAGGCGTTCCCTGCCGAAGAACCACTCCGCGTCCTCCTCGCGGAACGGCCGCAGGCCCGCGTACGGCACGGGCTGTCCGCAGCCGTCGTGTTCTTCGGGGCCGGTCCCCCGTTCCCGCCCGTCGATCAGGACGGCCGTTCTGCGCCAGCGGTCCTCCCACTCCGGGACGTCCCCCTCGCAGGCCCGTACGTACGCCAGCGTCACCGCCAGGGTCGGCAGGCGCAGGCCCGACGCCGCCGAGGAGAGTGTCGAGATCGAGTAGTGGGCCCGCTCCGCCAGTTCGCGGTACGGGGGGCTGCCCGCCGTTCTGCGCAGGGTTCTCAGGCTTGCCGCGAACTCCAGGAGGGGGCTGTCGCCCGTACCGAGGGGAGTCTCTCTGCGTGGCATGACCCGCATCTACCCGCTTCGTCACGCCATGTCACATAACGACCGTTGTCCGCACGTTTTCCACGAGTTGTTTGTTCGGGGGCGGCTGTTCGGGGCCGAACAACGCCGGGAGCGGTAGACCTTGACCGGATCTCGCCGGCCGTTCTTCTTGGGGGACAGACATGCACTACCGCTGCGGAGGGCTCCTCGTACGGACCGAGTTCGTGGGGCGGGGGGTCGCCGAGCAGGCCGGTTCGCTGCTGCGGCGGCACGGTGTCGGGAGCGGCCGAGGGGCCGTCGTCATGGTCACCGACAACATGGGGACCGCCCGTCGTTTCGCCCGTGCAGCCGTCCTGATCACCCACGCCTGCGTGACCGACTCCGAACTCGGTGAACTCGGCCGGGCCGGGGTCGCGGGGCTCGTCCTCCGCCCCACCCTCGGAACCGACCTCCTCTCCGCCGTCGTCACGGTCGGAGGCGGGGGCCGATGGGTCAGCCCCGCCGTAGGAGCCCGCCTCCTCCGCCGCCTCCCCCTCACCTCCCCGGCATTCCCCACCACCCTCACCGGCCGCGAACGGCAAGTCCTCGAACACATCGCGGTAGGCGCCTCCAACGCGGAGATCGCGGAGGGGCTGGGCATCACCGTCCGAACCGTGAAACACCATGTGACGAACCTGCTGGGGAAGTTGGGGGCGCGGGATCGGGCACATGCGGTGGCTATGGCGCATGGGGGTGGGGGGTGAGACCGGCTAGCGAGTGCGGGTGGATCGTGGCCGGCCGCGCAGTTCCCCGCGCCCCTGACAGGGCGCTGACGCGCCCATCGGGGCAGGGCCCTTCCACGCCGCGAGCACCTGATCCACGACCGCCACCACTCAAGAGCAACCGCCCACCCCAGCGGGGCGGCACCTGCTGCGCAAACGAACACCCGCCCGGGGAAGCGCGGGGCTCTACCTCGGGAAACGCGGGGCTGTGCACAGGGGCGGGGCTCTGCGCAGGGGCGGGGCTCTGCGCAGGGAAACACGGAGCTCTACTCGGGGAAGCGCAGCGCTCTGACCGGGGAAGCGCAGCGCTCCGCTCGGGGAAGCGCTGGGCTCTGCTCAGGGAAGCGCTGGGCTCTGCTCAGGGAAGCGCGGCGCTCTGCCCGGAAAGCGCGGCGCTCCGCTGATGCATGGGGCTCCGCCGATGCGCGGCCCACGGCCGGCCGCCGCCCCGGGGCGCGTCAGCGCCTTCAGGGGCGCGGGGAACTGCGCGATCGGCCACAACGCAACCCGCACCCGCCGTACGCCCCCGCACCCCACCCCCGACCGCGCACCCCCACCCCCACCCCCCTCACCGCGTCCCCCTCAACGCCCCCACCGGCTCCACCCGCGTCGCCCGCCACCCCGGCAACAACCCGGCCACCAACCCGACGACCACCCCTCCCACGACGGCCACCCCGGCGGTGCCGAGGTCGAGGACCGGCTCCCACCCGTTCCCGAGGGAGACACCCACCACCGCCACCACCCCCAGCGCGCTGCCCACCACTCCCCCGACGGCGCCCAGCATCGTCGTCTCGGCGAGCAGCTGGACGAAGACATGCCCGGGCCGCGCACCGACGGCCCGGCGCAGCCCGATCTCGGGGGCCCGCGCCGAGACCCCGGCAGTCGCGGCCGTGGCGATGGAGAACGTACCGACGCCGAGCGCGAGCAGGGACGCGGCCAGCGCGAGAGTGGTGACGTCGGACTCGATGCCCTGCCGGAGGGTCACGGGATCGGGCGGGGCGACGGCCTCCAGATCCCCGGGGGACTCGGGCCGCAAGGCCAACGGCGCCTGCGCCCCGATCGTCCGCGCCGCACCGGCCCGCACGGAGACGAGGACGTCCCGCTCGGCAGTCCCGCCCAACACCTGCGCGGCACTGAAGGGAACCACCGCCGCCGCGAGGGTCCCCGGCTCACGGACGACATCGTCGAAGACACCCAGCACGGTATAGGGCCGATCCCCGATGAGAACGGCGACACCGACCCGCCGCACATCGAGGACGCGCGCGAGAGCCGCGGGCAGCAGAACGACCGGCGCGGCAACCCGCTCGTGGAACGCGTCGAACACCCGGCCGACGACAAGACGAGGCCCGATCACCGCCAACGCACCCGCGTCGACGCCGACCACCTTCGCCTGCGTACCGGACTTCCCGGCGGTGAGCGTACGGCTGACCGCCCGCTCGGGAAGGCTCGTCCGCGCCCCGGCCGCCTCCACCCCGCTCAACCGCCGCACCCGCTCCAGCGCCACCCCCCGCTGCCACTCCGGCACCCCCGCTCCCCCGCCCCGCCCGCTCTGCCGTACGACGACCTGGGTGGCCCGCGCCACGTCGAACGAGTCGGAGACCTGCCGCGACAGTGTCGACGCGATCCCGCTCGCCGCGACGAACGCCGCACACCCGAGGACGACACCGAGCACGGTCAACGCGGACCGCGCGGAATGCGCGAGCAGGGACAGGGCGGCCTCGGAGAGGAGATCCCGGGGCCGGAGCCGGGAGACGACAGGAGGAAAGGACGGTCCGGTACGACGCTGTCGGCGCCCCTTGAGCCTCATCCCGCCCCCTCCAGCACCACGCCGTCCTCCACCCGCAGCCGTCTGCTCCCCTGCTCCGCCACCCGCGCGTCGTGCGTGACGACGACCAGCGTCATCCCCTCCCCGTGCAGCCGCCGCAGCAGACCGAGCACGTTCTCCGTGTTGGCCCGGTCGAGGTTCCCGGTGGGTTCGTCGCACAGGAGGACCACGGGATCACCGGCGACCGCCCGCGCGAGCGCGACCCGCTGGCGTTCACCGCCGGACAGGGTCCGGGGGTCGGCGCCGGCCCGATGACCGAGCCGGACCCGCTCGACGGCGGCCCGCGCCCGCGTCCGGCGCTCCTCAGGGGTACGGCGCCCGTAGAGCATGCCGAGTTCGACGTTCTCGACGACACTCCGCCCGGCGACCAGATGGAACGCCTGGAACACGAACCCGAACAACTCCCCGCGCAGCGCACCGCGTTGAGCCTCCGTGAGGACACCGACGTCCTGACCCAGCACATGGCAGGTCCCGGCGTCGGGCCGGTCGAGCAGCCCGATCAGCTGGAGCAGCGTGGACTTCCCCGAACCGGACGGCCCGGTGACGGTGACGTACTCCCCCCGGGCGACGGCGAGATCGGTGGGCCGCAACGCCTGGACGACCTGCCCGTCGCGATGACTCCGGGCGACCTGACGGAGATCGAGTACGAGACTCAAGACGCCTCCCCCTGTTCCGACTTGAATGCGGAGTCCCCTACGACGACCCGCGTACCGGCGTCCAACTCCCCGCCCTTCGGCGTGACTTGGACCCACCCGCCCGCCGACCTCCCCGTCTCCACGACCACATCACTCAGCCGCCTCCCCTCCCCCTCGACCGTCACGAACGTCACCGCGTCGGCCCGCGAGTACACGGCCGCGACCGGCACGGCCAGCACCGGCTCCGAGTCCCGCACCGGCTGGACGGTCACGAGAACCGTCCGGTCCGCGCCGGGCGTGAGCGCGCCGTCCGTGAAGGCGAGGGTGACGGCGTACCCCTCGGCGCCGGGCCGGTCGGCGACGTCTCGCACGACCGCCGGGAGCCGGGCCCCCTGCGTCTCGTCGAGGATCTCGGCGCGCGTCCCGACGCTCAACTTCCGTGCCACGGTGGCCTGTACGGTCACGGCGGCGGTGTCGAGCGCGAGCAGCACGGCGTCCGGTTCACGCAGGACCGCACCGACCCGGGCGCGGACGGCGGAGACGGTACGGCCGGCGCGGTCGAGGGCGACGACGGCGGTGCGACGGAGGTCCGACGGCGGGGTGTAACCCCGCTGCCGATAGAGGGCGTTGACGGCTCCGGCCGTCGACTCGTCGTAGACGCCGGTGACTTGGGCACCCGTGCCGAGGCGGCGCAGGGCCGTCTGGACGGCGGTGACGTCGGGGCCGCGCGCACCCTCGCCGAGGTCGCGGTAGAGGGGGAACGGGAGGACGAGGCCGAAGAGGGGGGCGCCGGAGATCTCGGCGAGGACGGCGCCTTCGCGTACCTTCGCGCCGGGTCTCAGGGTCACCCGGGTGACGACGGCCGTGTCGCCGGTCAGCCCGGCGGGTGCCGTGACCTCGACGGACGCGCCGGGGCGTACGGTGCCCCGGGTGATCAACGGCTCGGTCAGGACCCGGCGTTCGGCGAGGGCGGTGACCGGCGAGGCGGCGGGCGGCGCGGCGTCGGCCACGGCTTGCGCGGGTGAGCGGACGGTGGGGCCGACGAGGACGCCCACGGTGAGGGCGAGGGTGGCGAGGAGAACGGCGGCGGCGACGGAGGCGAGGGCTCGGCGGCGGTTGCGGGTGAGAGCGCTCGCCGGTTCCTCACCGGTAGCCGCACCCGTACCCGTACCCTCCCCCGCCTCATCCAGCCGCCCCCTCAGGAACAGCCCGGCCACGTTCATCGGCCCTCCAGCTTCGCCGCCGTCTTCGCCATCTCCTCGACCTGGGGCCGTAGTTCGCCCACCTCTGCCGCATGTCCCGCGACAACTACCCGCAGCACCCTGACCCGTTGGGCGGTGATCTTCTCCCCGAAGCCGGTCTCGCGGGCGCAGCGGGCGGCGGCCACGGCGAGGCGGGACTCCTCGGCGGTGGGGACGTAGCGCCGTTCGGGGACGGCCGGGAGGATCTCGACGGTCCCCGGAACCGCGCGCGGGTCGGGCGGTTCGGCGCCCTCGTACCGTCCGGTGGGGCGCCCGATGCCGAACGCGTCGAGGTCCCGGGCGCCCGAAGTCCGTTGCCGGAAGCCGGTGTTCTCCACGCAGGCGAGCATCGGGCGCAGGGCGGCTGCGGTGACGGCGGTCTCCTCGGGGGTCTTGAGGAGGGCGTCGCGTTCGTCGGCGACGTCGTTGTAGAGCTGGTAGCTCTGGTTCTGCACCTTGTCGAACTCGGGGCCGAGCCGGCGGCCCGCCGCGTCCTGGCAGGTGTCGAGCCGGCGGTCGAAACCCCGGTCGTGGCTCAGGACGTTGGCGGACTCGGGGGCGCGGTTCTCGCCGAAGCCGTAGAGGGCGGCCTGTTCGTCGGTGCGGGTGGTGAAGAGCGGGGGCCGGACGTCCATGTCGGTGAACGGCTTGGTGCGGGTGCTGAGTCGGGTGCGTTTCAGCTGGGGGTAGCCCTGCTCGTCCATGCAGTCGGCGGTGAGCCGGTTCCTGACGTACTCGATGAGGTCGATCGCGTCGGACTGGAAGATCTCGTCGGCGACCCGGTCGGTGGGGACGGCGGAGAGGTCGGGCGCCTCGGCGGCCTCGGCCGCGCAGGAGGTGAGCAGCGCCGCGACCGCCGTGATCCCGAGGGCGGTCCGGGTCCATCGTGTGCGCATCGGCGTTCCCTGGGGCGGGCCCGGCACCTCGCGGCGCCGGGCCCTGTCGTGAGGAGCGGCTAGCAGAGCCGTTCGTGCCGGTCGTTGCGGTTGTTGATGTCGCCGAGCTGATAGCGGGCGTTGTTGTTGGGGAACTCCCGCCAGGTCCACAGCCCGCCGGACAAGTCCCCCACGCGGACCCGGCATTGGGTGTCGCGGTTGGTGACCTGGAGCGCGTTGTCCTGGAGGCGCTGGTCGGAGACCCGGTAGTTGTACTGGTCGTAGAACATGAAGTTGTTGCCGCCGTGGTCGGCGTTGTACCAGAACTGCTTCTGGTAGGTGTCGTGCGTGTCGTACCAGAAGCAGATCTCGCCGTGGGCGCAGCCGGGTTGGTTGTCGCCGTTGTCCGCGCGGGCCGCCGCCGGGGCGAGGACGGCGAGGGACGCGGCGAGCACCGCACCGGCGGCGACCGCCCTGAGTCGTCGGACGTTCATGCCTTGCTCCTTACCTGACCTGCCTGACGGCACGTCAGCACATGCGCTCGTGGCGGTCGTTGGTGTTGCGGATCGCGCCGAGGTCGCGGCGGACGTGGTCGTTCGGGAACTCTCGCCAGGTCCAGATCCCGCTGGCCGCACTGAGGTTGCCGACCCGGACCCGGCACTGCGTGTCCCGGTTGGTGATCTCGACGGCGTCGTCCTGCATCCGTACGTCGGTGGCCTGGCCGGCCCACCAGGTGTAGCCACCGTGGTCGGCGTTGTACCAGAACTGTTTGGTCCACAGCACGGCGTTGCCGTACCGCCAGAAGCAGATCTCGCCCGAGTTGCAGGCGGAGAGCCCGTCCCCGTTGTCGGCGGCGGCCGTCCCCGGCCCCGCGAGCACGCCCCCCGAGGCCAGCGTGACCGCCGCCGCGCCCGCGACCAGCCATCTCCTCAATCGCACCGGTTCCTCCCTTTCGCCGCGCGCCTCGTCCGGGCGGCGGCGTGATCGACCTTAGGGAGAGGGCGAAGGGGGCACATCGGACCTGGGGACAGGTAGACGGCAAAGAGGTTCAGATGTGATCGTATGCCCGCGAAAGCTCACACCGCGCGGGCGATCGTCCCCCGTACGACCAGCCCCGGCGTGAGCACCACCTCACGCGGAGCCGTACGGCCGTCGTCGAGCCGCTCCACCGCCGCGGTCACCGCGTGCCGCGCCTGCTCCCGCGCCCCCTGGCTGACGGTCGTGAGGTTGAAGCAACTCAGCCTGGACAGCGTGTCGTTGTCGTACCCCGCGACGGAGACCCGGCCGGGCACGTCGACTCCGGCCCGGCTCAGGGCGGTCAGCACCCCGATGGCGCACGGGTCGTTGAACGCGACGACAGCGGTGGGCAGTTGAGGCGCCTCCAGGAGGAGCCGGGCGGCCCGCTCCCCCGACTCCTCGGTGTGATCGCCGGTAAGCACCCGAATCCGGTCGTCGAGGCCGTGCCGGCGCATGGCCGTGCGGTACCCCCGGCGCCGGTCCGTCGCGATGACGCCCTTGCCGCCGTCGACGTACACGATGTCGCGGTGCCCCAAGTCGACCAGGTGGTCGACGAGTTGGCCGACCCCTTCGTCGTCGGCGCTGCGGACGACGTCCAGGGCGGCGCCGGTGATGCGGCGGCCGACGACGATGACGGGGGCCTGGGCGTCGAGGGCGGCGAGGGTCTCGGCGGGTGAGGTCGGGCCGAGCAGGATGAGGGCCTCGCTGCGGAACGCGAGGAGCGTACGGGTGGCGGTGTGCTCGTCGCGGGTGCGGGTGAGGGTGCCGAGGACGAGGTCGTACCCGACCTCCTCGGCGGCGTCGTGCAGGTGCTCGACCAGCTCCGCGTGGAACGGGCTGCGGATCTCGATCATGACCCCGAGGAGCCGCGAGCGGCGGCTCGCGAGGGTGCTGGCGGTGCGGTCGACCTGGTAGCCGAGGTCGGCGGCGGCCTTCAGGACGCGCTGGCGGGTGCGTTCGCTGGGGCCGGGCACACCACGCAGGACGAGGGAGACCGAGGCCGTGGAGACGCCGACCTTCGCGGCGACGTCCTCCAGCCGGGGGCGCCTGGCACCGCTTCCCATCCGCATCTCCCCGCGCCGGAATCCGACCCGTGCAGCACCCTTGACACGCCGCCCGGACCAGGCCGATATTACCAGCACTTAAAGCGCTTTAAATTGTCATGACGTCTCGACGAAGTCCCCCCGCTCCCCCGTTCCCTCCGTTGCACAGCGAGGTGCACCCACCATGAACCCCACCACCGGCAGACTCGCCCCCGCGATCGCCCTGGCCGCCGCGGTCACCCTCACCCTCGCGGGCTGTTCCAGCTCCTCCGGCGGGAAGAAGGCCGAGGAGAGCGCCCAGAACGCCTCGGCCGGCAAGGCGGACACCCCGCGGATCACCATCGCGATGGTCACCCACGCCCCCTCGGGCGACACCTTCTGGGACACGATCCGCAAGGGCGCCGAGGCCGCCGCCGCGAAGGACAACGTCAAGCTGATCTACTCGAACGACGAGACGGCCGGCGACCAGGCGAACCTGGTGCAGAACGCGATCGACCAGAAGGTCGACGGCATCGCCGTCACCCTCGCCAAGCCGGACGCCCTCAAGGACGTCGTCGCCAAGGCGGAGCAGGCCGGTATCCCGGTCGTCGGCCTCAACGCGGGCCTCTCCGTCTGGAAGCGGCAGGGCCTCCTCTCCTTCTTCGGCCAGGACGAGTCCGTCTCCGGCCAGGCCCTCGGCACCCGCCTCACCGGCACCGGCGCCAAGCACGCGCTGTGCGTCATCCAGTCCCAGGGCGACGTCAACCTCGAAGAGCGCTGCGCCGGGGTGAAGAAGACGTTCGGCGGGCAGACCGAGATCCTCAACGTCAACGGCACCGACATGCCGTCCGTGAAGTCGACGATCACCGCCAAGCTCCGGCAGAACCCGGACATCGACCAGGTCGTCACCCTCGGCGCGCCGATCGCGCTGACGGCCGTGCAGTCGGTGTCCGAGGCGGGCTCCAAGGCGAAGATCGCGACCTTCGACCTCAACAAAGAGCTGGTGGCCGCGGTCCAGAAGGGCACCATCGAGTTCGCCGTCGACCAACAGCCCTACCTCCAGGGGTACTTGGCGGTCGACTCGCTGTGGCTCTACAAGAACAACGGCAACTACAGCGGCGGCGGGGAGGCGCCGGTGCTGACCGGTCCGGCGTTCGTCGACAAGTCCAACGTCGCGCAGGTCGCCGCGTTCGCCGCGAAGGGGACTCGGTGAGCACCGTCCCACTGGCCGGCCGTACGGTCCAACGCCCCTTTGCCATAAGGGCGTTGACTCATCCCGAGGTGGGGGTGTTCCTCGGGGCGGCGGCGGTCTTCGTGTTCTTCCTGATCGCGGCGCCGACGGTGCGTGACGGCGGTTCGATGGCGACGGTCCTCTACCAGTCGTCGACCATCGGGATCATGGCGCTGCCGGTCGCCCTGCTCATGATCGGCGGGGAGTTCGACCTCTCGTCGGGTGTCGCGGTCATCTCCTCCGCGCTCACCGCGTCCATGCTCAGCTTCCAGCTCACCATGAACGTATGGGTCGGTGTGGTCGCCGCCCTGATCGTCTCGCTCGCGGTGGGTTACCTCAACGGCTGGCTGCTGGTGCGCACAGGACTGCCGAGCTTCCTCATCACGCTGGGGACGTTCCTGATCCTCCAGGGCGCCAACCTCGCCGTGACGAAGCTCGTCACGAGCAACGTCGCGACCGACGACATCAGCACCATGGACGGCTTCGACCAGGCCCGCACGGTCTTCGCGTCGTCCTTCGACGTCGGCGGCGTCCAAGTGAAGATCACGGTCGTGTGGTGGCTGGTCTTCGCAGCCCTCGCGACCTGGGTCCTGCTGCGGACGAAGTACGGGAACTGGGTGTTCGCGGTCGGCGGGAACAAGGAGTCGGCCCGCGCGGTCGGTGTCCCGGTGAACTTCACGAAGATCACCCTGTTCATGGCCGTCGGGTTCGGTGCCTGGTTCGTGGGGATGCACCAGCTGTTCTCCTTCAACACCGTGCAGTCGGGCGAGGGCGTCGGGCAGGAGCTGATCTACATCGCGGCGGCCGTCATCGGCGGGTGCCTCCTGACCGGCGGTGCCGGTTCGGCGATCGGGCCGGTCTTCGGCGCCTTCATGTTCGGGATGGTCCAGCAGGGCATCGTCTACGCCGGCTGGAACCCCGACTGGTTCAAGGCGTTCCTCGGCGTCATGCTCCTCGGCGCCACGCTCATCAATCTGTGGGTCAGCCGTACGGCGACCCGAAGGTGACGGACATGACCCAAACCCCCTCCGCCGTCGTCGAGTTGCGGAACACCGGCAAGGCGTACGGCAACATCCGTGCCCTGCACGGCGTCTCCCTCGCCGTCCACCCCGGCAAGGTGACCTGCGTCCTCGGCGACAACGGCGCCGGCAAATCGACCCTCATCAAAATCATCTCCGGCCTCCACCAGCACACCGAGGGCGAGTTCCTCGTCGACGGGCAGCCGGTCCGCTTCAGCACCCCGCGCGACGCACTCGCCCGGGGCATCGCCACCGTCTACCAGGACCTCGCGACCGTCCCGCTCATGCCGGTCTGGCGGAACTTCTTCCTCGGCTCCGAGATGACCAAAGGCCCCTGGCCCATCAGGCGGCTGGACATCGAGCGGATGAAGAAGACCGCCGACGAAGAACTCCGCAACATGGGCATCGTCCTCGACGACCTCGAACAGCCCATCGGCACCCTCTCCGGCGGCCAGCGGCAGTGCGTCGCCATCGCACGCGCCGTCTACTTCGGCGCACGCGTGCTGATCCTGGACGAGCCGACCGCCGCCCTCGGCGTCAAACAGTCCGGCGTCGTGCTGAAGTACATCGCCGCCGCCCGCGACCGCGGCCTCGGCGTCATCTTCATCACCCACAACCCCCACCACGCCTACATGGTCGGCGACCACTTCAGCGTCCTACGCCTCGGCACGCTCGAACTCTCCGCCGCCCGCAGCGAGATCACCCTCGAAGCGCTCACCCACCACATGGCCGGCGGCGCCGAACTCGCGGCACTGGAACACGAGTTGGCCTCGCTCACCCCGGAAGGCACCCCGTCATGAAGATCGCCCTCGACCCCTACATGATCCGTGACGTCCCCCTCCTCGAACTCCCGCGCACGGTCGCCGAGTTGGGCTACGACTGGATCGAGCTGTCCCCCCGGGAGGACTTCATCCCCTTCTTCCGCCACCCCCGCGTCGACGACGCCACCGTCCGCAAGTTCCGCAAGGCCCTCGACGCCGCCGGGGTCGGCATCTCCTCCCTCCTCCCCCTGTTCCGCTGGTCCGGCCCCGACGAGGAGGCCCGCCAGGCCGCCGTCCGCTACTGGAAACGCTCCCTCCAGATCGCCGCCGACCTCGGCGTGGACAGCATGATCTCCGAGTTCAACGGCCGCCCCGAGGACCCGGACCGCAGCGAGGCCCAGTTCTGGAAGTCCCTCGACGAACTCCTCCCCCTGTTCGAACGCGAGGGAATCAAACTGGCGTTGGAGCCGCACCCGGACGATTTCATCGAGAACGGGTACGACGCCGTCAACCTGATCCGGGGGATCAACCACCCGAACGTCACGTTCCTCTACTGCGCCCCGCACACCTTCCACATCGGCGACGACGCCCCCGGCATCATCGAGTACGCGGGCGACCTCCTCACCCACGTCCACCTCGCCGACGTCCTCGACCACACGGCGTCCTCCGGGAACCGGTACATCCTCAACCCGCCCGGCACCACCGCCCGCGTCCACCAGCACCTGGACATCGGACAGGGCGAGGTCGACTTCGAGGAACTGTTCCGGGCGCTCGGCGCGAACGGCTTCGACGGCACGCTGACCTCCTGCGTCTTCGCGTGGGAGGACCGGGCGCGCGAGTCCTCGGTGTTCATGCGGGAGCAGATCGGCCGTCTGCTGGCGGGTTCTTCTCAAACCTCTTCTTAAAGCGCTTGAAATGAGCAAAGGAGTCCTCATGTCCAACAAGCCTCTCTCCGTCGCCGTCATCGGCGCCGGGATGGCCGGGCGCAGTCACGCGGCCGGATACCGCAACGTGAACACCGTGTTCGGGGCCGGGCTGCCGCCGGTGCGGCTCGCCGCGATCGCCGACGCGAACGTGGCGCTCGGCGAGGACGCCGCCCGCCGCTACGGCTTCGAGCGGGCGCTGCCGAGCTGGGAGGCCGTCGTCGAGGACCCGTCGATCGACGCGGTCAGCATCGTCGTCGGGAACGATCTGCACCGGCCGATCGCCGAGGCGCTGGTCGCGGCCGGGAAGCATGTGCTGTGCGAGAAACCGCTCGCCGGGTCGGTCGAAGACGCCCGTGCGATGGCCGAGTTGGAGCGGAACGCCGATGTCGTGACGGCCGTCGGGTACACGTTCCGGCGCTCGCCCGCGATCGCCGGGATACGCGAGCATGTGCGGGCCGGTGAGCTGGGCGATCTGACGCTGTTCAGCGGGCGTTACTGGGCCGACTACGCCACCAACCCCGCGGGGCCGCTGACTTGGCGGTTCAAGGGCGGGCCCGGTTCGGGTGCGCTCGGGGACGTCGGCTCGCACATCATCGACGCGGCGGAGTACGTCGCCGGGCCGATCGCCTCGGTGTCGGGGGCCTCGCTGTCGACGCAGATCACGAAGCGGCCGGTGCCGCTGGGCGCGGTCGTCGGGCACAACGCGGCTCCCGTGTCGGACGAGTTCGGGGAGGTCGAGAACGAGGACACCGCGTCCTTCACGGCCCGCTTCGAGTCGGGGCTCGTGGGCACGTTCTCGGTGACGCGGACAGGGTTCGGGATGCCCAACGGGCTCGCGTTCGACGTCGTGGGCGTGGGCGGGCGGGCCGCGTTCGACCAGCACCGGCCGGCCGAGTACCTCTTCGACGACGCCCAGCCCGAGGCCCGTACGCGGGGTGCGCGGCAGGTCGTCGCCGGGCCGGCGTTGCCGTACTTCGCGGGCGGGGTGCCGATGGAGGCGCCGGGGGTCGGGGTCGCGAACGGCGACAGTTTCACGTATCAGGCGCGGGCGTTCCTCGATCAGGTCGCGGGGGTCGCCGAACCCCTCCCGGAGTGCGCCACGTTCGCGGACGCGCTGCGGACGATGGAGATCATCCGCGCGGTCGTCGAGTCCTCCCGCCGGGACGGTGCCGCCGTCCACGTCCCCACGTTCTCCTAGGAGTTGCTGACATGGCTCTCAAGCTCGGCGCCTACACCGCCTGCCTGCACGACCGCACGCTGACCGACGCCCTCGACATCCTGAAGGAGAACGGGCTGACGTCAGTCGAGGTGAACACGGGCGGGTTCATCCCGTCCCCGCACTGCCCGGTCGATCTGCTGCTGTCCTCCGCGAAGGCCCGCGAGGAGTACCTCGCCGTGTTCGCCGAACGCGGCCTGGAACTGACCGGCCTCAACTGCAACGGCAACCCCCTCAACCCGCTGCCGGGGGTGGGTCCGAAGCACGCGGACGACCTGCGGCGGACGATCCGGCTCGCGGGGCTGCTCGGGGTGCGGCACGTCGTCACCATGTCCGGCACCCCGGGGTCGGACCCGGACGCCAAGTACCCGTCGTGGGTGGTGAATCCGTGGGACGGGGTCTACCTGGACGTCCTCGACTACCAGTGGGGGGTGGCCGTCGAGTTCTGGCGGGAGATCGACGCGCTGGCCCGGGAGAACGACGTCCGGGTCGCGATCGAGATGCACCCGCACAACGTGGTCTTCTCTCCGGTGACGTTGAAGCGTCTCGTGGACGAGGGCCGACTCACCAACGTCGGCGCCGAGATGGACCCCTCCCACCTCATGTGGCAGGGCATGGACGTCATCGCGTCCATCAAATGGCTCGGCCCCCTGGTCTTCCACGCCGCCGCGAAGGACGCCACCCTCTGCCCCGGCGCCGACATCCGAGGCGTACTCGACACCTCCTTCACCCGCGTCCCGCCCGACGCCCCCGACAAGGTCCCCACAGGCTACGGCTTCTGGTGCAACACCTGGCCCGAGAACCCCGCCTGGAAATTCGTCGCAGTCGGCATCGGCAACGAAGTCCCGTTCTGGACAGAGTTCCTCCACGCCCTCACCGAGATCGACCCTGACATGGCCGTCAACATCGAACACGAGGACGCGGCCTACTCCCAGACGGAGGGGCTCGCACTGGCAGCGAAGAACCTGCACAGCGCGGCGGCGGCACTGTGAACGGGCTTACTGCTCAGCCGAGTTGACCGACGGAGCTGATCAACCGGGTTCCCCGGTACCTTGAGCCCGGAACCGCTCCCGGCGGGGCACTCACCCGCAAGAACAGCCCTCACGACACCTCGACGACCCCCGCCCGGCACAACAGCTCCAGCCAGTCGTCGCCCGGCAGGGCGAGTGGGCGGTAGGACGGGGAGGCGAGGTGGTCGAGGAAGAACTCTGTTGTTCCTGGGGCACGTTGGTGGAAGTGGTCGGCGTCGAACCATTCGCGGTGCTGGTCGGGAATGCCCAGGACCGCGCCGGTCGCGCGGTCGAGGTAGAGGGGGGTGTCGTCGAGGAGGCCGATGCAGAAGAGCGTGTCGGGGGAGAGCGGCAGGGGTGAGCCGTCGATCGGCCGGCAGTAGTACTGGTGCTCCCGTGCCTCCTCCAGCCCGAAGAGGCGAACGGACGGGGCGCAGTCCGCGCCGTTCAACACCCGGCAGAACGCGAGGAATTCACCGGGTACCCCGTCCGCCTCGGCCACTCCGGCGGTCTTCTCGTCGAGCGTGCCGCCAAGGAGACGCCCGTACAGATCAGGGCTCTTTGCCAGGGCGGCCCGCAGGGCGGCCACGGTCGTGTGGAGCCGGGACCGGGGGCTGGTCGTCATGGAGGGGGTCCGTTCGGGGGTGGCTGGGCAAGGCCACATCGTACGGAGTCGGTGGGGCGGCGGTGGTTCCCGGGGGCCTGACAACTCGCCTCCGGGAACCGGCCGTTCGGGCTCGTGTTCAGCAGCCGGAGGAGTTGAAGGCCCAGAACGCAGCCCTCGTGTTCGCTCCGGCGATGCCGTCCACCGTGAGGTTGTAGCCGAAGATGTTGAGGTAACGCTGGAGCGCGCGGATCGTGTTGGGGCCGACGGCCCCGTCGACGGAGCCGGCGCCGAGGCCGAGGTCGTTGAACTTGCGTTGGGCCGCCATCCAGCTGTTGGTGCCGAGCTGGCCGTCGATCGCGCCGGGGTCGTAGCCCGTATTGCGCAGCCAGCACTGCCAGTTCATGGCGCGGGCGGTGTCGAGGCCGAGGTTGTTGACGGCGAGGACGGTGACGTCCGGGGCGGTCACGGCGGGCCGGGTGGCGGGCTGCGCGGCGGCGAGGCCCGCGCCGGCTCCCATCAGGGTGCCGAGGGCGAGGCCGACAACTGCCGTGGCACTGACGGCCGTACGGGTGAGGGCGGTCCCACGACCGCGTCCGGCGCTCACCGGACCAGGACCACGGAGTTGATGGGCGTCATGTCGTACGGCGCGTACTCGCCCGTCTCGCGGGCCACTTCGGAGCAGTTGACGCCGTTGTAGCCGAAGCAGACCTGGAAACCCGCCCCGCCCGTCTGGCTGTTGACCAGTACGCGGTAGCCGGTGACGTTGGACAGGTTGTGGGCGCCGTAGCTGTAGAAGATGTTCCGGCTGAGGATGGAGCCGTCCGTCTCGCGGATGCAGACGGCCCCGCTCGGACAGGGCGTCGCCGCGCTGGCGGCCGGTGCCGACGCGAAGCCGGCTCCCGCCGTGAGGCACAGCCCCGCGAGGATCGTCGCGATCTTGCGCATGTGCTTTCTCCTTGCGTGGTGATGGAGGGTGTTTCAGCCGATCAACCGGTCCACGTCCGTGCGGAGTTGCGGAAGATCGGCGTGGAGCGTGCCGGGGCACAGGGTCGCCGCCCAGTCCTGGTGACCGCTGATGGCCGCGACCGTGCGGGTGACCCCGCTGACCGGGTTGCGGTAGCCGACGGTGGCGAGCGGGTCGACCGAGTGGCGTACGGCGAGTTCGGCGAGCAGTTGGACGAGGGCGGCGCGGGCGGCGGCCGACGCGGGTGTGTTCGTGAGTGTGCCGAGCAGCGCGATGCCCAGGTTGCCGGAGTTGTAGCCGCCGATGTGCGCGGCGGTGACGAGACGGCCGGCGGCGTCGTGCGCGGGGGTGCCGTCGGTGCCGGACCAACGGCCCTCGTACACCGTCCCGTCGGCGTCGATCAGGTAGTGGTAGCCGATGTCCCCCCACCCCTTGCCGACGGCGTCGTTCCGGTAGATCGCCCGGACCCGCGCCGCCGGGTCGGGGTCGGTGCTGCCGTCGGCGGTGTGGTGCAGGGAGAGGGTCTGGAGGGGGTAGTACTCGGGCGGCCAGATCTCCGTCCCGCCGGCGGAGAACCGCAGCGATTCGTCGGCGGCCCAGTCGGCTCGCGTGCGGAGGGGGTAGGCGGGGGTGATGGCCGGGTGGGCGGCGGGAGCGGCGGGAGCGGCGGGAGCGGCTCCAACGGAGTTTGTCCCGGCGGGAGTTGGCCCGGCGGCGCCTACCCCGACGGAAGCCGGTCCGGTGGAAATCGATCCGGCGGACGCCGCCGACGCCGGGCGCGTGAGCGCGAGCGCCGCCGCGGTGCCGAGCGCCCCCAGGAGAACGCTCCTGCGGGGCGGCGACATCGCCTCGGTGCGTAAGACGGGAAGTTCCGAACGTCCCATGATGTGCGGGTCCTCTTCTGTCGGTGAGCGGAGGCCGGTACGCCGAGGCGGGCCGACCCCCTCCCGATCCGGTCCACTTACGACCGTCCCGGCCCCACCGTCCGTCCGAGGAACCGGGGCGCCGTCGGCCAACAGCCTGTCGGGTCGACGAAGTCGGCGCCACACAGTTCAAAGGTGACCTAAAGATGCCGGTCAGCGGCGTGAGGGGGACGGACACCGGCCGAGGGCACACCCGCGCGTCCACGCGGACTCGCCGGCCCACCCCCTTCGGCCGATCCCCGCCTACCCCCGCCGGCCCCCGCCCGGGACACTGAGGCGTCGCCCATCCCCAGGGAGCCCCCGGTGATACGAGCACACCTCCCCACGCGCCCACGTCTGCTCGCCTCGTTACTGAGCCTGCTCGTGGTGACCGCCCTCCCCGTGTCCACCTCCAGCGCGGCCGGCACCACCGGAACAGCCTCACCCACGGAGACCGTCAACTCCCTCGGCATCCCCGGGACTTCCTGGACCGTCGACGAACACACCGGAGAACTCCAGGTCCTCGCGGACTCCACGGTCACGGACACCGACCTGGCCAGAATCCGGCAAGCCCTCACCCACTCCCCGGGCACCACGAGCCTGCGACGCGTCGACGGCCGACTGCGCACCCTCCTGTCGGGCGGCGACGGCATCTACTCCGCCTCCTGGCGCTGCTCGGCGGGTGTCAACGTGCAGAGCGGCTCGACGTACTACTTCGTCACCGCGGGCCACTGCACCGGCGCCGCGTCCACCTGGTACACCGGCACCGACCTGACCACGGCGATCGGCCCCACCGTCGCCACCAGTTTCCCGCTCGACGACTTCGGCGTGGTCCGCTACGCCAACGCGGCCGTCCCCCGCCCCGGCACCATCGGCACCGTCGACATCACCGGAGCCGCCACCGCCTACGTCGGCCAGTCCGTCTGCCGCCGCGGATCGGCCACCGGCGTCCGCTGCGGTGTCGTCACCGGCCTCAACGCGACCGTCAACTACGCCGACGGGTCCGTGGTATCGGGCCTGATCCGCACCAACATCTGCGCCGAACCGGGCGACAGCGGCGGCCCCCTCTACGCCGGCGACAAGGTCATCGGCATCCTCTCGGGCGGCTCGGGCAACTGCACGACGGGAGGGACCACTTACTACCAGCCGATCCAGGAGGCGCTGAACGCGTACGGCCTGTCGGTCTACTGACGAACCGTCAGCTCCGCTGTCGCATCGGCGGCACGGACACCGCTACGGCAACGACCGCGTCAGCCACACCAGTTCACCCTTGTCGTCGGTCGACACGTGGTCGCGCTCGAACCCGAGTTTTTCGAGAACCCGGAACGAGCGCACGTTCCACGGCCGTACCGACGACCAGAGCCGCTGCCGCCCGGTCGCCGCCGCCGCGCCGAGCACCGCGTGGGCCGCCTCCGTGGCGAAGCCGTACCCGTGCACACGGCGGAACAACTCGTAGGCGATCTCCGGCTCTTCGACGGACGCCCGCCCGACCGTCAGCCCGCAGTACCCGATGAAGTCCCCCATGTCCCGGCGGACGACCGGCAGCAGAGCGATCCCCGTCGCCTCCGACGCGGCGCGCTGCTCCTCGATCATCCGCCGGTTCTCCTCGACCGACGGCATCCCGCCACCGCGTTCGGCGACGAGCAGCCGATGGGCGTCGATGTCGGGTTCGGTCCACTGGCGCAACAGGAGCCGTTCGGTGTGGAGTCGGGGCGGCATCGGGGAGTAGGGCATGGCGGCACCCTACCCACGGCCGACGCCGGCCCAGCGGGTCAGAGCCCCATGTCGCGCAGCCACTGCCCCGTCGTACGAGGAGTGACCCCGAGCAGTCTCTGCGCGGAGTTCTCCGGCGTGATCGACCGGTCCGAAAGCCCGCTCATGGCCGCGTACATCCCGGCGACGTCGGCGGCGGGCCCCTCGCCGATCAGCGGGGCGACGAAGCCGCGGAACTCCTCGGGGCTGATCGGCTCGAAGACGACGTCCTTCCCGAAGTGCGCGCCGAACGCCCCGGCGAGTTCCGCCCCGTCGATCGCGGGGTACTGCCCGACGGAGACGACCCCGGTGACGTCCGGCCGCCCGAACAGCGCGGCGACGGCGTCGGCGACGTCCAGATGCGACACCCAGGACATCGGGAAGTCGGCACGCACCGGATACGGCAGCACGCCCCGCTCGCGCACCGCGTCCAGGACGTACGGCATGAGCAGGTTCTCCAGGTAGGTCAGCGGATCGATCACCGCGTACGGCACCCCCGTCTCCCCCAGCCCCTCGGCCAGCACGGCAGCCGCACCACCCGCCCCGGCGCCGACCGGCGCACCGCTGGTGGAGAACACGACACGGGCCGGACGAGCCTCCCGGACGGCGGCGACGATGTTGTGCGCGTACGTCAGGCGGTCCGCCTCGGAGACCACCGGCAGATGGACGAACACCCCGTCGGCACCGCGATAAGCCTCGGTCAGCTCCGCCACGGACGAATACCTTGCGGCCACCACCCGAGCACCAGCCACGACGGCGTCGGGGTCACGGGTCAGGGCGGTCACGGAGTTGCCCGCGGCGAGGAGGGCGGCGACGACAGGAGCACCTTGGGCGCCGGTGGCGCCGTGGATCACATAAGTCATGACGCCATTAGTGCATACGATGCACCGGTTACATCAACTGCACTAATGGCGTATCTTCGAGAATGTGACCGAACCCCCGCTCCCCGAGTGCGGCGTCGCCCGCTTCCTCGTCCTGCTCAACGGCCCCTGGGCCACCCTGATCGTGCGCGAGCTGCTCCACGGCCCCCACCGCTTCACCGAACTGCGCGAAGCCCTCCCCGGCATCAGCCCGCACACCCTCACGAGCCGGCTCCGCCAGTTCGAACGGCACGGCCTCGTGACCCGCACCGCGTACGGGGAGATCCCCCCACGCGTGGAGTACGCCCTCACCCCCCTCGGCGCGGGCCTGCGCGACGTCCTGTCGGCCATGGAGACCTGGGCGCTGGCGGTGCCCGACACCGGCACGGACAGCACCGTCCGCCGACTACTCCCCCGGGACTAATCCGCACCCCCTGTCGCCCCCGGGAGTACGCGTCACCTCGCCCTCCCGCCCGACGAAAGCCGTGGTTCTCGCCGGAAGTCTGGAGACCGAAGCAGACGTCACCCGGAGGGAGATCGGCCGATGAGGGCCGGAGAGACAACCACGATGAGGACGGGACGCGGGCGGGCCGTTCCCTGGGCGGTGCTCGGGCTGTGGATCGCCGCGCTCGTGCTCGTCGGACCGCTCGCGGCGAAGCTCGGCAGCGTGCAGCACGACAAGGTCACCGACTACCTGCCGGCGAGCGCGGACTCGACACAAGTGGCCAGGATCGAGGAGAAGTTGCCCGGGGGCGAGACCACGGAACTGGTGCTCGTCTACCACCGGGACGGCGGGCTCGGCGCCGCCGACCGCGAGACCGCGGCCCGGCAGGTCGCGGAGATCACCCGGCGGCACAAGCTGATCGGCGGTGCTCCCCAGGGGATTCCGTCGAAGGACGGCACGACCCTGATGTACCCGGTCGCCAGCAACGAGCCCGGAGCGAACGAGGCGCGGCGGGACGAGCTCGTCACCGACGTCCGTGAAATCGCCCGGGGCGAAGGCGGGTTGAGCGTCGATGTAGGTGGCACCGGCGCGCTGGCCACCGACTCCGGCGCGGTCTACGACTCGCTCGGCGGACCGCTGCTCTACACGACCGTCGCCGTCGTCGCCGTCCTGCTGATCCTGATCTACCGCAGCCCCGTGCTGTGGCTCGTCCCCCTCGTCGTCGCCGGGATCGCCGACTACCTGTCGATGGGTGCCGCCTACGGCCTCAACCAGGTCTTCGGCACGACCGTCTCGGGCCAGAGTTCGGGGGTGATGACGATCCTCGTGTTCGGCGCGGGCACGGACTACGCGCTGCTGATCGTCTCGCGCTACCGGGAGGAGCTGCGGCGCTTCGAGCGGCCGTACGAGGCCATGCTCGCCGCGCTGCGCGGCTGTGGCCCCGCCGTGCTCGCCTCCTCCGGCACCGTCGCCGCCGGGCTGCTGTGCCTGCTCGCCGCCGACCTCAACAGCAGCCGGGGCATGGGCCCGCTCGGCACCGTCGGCGTGCTGTGCGCGCTGATCGCCATGATGACGCTGCTCCCCGCCATTCTCGTACTGGTCGGACGGCGGGTGTTCTGGCCGCTCGTGCCCGCCTTCGGGAGCACGCCCAAGCAGCGGCGCAGCCTGTTCGCGGCGATGGGCGGCTCCGCCGGACGCAGGCCGCTGACCGTCCTCGCGAGCGGTGCCGTCCTGCTCGGCGCCCTCGCCCTCGGCTCGCTGAACCTGCCGGGTCCGCTCAAGCAGGAGGACTCCTTCGTCACCAAGCCGGAGTCCGTCGTCGCGATGGAGACCGTCGCCAAGTCCTATCCCGGGCAGGGCAGTCAGCCCATCGACGTGATCACCCCGCAGGGCCGCGCCGACGAGACCCTCGCGGCCGTCCGCTCCACTCCGGGCGTCGCCGGCGCGGAGAAAGGGCGTACCGGAGACGGCTGGACCGAGATCTCCGTCTTCGCGAGGAGCGCGCCCCAGTCGGCGGGGGAGACCGCCGTCATCAAGGCGCTGCGGGACCGGCTGAAGGGCTCCTACGTCGGCGGGGACAGCGCCCAGCAGATCGACCTGGAGGACACCAACGCCCGGGACACGAAGATCGTCGTACCGCTCGTCCTCGTCTCCGTCCTGCTCATCCTGATCGTGCTGCTGCGCAGTCTCGTCGCACCGCTGCTCCTGGTGGTCGCGGTCGTCGCGGTGTGGGGTGCCTCCCTCGGGATCGGCGGACTGCTCTTCGAACCGGTCCTGGGCCTCAAGGGCACCGATCCGGGGCTCGGACTGCTGTCCTTCGTGTTCCTCGTCGCTCTCGGCGTCGACTACGGCATCTTCCTCCTGCACCGGATGAGGGAGGAGTCCCTGGCGGGAGCGGAACCGGCGACGGCGGCACTCACCGCGCTGCGCACCACCGGCGGCGTCATCGCCTCGGCCGGACTGGTCCTCGCCGCGACCTTCGCCGTGCTGACGAACATGGGCCTGGTGCAGCTGGTCCAGCTCGGCTTCGTGATCGCCGTCGGCGTCCTGCTCGACACGTTCCTCGTACGGACGTACCTGGTGACCAGCGCGAGCGTCGCCCTGCGGCGGAAGGTGTGGTGGCCGGGTGCGCTCTCCCGGGAACCGGCGCCGACCGGGCCGCCGCGGCAGCCGGAGACCGTCGGCGCGCCTTGATCCGACGCCCGGGTGCCTCTCCTCCCGGAGGGGCACCCGGGTTCCCGTACGAGTACCGGAAGATGGAGCAGTGGAAGAACGGGGAACGACCACAGAGGTACGCGACCGGACGGCGGGCGGTGGCGGCGGGCGGTCCCGTCGCGTCGAGCGCGTCATGTCCGCCGTCCACCGCGACCCCCTGACCGCACCGCACCGCACCCGCTACGACGCGGTCCTCGCGCTGGGCGTCGCCGTGCTCGCCGTGGCCATCGCCCTGACGGGCGGCGAGGGGACACCGCCCGACCGGCTCGGCTGGACGCTGCTGCTCGCCGGGTACGTACCCCTCGTACTGCGCCGCCGCCGTCCGGTGGTGGCGCTGCTCGGGGTGGTGGCCTGCGTGGCTCCGTACTACGCCCTCGACTACGACCCCGCCCCGCCCGTCCCCGCGACCGTCCTGGCGCTCTACACCGTCGCGGCGACCGGCACCGTACGCCGCACGCTGCTCACCGGTGCCGCCGTCCTCGGCCCGACACTGATCAGCAACGGGCTCACCAACCAGGAGGGGGAGCTGGAGTTCCTGGAGATCTCCGGCTGGATCGTCGCGGTCCTGTTCATCGGTATCGCCGTCCGCTACTACCGCCTGTACGTCGCCTCCATCGTCGAGCGGGCCGAACGCGCCGAACGCACCCGGGAGGAGGAGGCCCGGTACCGCGTCGCCGAGGAACGGCTGCGGATCGCCCGTGACCTGCACGACCTGCTCGCCCACAGCATCACCCTCATCGGTGTGCAGACGTCCGTGGCGGCCCACGTCCTCACCGCCGACCCCGAACGCCTCGACCGCGAGGCCGTCGCGCGGGCCCTGGAGGAGATCGCGGGAACCTGCCGGACCGCTCGGGGGGAGCTGCGTACGACGTTGGAGGTGCTGCGGGAGAGGGACACGGCGGTGGGAGCGGGGGCCGGTCTCGTGTCCGGGGCCGAGGACCTGCGGGGACCGCTGCCCGGGATCGACGGGCTGGCCGCCCTCGTGGAGAGCGGCCGGGTGGCCGGGGCCGAGGTCGAACTGTCCGTCCACGCGGACGGCGTCCCGCCCTCCGTGGGCGCCGCCGCGTACCGGATCGTGCAGGAGGCGCTCACCAACGCCGTACGTCACGGGGGCCGCGAGGACCTCACCGTGCGGGTGGGGCTGTGGACTTCGGGCAGCGCGCTGCGGGTGAGTGTCAGGGACGACGGGACGGGCGGGGGCGACGGCTCTCCCGGGTTCGGGCTCGTCGGAATGCGGGAGCGGGCCCGTAGCGTGGGCGGCACACTGGACGCGGGTCCGGGCCCCGCCGAGGGCTTCGAGGTGACCGCGACACTGCCGCTGTCCCGGAAGGGCGAGGTCCGATGACCATCCGTGTACTGCTGGCCGACGACCAGAACCTCGTACGGTCCTCCTTCGCGATGCTCGTCTCGTCGGCCGGGGACATGGAGGTCGTCGCCGAGGCGGGCACCGGGCGGGAGGCCGTGGCGCTGGCCCGGTCCTCGCGGGCCGATCTCGTCGTGATGGACATCCGCATGCCCGACCTCGACGGGATCGAGGCGACCCGGCTCATCGCCGCCGACGAGGATCTCGCCGGGGTGAAGGTGCTCGTCCTGACGACGTACGAGACCGACGAGCACGTCGTCGAGGCGCTGCGGGCCGGGGCGTCCGGCTTCCTCGTGAAGGACATCCGGCCGGCCGAACTCCTCGACGCCATCCGGACGGTGGCCGCGGGTGACTCCCTCCTCTCCCCCGGTCCCACCTCACGGCTGATCGCCCGCTTCCTGCGCGCGCCGAACACGCCGCCGACCCCTGCGGCGGGCGGGCCGGGCGGGCTGTCCGAACGGGAACGGCAGGTGCTCGCGCTCGTCGCGCGCGGTCTCAACAACTCCGAGATCGCCGATGTGCTGGGACTCAGCCCGCTGACCGCGAAGGCCCATGTCAGCCGGATCATGGGCAAGTTGGGGGCGCGGGACCGGGCGCAGCTGGTGATCGTGGCGTACGAGTCGGGGCTGGTGACTCCTGGGGTGGGCTGAGCGCCGGCGCACGGCGAAGTCCCTGGCCCTCGGGTCAGGGACTTCGTCACACAGTGCCTGCTTCTCGGGTGTCTCCCCGTCGGCCGTACCTCCAGCGCGTCAGGACGCGGGCCGTTCCGTACCGGAGGACCCCGGAGGCGTCGAACCGTCGCCCAGCGGGGCCATGTTCCAGTGATCGCGCTCCCAGACGAGGACTTCGTCGACGTCGACGGGCTTCTGGTCCTTGTGGGCGGTGCCCTTGATACGGACCTTGTAGACGCCCGCCATCTCGGTGCGGTGGCTCCAGGTCACCTTCCAGTCCTGCCCGCCGTACTCCGCGAGCCGTGCGGGGGCGTCCTTCTCCCCGTTCGGCGATCCGAGCAGCTTCGTGAGCCCTTCGGTGTCCTGGGTGTTCAGGTCGTCGACGTAGCTGGTCAGGAAGGTGTCCAGGGCTTCGGTGTCCGGCCCGCCGCCGTCGCCGTTCCCGGAGGAACAGCCGGTGACAGCGACGGCCACTCCCCAGGACAGCGCGAGAACGGCGAGAGCGCGGGATGTCCGTCGGGAGCGGGGGGTGTGGGGAGACTTCACATCACGTCCTGTGCGCGTAGTACGTGGCGTTGGGGTACGCCTTGACGATGCTGGCCATCGAACGGCGGTAGGTGTTGGTGCTGTGGTACGTCAAGTACGGCTGCCCGTTGGCCACATGGGTGGCGATCATCGAGTGGTCCTTGCCGCCCGCACGGTCGAAGTCCATCTGGAGGATGTCTCCGATGCCCATGCTGTAGACGTTGCCGAGGATCGAGGTCCGGCCGCTCTTCTTGGCGAAGGTCGCCCAGTGGTCGACGCCGGTCCAGGAGTACGTCTGGTTGCTGGAGTTGTACCACCAGTAGTTGGCGTTGCGGTACCAGCCGCTCTTGTTCTTCCATCCGCCGGCACGCAGCGACTGGCTGATGAAGTTGGTGCAGTCGCCGCCCTTGCCGTCGAACTTGCGGTAGGCGGAGTTGTAGTTCTTCCAGTACTTCTCGGCGTACTTGGCCATGGCGGAGTAGTTGTAGCCCGCGGCCAGGGAGGCGTCTGCGGGCAGGGCGGCGTCGGCGGCCAAGGATGCGCCGGCGGCCTGGGAGGCGCCTGCGGCGCTCTTCTCGGGCTGGTTCTTCGCGGTCACCCGCCGCGTGTCCGAGGAGAGCGGGCCCACGAGCGGTGCCGGGTCCTCGGCGGTGTCGCCGGGCTTGCCGCCGGTGCCGGGCGGAAGGGTCGGGTCGCCGACCGGGTCTTCGGTGCCGTCCTCGACGTCCGCTTCATCGGCCGGTTCCGGCACGGTCAGGTCGGCGGGCGACACCGCCACCTGGTTGATGGGAGCGGGGCCGCTCGTGTTGACCGGTTCGGAGGCGGTGAGGGCCCAAGTGCCGTCCGCGCCCAGGGAGTAGACGAAGCGGTGCTCGGCCTGGAACTCGGTGGTGGGTGGTTCGTCGCCGTGGATCTGCTTGTAGGTGAGGGCGGTGTCCTCCGTCACCAGGACCGTGGCGGTGGTGCCGTCGACCTCGACCGAGTCGACCGTGGTCGCCGTCTCGGCAGCGGTGTACGCCTCCGGGATCTCGGCCAACTCCTTCTTGAGATCCGTCAGTTCCTTGACGACGGCGTCCTCTTCCGCGGCCGTGGCGGAGCCGAGATGCACCGGTCCGCGCGTGCTGGTGGCCAGCCTCGCGGTGAGCGCGGCAGGCGCCGGCGCGTCCAGCAAGGCGGCGGTCCGCCGTTCGATCACGGCCTCGGCCAGCGTCCCGAACAATTCGGTGGTCTCGTCACTCACCTTGACCGCGGCAGCGTCCGCCGGCACAGGCGAGGGCTGGACGGCCACCGCAGATCCGGTGGTCAGTACTGTCGCGGCAAGACCGGATACAACGAGCGTACGCAACGAACGCGTTCTCATCATGAATCCCCCAAAGCAGCGCCCCCCGTGAGCACTTGACCCGAGTCTTGCACAAGAATGGTCGAATCAAAGCTCTCCCTTTACCAAAAGGCTGACCATCCGCCCCACTGACACAAGCGGACAAAAGAATTCCGTCGAACCACCGACAGGACCTCAAGGCGAAACCGGCCGACCCAAGCGGACCGGCACGTCAACTGACCCGGCTCCAGGAGGCGTTGGAGACGGCGGCCGACCAGTCGGTGTCACCCACGTCGGCCAACTCCGCGACCGATACGGCGTCTTCGACTCCTCCGCCGCTCCGACCCCGGCGCTCGGATACTGGTCCGCCCCGAGCCCTCCTACACAGTCACATGGGTGTAGACCAAGGGCGCGGCCACCTCACTCTCGTCCACGGTCACCAGTGCCGAGCCCGCCCTGTCCTCCTCCTCGGGGATGTCCGCGTAAAGGCCGGCGAGATGCCCTTCGGCTCCGAGCTTCCAAGTCAGCCCGACCGAGTCGATGTCGTCCTGACCCAGGACGGCGTTCCCAGCCCCCAGGTCCCCGGCGGTCTTCTCCAGGGAGGCCAGGAACTCTTCGAGGCCCACAGAAGTGGTCCGGAAACGCAGATAGAGATCCTGACCGCTCTCCGCACTGCCGTCACCCGGCACCACCAGATAGGAGGCGTCCCGGACACCGCCCGGCACCTCGATCCGGAAGGTCCTCTGAAGCGCGGCACCGGGAACCCCGGAACTCTCCGGCGGAGTCTTCGGCAGCGCGTCGTCCTTGAACCCGAAGAACCCGAGCGGTACCGCGAGGATCACCCCGGCGACCAGGAGGACCACGCAGCACGCCACCACCAGCAGCGCCACGGGCAGCCGCCTTTCGCCCTGCGGGCGCGTCATGTCCGGCATCAGGGTTTCTTCCTCATGTTGGAGGCGCCTCGAACGTCGAAGTCACGGGCGAGGCCGGTGGTGTGCGGATACGCGATCTCCGACTGCGAGATGCGGTATCGAACACCGAGTATCCAGCCCGAGTCGGTCCTCGGTGTCCTTGCCAGCACCGGAGCCGGAGCACTCCCAGCGACTACGCCCTGCGCACACTCGGTTGGAAGCACCAGCCCAACGCGCACAGCCACTTCACGACAACCAGTCCCCACCTCCATACCGGCCGACTCCGGCCGGCTCACCCACAGCCCTTGCGACAGCTGCAAGCGAGCCCCCACGTCACCGACACCCCTGCCCAAGGACGCGTAGTCGGCTGAGCAACACACAGCCGAACAGGCCGAAGCCGACACCTGGAATGTCGGTGCGAGAACCTCCTCACCAGGCTGTCGCAGCAGCCTGATGGGAGCTGGGCACAGTCCGCCCCCGACAAATGCACGTGTTGACCGACTCGATCGCATGGGTGGTGCAGACAACCCGGCGGATCTCGGCGTCGCACTGGAGAAAGGGCACGGACTCGGCCCAGGAGTTCTCCCGAAGCCGCGCGATCGCGGGGTACTTGGCGCCCTCGCCACTGTCGCCGGCCCACAGGCCGAGAATGTCGCGGGTGCCGTCCGCTGTGACCGCCAGGGCGACGTAGATCGGCCGGTTCCGCCAGTCGGCCGGCCCGCCCATGGCACCGGTCAGCCGCCGGTCTTGGACCAGGTCCCGTCACGGCTGTCGCCGCTGCCGGCACCGGCCGGATCGTGCTTCTCGTAGCCGAGGCGGTCCGTGTGCTCGCCTTCGAACGCGGACTCCAGCACGAGCTCGGTCAGCAGCAGACCGCTCGCGCGGGCCCGGTCGACCGACCGCCCGATCGGGAGTGACACCGAGGACCGCACAGACCCACATCGCATGGAGCCCCACGGACCGTTCCCGCGCGTCGATGCTGCCCCGCCCGCCCTGGGGCACTTTCGCCGACGTCCGGTCGCGGCGAGGTCCCGGGGCGGGCGGTGGTCGTTCTTCCTACGACTGGCTGTACGTGAAGGTGCGGCCGTTCTTGGACTTCGGGACGTACACCTGGTGCCAGTTCCAGCCGCCCGGCGGACGGACGTAGTGGAACTCGACCGAACTGTTGGCGCGCCACCAGTAGTTCCAGGCTGTGGTGCAGCCGTTGGCCGGGACGTCCCAGAAGCGGGAGTTGACCCAGTCGCCCTGGTCGTTGTAGCCGACGAGGAAGAACTTCAGGGCCGAGCCCCTGTCGTTGCAGATCTGGATCTGTACGTTGGCGGTGGCGGCGCTGGCCGTCGCGGGCGCCGCGAGGACGCCTGTGGCGGAGGCCACGGCGAGCGCGGCGACGGTGAGCTTTCTACGGAGGTGACCCATGTCGGTCGTGCCTTTCGGAGGAAGAGGTGGGGATGCTCAGTCGAGCAGGCCGCCCGACCGCAGCCAGGTCCGCGCCGTGTCGGACGGGGATGCCCCGCCGTCGACGGAGGCGGCCAGTGCCGCCAACTGCGCTGTGGTCAGACGGGAGTTGAGGTGGGCCAGGGCCCTGCTCGCGGACAGGCCCGCGTAGGGGGCGCCGATGAGCGGGAAGACGTGCTCGGGAGGCAGGGCGTTCTTCGGGTCGGTCAGCACGACCAGGTCGTCCCG
This sequence comes from Streptomyces sp. NPDC004539, assembly GCF_040610055.1. Taxonomy (NCBI): domain Bacteria; kingdom Bacillati; phylum Actinomycetota; class Actinomycetes; order Kitasatosporales; family Streptomycetaceae; genus Streptomyces; species Streptomyces sp. NPDC004539. The sequence goes on along the minus strand of NZ_JBEXLS010000007.1, from coordinate 313,336 downwards.
GGTGATGACGGGGTCGGTGCCGCGCAGGACCAGCACGTCGGCGGTGGCCGAGGTGCCGGTCTCGGTGAGGTGGGTGCCGTAGACCTTCCGCAGTGAGGCGGCTGACGGGGCGTCGGGGTCGTCGGAGGCGGGGCCGCCGAGGGTGAGGCGGCCGGCCTTCACGAGGTCGGTGAGGGCGCGCAGGCCGTGTGCGCGGGCGGTGGCCCGGGTGACCGCGAGGACGACGCCGTTCTGTGCCCGCGCGGGTGGCAGGGCGTCGACGCCCAGGGGCAGAGCCATGCTCAGGGTGGCGGCCATGTTGCCGGGCAGGGTCTGGCCGGCGGGCAGGGCGCGCAGCGTGGAGGTCTCGTAGGCGGGCGCGAGGCCGATACGGCCCTCCGCGACGGCCCGCGTGGTGTCGGCGGGCGAGGGGTAACGGCTGCTCGCCATACGCACCTTCACCCCCGCGTGGGTGAGCAGTTCGCCGTACAGGGCCGCCACGACCCGGCTCTCGGCGGAACCGTCGGTGCCGATCACCGTCGGCCCCGCACCGTCCGCGTAGGCGGTCGCACCGTCCCCCTCCGCCGCACCGCCGCAGCCCGAGAGGAACAGCAAAGAGCAGAGAACGGCCGCCACGGCGGCACGCGGACGAACACGACTGTCTGGCATCACGGAACACCACTTCTCGGTGGGGCGGGCGGCCCGGTGCGGTCCGTTGCCCGGTGCCGCCCGCTGCCCTGGGGGACGGTTCAGCCGCAGTGCGCGGATCGCTCGCCGGACGTCATCTGCGCGTCCTTGAAGTTGACGTAGCCGTTCTGCGGGTGGTCCTGGTCCCAGCCCGCCCCCTGGTAGTTGTTGATGTACCAGATGTAGTGGCCGTAGTAGCGCTTGCCGAAGTGGAGTTCGTACCAGCCCTTGGCCTTCTGCTTGGCGGTGCCGCGCTGGAGCCAGCCCTTGTATCCGGGGCGGACGTTGATCGTCTTGGTTTCGGAGTCGGTGTGCGAGGTCGTCCAGGAGTGGGAGTACGAGAGCTCGACGGATGCCTTGTAGACCTTCCAGAACTCCACGCCCGCCTCGATCGCGACGCCGACCGTGTTCGTGGTGGTGGTGGTGTCCGACCAGTTGACGGTGTTCTGGTTGGTCTCGTGGCCGCAGTTGAACGCGGTGGAGCCCACCTGGTGGGCCGGGCCGGTGTACGCGGTGTAGCTCTGCGGGTGGAACTTGCACACGTCGGCCGTGCCGCACTGCTGGAGGAGCTGCGCGACGGAGGGGCTGCTGTCGGCGTAGGACTGCGGGGCCGCCATGAGGGAGGCGCCCAGGGCGAGGGCGGCGACGGCACCGGCGCTGCGGGCGACGCGGTGTGAGGGAGCGGTGGCGCGGAGCGCGAATCGCATCGAAGACTCCAGGGGAAGTCGGTTTCCCACTGCGGGGAAACGCGGCTGATGAAAATCCGGGAACTGCTGCGCTTCTTTGTTTTTGCCGGCCCTCGGGGGTGTGAGGGCCGGCACGGTGACCGCGCCACCACCGCGTCGGGGGGAGATCGGCGGCGGTGGGGCGGGCCCTTCGGCATCCACTCTCACGGCCTCGGAATTGTTGATCAATCCAGGTCAGAGGGGTAAACAACGCGATCGGCCGTCATACCGCCGGGTACGGAACGGCAGTATGACGGCCACATTCACAGACAGCATGAGTGCCGGATCGCATTCCGGTACGCGACGGATTTCTGCCGGCCGGCCGCCGACCAATTCTCGCCGGTGGCGGGCAGGTGGGCTCGACGAGGCTGGTGCTGACGCCGGTCGTGGGCTACAGGGACCCGTCGTCCGGCCGAGGCCCGTCGCAGACCCGCTGGTAGGGCACGCCGGGGACGTAGCGCTGCCACTCGGCAACGGTCAGGGACCGCCCCGCGCGGGCACAGAGCAGGGCGGCGACCTGTGCGGGGCCGACGGGGTAGGCGTGGACGGAGACGTGCGGGCCGACGGCGTAGAGGTAGCCGTCGGGGCCGAAGGCCAGTGAGTCGATCACGTCGCCCGAGGTGGTCGGGCTGCCGCCCAGGGGCAGGTTCAGAGCGAGGTCCCACAGCCGCAGGGCGCCCGAGCCGTAGGCGATGGCGAGGGTGGTGCCGTCGGGGCTGAAGGCCAGGGCGGTGACCCGCGTGCAGGTGGCGCAGCCGGCGACGTCGGGAGGCGCGGGGATCGTGGCCTCCGGGTGCAGGTCCGTTCTGGTGTCCCACACGGTGACGGAGCCGAAGGCCCCGCCTGTCGCCAGGTGTCTGTCGTCGGCGCTGAGCGCGAGGCCGTACGTCTGTCGTCCCTCGGTGAACGGGGCGGTCGGTCCGGCGGTCCGGCCGGCGAAGCCTGCGGCCATGGCCTCCTCAGCCATGGCCCTTTTGACCAAGGCGTCCAGATCGTCCGCCCGCGCCGACGGGATTCCGTGCGTGGTGTCCCACGTCTGTCCGAGGAGCGGGCCCGCGGGCGTGCTCCAGCCGACCAGCAGCTTCCGGCCGTGCGGGGTGAGGAAGATTCCGCGGGCCGTGGACGCGGCAGGGCCCGTCACGTCGAACGAGGTGCCCTTCCGACCGGTCTGCGACACGTCCCGTACCGCGAACCGGGCGGTGGGCAGGGGCCCGGACGCCACGGCGGTGCCGTAGGCGATGCTGCGGCTGTCCGGGCTGAAGGCCAGCAGCGGGCGGGAGGCCCCGGCGGGGTCGGTGGCCCGGCGGGGGAAGGGCAGTTCGGCGACGAGGCGGCCGGAACGGGTCGTCTGGAGACGGAGGCTGTGGCCGGCCGAGGTCCGCTCCGCGACGGCGAGCAGCCGGCCGTCCGGACTGAGCAGTTCGGCGTCCACGGGCCGGTCGCGCCACGGGGAGGCCAGGGCGGCGTCGAGGTCGACGGAGTGCACGGCGCTGCCCGCCAGATAGCGCAGGGTCCGGTCGACGGGGTCCCAGGCGAGGGCGGTGACGGGACTGCCCGGCACCGGTCGGCGCAGCACCGGCAGCCGTGGCGCCGCGATCCGCCAGACCGTCACGCCGTCGGGGCCGGACGCCGCCAGGAACGCGCCGTCCGGCGTGAAGGAGAGGTGTTGGGCTTCCGGCCCGGCGAGGTCCGCGAGTTGTCGCCCGGTGGCCGTGTCCCAGACGCGAACGCCGGTGTCCGTGGCCACGGCGAGCCGTGCGCCGCCCGCGCCGAAGACGACGGTCGCCGACGAGCAGCCCACTGTGCGCAGGGTCCCCCAGGTGCCCGGCCGTCCGGAGTCGCGGGCGGTGTCCCACACCTCCAGTGGTTCATCCGGCCGGCATACGGCCACCAGCCTGTCGTCCGGCGAGGGGACGGGATACGCGTCACCCGGCGCCTCGAACAACGTCCTGCCGTCGTCGACCGCCCGCAGCCCTACCTCGGGCGGCGGTCCAGGATCTCGTACGACGTAGCTGTGCCCGTCGGCCCCGAAGCCGAGGACCTGACCACCCGCCTCGGGACGACCGGTGCCCGCGGCCAGGTGCCACAGGCTCCTGCCGCCGGTCGGCAGCAGTGTTCGGCCCGCCGCGTCGGCCTCGGCCACCTGACCGTCCGGCAGCGGGCCCGATCCGGTGCGGCGGTGCGCTGCCACGTCCCAGGAGGACCAGGTGCCGGCTCCCGCCACCAGCAGGGTGCGGCCGGAGTCGGCGAGGAAGGCGCGGCCGTCGTCTCCGGGCACCGGCCCGGCCAGGATGTCTTCCTCGGGCTCGGTGAGCGCGCTGAGCAGTGCCGCGCGGCTGACCGGGGAGGGTGCGAGCCGCCAGGCGGTGACGCTGAGCAGTGCGGCGGTACGGGGATCGTCCGGCTGCGTCCGGGCGGCGAGGGCGGCGGCCTCCAGGGCCGCGGCGCGGATGTGCTCCAGGTCGGCCGCGTCGCTGCGCTGCCAGGCGATCTGCCCGGCGACGAGCGCGCCCACCACGACGACGGTGAACGCGACGGCCAGTGACCGCATCCGCCGCCGTATCCGCCCCGCTGTCCAGCGCTCCACGCGTTCGGCGACCCGGGATGCGCTGAGGAAGGCCCGCTCCCGCCCGGTGAGGTCGTCGTCGTCGGTGTCCCGGCCGAACAGCAGGTCGGCGACGGCGAGATGGGTTCCCCGGTAGAGGTTGCCGGGGTCGCGGTCGCGCTCGTGCCAGATCCGTGCGGCCTCCCGGAGGCGCCGGTGCTCGCGCAGCCGGTCCCGGTTCGCCTCGATCCACGCCTCAAGCCTCGGCCAGTGTGTGATCAGGGCCTCGTGGGCGAGTGCGACGTTCTCCTCGTCCAGGATGACGAGCCGGGCGCGGGCGAGCCGGTCGAGGACGACGGGCAGTTCGGGGTCGGGCCATTCGCGCAGATCCGCGCGGCTGACCGGGCGGTGGGTGACGGCGCCGGCCTCGCCGGGGGTGATGAGTGCCAGCAACAGTCGCCGGGCGGTGGCGGCCTGGGCGGACGAGAGACAGCCGTAGACCTCCTCGGCGGCGGCGGCGATCGCGCCGTGGATGCCGCCCGCCGCCTCGTACGCGGCCAGGGTGAGCACGCCGCTGCTCCGTCTTCGCCAGGTTCCCCACAGGGCCTGCGACAGCATCGGCAGCGCGCCGGGCCGGTCCGCGGCCTCCTCGACGATCCGCGCGGTGAGTTCCCGTTCCACCCGCAGCCCCGCCACCGTGGCCGGCTTGACCACCGCCTCCTGAAGTTCTGCCCGCGTCATGGGCTGGACGGCCAGGGCGTTGTGCCGCAGCGCGACGGCCAGCCCGTCGTGCTGGGCACACCGCGCGTGGAAGCCGCTGCCCACCGCGATGAGCACGCGCAGCCGACTCGCCGGTTCGCCGGCGGCCAGGAGCAGGTCCACGAACCGCCGACGGTCGATCCCGTCCTGGCACAGCGTGAAGACCTCCTCGAACTGGTCCACCACCACGAGCCGTTTCGGCCCGTCCGGCGGTGGATCGAGCAGCCGCTCGTGCGTGGCGGCGGGCCGGGCCCCCGGGGTGATCAGCCGGAATTCCGTACCGCAGTCCCGCTCCCGGATCAGGGCGTCGAGACGGGGCAGCAGTCCGGCCCGCAGGAGTGAGGACTTTCCGCTGCCCGAAGCGCCGTGCAGCACCGTGAACCGATGCGCCGTCACCAGCTTCAGCGCGTCCTCGACCAACCGGTCCCGGCCGAAGAAGAGGTCCCGGTCGCCCAGTTCGAACCTCGCCAGCCCCTGATAGGGCGAGTTCCCCTCCTCCGCACCCTGCGGCCCCACCTCCTCGGCGACGGCCTGCCGACGGCGCTCCCACTCGTCGGGATCAGCTCCACACGCCTGCGCGTACGCCCGCACCACCGCGGCCGACGCCAACCGCTCGCCGGACGCGGCCCTCGACAGAGCGGTGACCGAGAGGCCCGTGCGCTGGGACATCGTCCGGTACGACGGCGATCCGCCGCTTCCGCGCAGCGACCGCAGCTCGTACGCGAAGTGCTGCAAGGGCCCGGCGTCGGGGTCCACCGGTCGTTCGGGACGTCCCAAGGCGCCACCTCACCTCGATGCATGTATATGCCCTGCAAGTAAAGTTCTTGCACTTTAAAGTAGCCGGGCGGGGGATTCAAGATTTGTCCGGAGTCCGTGGAAGCGGGATGACGCAGTGGCCGACGATGTCGGCAGGGTGGGCATATGCCTGTCACCTCGACAGCTCGACTCTCCGAGTGCTCCTGAGAGGCGGGCCGGGTCCGGACGCCCTCTGGTGGAATCGGTGCATCTCCGCACAATGGACGCCAGGACAGGGGGCGGGCGGATGGAACCGGACGGCACGGAACTGTCGGAGGCGATCGCCGCGGTGCGTGCGGGACTTACCGCCGCGAAGACCGAAGGCACGGGTAGCGACGTCAGGTTCGTCCCGGACGAAGTGGTCCTGGACCTGTCGATCGAGCTGCGGCGCAGCCGGAAGGCCGGCGGCGGGGTGAAGGCGTACGTGCTCTCCGCCGACGCGTCGGGCGAGTCGGCCGGAACGCGTGCGCAGCGCGTCACCGTCCGGTTCCGCGTGACGGACGCGAACGGCGATCCCCTGCCGGTGGGCGATCACGTGGGGCATGTCCCTCCACGTCGGCCCCAAGGGCGCTGAGGGCGAGGCGGCATGGCCTTCGACGTGTGGTCGGTCGTGGAGGTGCTGGGGGAGAACGGTTCCTACGGATCGGGGTACGAGGTGGACGCGGGCGTGGTGCTCACCGCGTGCCACGTCCTGACGGGCGGCGAGTCGGAGCACCGGCCGGTCTCGGCACGGGTCCGCTTCATGGGGGAGGACGCCGACTGGGAGCCGTCCGAGGTGATCTGGTCCGACGCCGGCCTGGATGCCGCGCTGCTGTACGTCACCGCCCTGGACCGCCCGCCCGTCACGCCGGTCCGCTACGGAGAACTCACCGGCGCCCCTCCGCAGTACCGCGTCGGCTGCGGCGCGGCCGGCTTCCCTCGCGTGCAGGCGGGAAGGGACGGACGGGACCCGATGGGCGTCTCCGGCACCGTCGACGCGCTGACCAAGAAGTGCAGCGGCCTCTACCAGATCGAGCTGACCTCCCTGGAACACCGCAGGGACTGGAGCGGCATGTCCGGGGCGGCCGTCTTCAGCGGCCCGCTGCTCATCGCCGTCGTGTGCAGCGTCCCGGACGGCTTCCACGCGGCACGGGTCGACGCGGTCCCCGTCCACCGGCTCCTGCGCGACGCCGCTTTCCGGGAAGCGCTGTTCGGCACCGGCTGCGTCCCCCTGCCCGGCGGGCGCGACCCGCACCACGTCCTGAGGGCGCCGTGCGGACCGGCGTGCGCGGTGCCCCCGCTCGAATCCGTCGAGCTGGAACCCCTCCTGGAGGCCCCGCCCCACCCGGGCCCGCCCGCCCGGACAGCGCCGTACGACGACGGGCCGTCCGTCCCCTACCTCCTGCACCCGCGCGTCCGCACGGCCCCCTTCATCGGACGAGGCGTCGAACTGACGCAGCTGAGAAACTGGATCACCTCGCCCGAGAAGTTCGACGTTCTGTTCCTGACGGGGCCGATGGGCGTCGGGAAGACTCGGCTCGCCGTCGAACTCGCCCAGCACCTCGGCGTCACCTGGATCACCGGATTCCTGCGCACCGAACCGTCTGGCGCGTCCCCCGAACCGGACCTGCACCTGCTCCTCAGCAGCTTCCGTCCCCTCCTGCTCGTGATCGACTACGCCGAGACGAGACCGGCCTGGCTCGACCTGATCCTGCGCACGGTGGCGGGACGCAACGGCCACGCGAAGGTGAGGCTGCTCCTGCTGTCGCGCCTGCCGGGCGGCTTGCCCCAGCAGCGTGCGAGGCGGGGACTCCCTCACAACGCGAGCGAGATCCGTCTGCTCGAAACAGATGGTGGCCCCGACGACGCCCGCTTGCTCCACGAGACCGCCCATGCCTTTGCCCGCCGGCTGTACGCCGACCACCCGTTCTACGACATCCACGAACCCGGCATCCACGCCGTGCTGCCCGACCAGTCGCCCGCCGACCCCTTCTCCCTCAACCTCGCGGCCTGCGCGGCGGCGATCAGAGCCTTCGAGGGTGACGCATCCTCAGCCTCGCCGTACGAGGTCGTCCTCGCCAGAGAAGAGCGGTACTGGATGCGCGGCGCCGAGGCCCTCGCCCTGCCGGGCGGGTCCGAGACCCTGAGCCTGCTGCGGACCCTCGTGCTCACCCAGGCCCTGTGCGGGGCCCGCGACCGGGCCGAGGCGGTGGCCGCGGTCAAGGCCGGCCGACGCGCCCACTACCGCCACTGGGACCCCGACCAGCCGAGCCCCGAACAGCTCAGAGTCCTGCACCACCTGCTGGGCGCCCTCTATCCCTCGCACGACGACGAGTGGGGCCGCTTCGGTCCCCACGCCCTCTCCGCCCACCTGATCGAATCCGCCGAACGCGAGGACCAGGGCCTGACGGGCGCCATCCTGAAGGAACTGCCCGAGGACCAACGCCGAAGGGGCCTCGAAACCGTGTCGCTGTGCGCGTCCCGCAGCCCCGACCTCGTCGGTCTCGCCCGCGAAGCCGCCCGCGACCTCGGCCTGCCAGTGCCTCCCTGGCTTCTGGAAGGGCCCTTTCGACACGGCCCGGACCGACCCGGTCCGGGCCGCCTACGACACCAGCGCCCGCCAGAACCTCGCGGATTCTGACATCGATTTCGGCATCCACTTCCACACCGGACCGGCACCGGACGACCTCGGCTTCCACGACGACGTGGGCGACATCGGCCTGTGAACGACCCTCCCGCTCAACCGGCTCCAACATGCCTGAGGCGACGGGACGTGGAACGGCGAGAGAGGGCGGGCCCTGGCCGTCGTCCAGCCGTCACCGGATCAAGAACAAGAAGATCACCTGGCTGGACCCCGACGACACCTTCGCCTTAGGTATGGCACGGCGCGGACGGCCCCCACGACCTGGAGCGGGGTCGGACACACGGGCCTTCCGGGAGAACCCGCCGAGCTGCCCGTTCTCCGACCGTCAGCCGACCGCCATCGGGATGCCTCATCCCTCGTCGTCCGACTCCCCGACGGCAACCTGGACGACCTCGCCGCGTCGCTGTGCCGGACGATGACCGAGGCCCGCGAGCAGGGCAACCTGCTCGACCGAATCGCCTTCGACGCCTCAACTCCCCTTCCACCGAAGGACAATGAGCCACGGTCGTGCTTCATCCTCGCGCTGGGTGGTGACGCCTACACCGCCGAGCTGGAGGCGCTCACCGCGCGGGTGCTCAACTGCGTGCCGCCGACGGTCCGTTCGCTGCGTGCACGACCAGTCCGGCCCGGCCGGCGCACTGTCTGCTGTCGACGCCCGCCGATCTGGAGGCGGTCGCGTGAGTGCCCCCGATTTCATGGTGGCGGGGCTGTCTCCGGCCGATCCGCCGCCTTCGCTCCCCCGGAGCCTGAACTGGACGTGCTCGCGGGGCATCACGCAGACCATGGCGCGGGCCGGTCCACCACCTTTCCGCTGGTTCACGACACGTCGGTGCAGTGGGGTGTTCCGGGTGCGCCGGAGCTGAAGTCGCTGGTCATCGGGCGGGACCGCCGTGCGGGTCTGTTCCGCATGACCAGCGAGCAGCACAGTCTGGCTTCGCTGGGGCAGGTGTGGCTCATCGCCCGGGGCTGTCCGCGCAAGCCCATCCTCCGGCTTCCCGACGGGGTGTTGCAGCCCGCCGACGAGGCAACGCGCACGGTGGAGGAGCGGCTGGTCAACGGTGGTTACGCGATGGCGGTCTGGCATTCGCGGAGCGATCCCGACGAGTCGTAGGTGATCGTCGAGGACGGTGCAGCCGAGATGCTGCCGGGCCGGTGCGGGTTCTGCTGGAGCGTCCGGACTTCGACGCCAGGACGTACACGCTCACCGAGGGCGCGTTCGCGAAGGTCTCCGGGGCGCGGGAATGGCTCGAAAGCGGCCGGGAGAAGGGGATGCCGCAGCCCCCGGGGCCCCGTTTCACACAGAGGCGGGCGCGACGAGCGGCATCGTCCCGCTCCCCGCACTCGTCCGGTCCGGACGCATCACCGGCCGCCGACCAGGCAACAACCGTCGGACGGTTCAGGCGGTCGCGGTGAGCCGGACGAAGTACGGGTTCGCCGCGCCCCCGGACGCCCTCCGCGATCTGCGTGAACTCCCCCACCCTGTGAGGGACTTGGCGCTGTTGCAGCTCCAGACCCTCGTCCACGGCGATCTCGGAGCGACACGCCTCCAGGGCGCGCTGGAGGGGTTCCACAAGGTGTACGTGGGGCCGGAGCTGCCATACCGGATGGTCGTGCAGTTCCGCGACGCCCCGCCCGGCAGCGCGTATCCGCGCGAGGTGTTCCTCGTCACCGCAGGCCCCCGCCAGCGCTACGTCGTCTACCGCGACACCCAACTGCGCCTCGGCCGCCACAACCCGGTCGACGAGCCGTACCCCGACCCGGCCGACCTCGCCCACGCCCGCTCCCCGCACGCCCTGCGCGCGATGAACAACGCCTCCGGTACCGCGCCGCAGCACCCGACCGCACCCCCATCCGCCGTTCCTCCCCGGAAAGCCGCCCTGTGACCGAGCCCACCGCGCTGTCCCGTCTCCTGGAGGACGCCGCCGACCAGGTCAGCGGCATCCCCACCGCGCCGTACGCGACTCCTGCGAGCCGTTCCTACCTCCACCCCGTCCTCGGCCCCCTGGCCGCCGGCCCCCAGGTCGCGCACTTCCTCGGCGACCGGCTCGACGTCCTGGCCGACCGGCCCCCGAACTCCCCCGCCGACCTGTTCGCGCTCCCCTCTCTCGCCTCCGCCCTGAGCTGGTTCACCGAGTCCCTCAGCGCGCTCGTCCGCAACACCGACACCCTCTGCACGACGGCGGGGCTGAGCACCGTCGAGCCGGCATCAGTGCGCAACACCGTCGAGCGGTGCATCAACCGCCTCAAGCAGTGGCGGGGCATCGCCACCCGCTACGAGAAGACAGCCACCATCTACCTGGCCGGACTACACATCGCAGGCATCTTCCTCTGGTCCGCCCGATGATCCAAACGAAACCGCCTAGTGACGCACCGCCAACACCCCCTCCTCCGACGCTTCCAAGCCAATGCGCAGGAGGGAGACACCGGGCTCTCTTTCTCCGCCTCTGGCCCGCCGAACGCGAGCCGTGTTCACGAGATGTCCGGTCTCGGCGTGGGCGTCGTTGATCGGAGCCATGCCTATGAGGACGGCCCAGCCGTGGGGTGGAGGCGGGCGGCGTGGCCGCACCTCAGGCCGGCTCACATGTCGAGGTTCACTGGCTGCCTGCTCGGGGTGACCTCTCTGTGAGCAGTCGCGTTCGCGGTCGCCGGCCCTGTCGCACTCGCCGATGGTGTCCGCCAGGACGTGGTCGAACGCGTCCGGCGCCGCGCCTGGGCCAAGGACAGGGCTCGGGCGGCGAGTCGAGACGGGAGATCTCTCGCTCACCCGCCAACCGAAGATCCCCCAGTAGACGTCACTGCGCCGGAGCAGGCCGCCCGGCGCCGATCGACTCGTATGTGATCTCAAGGCGTTCGAGGCCCCGCAGGGTCAGGTTCGGTTTGTACGTCAGGGTGGGTGACGCGAGTCGCGGCCGGACGACTCGTGCGGCGAACTGCTCCAGGGCGATGGCGACTTCGAGTCTGGCCAGCGCAGCGCCGAGGCAGAAGTGGGGGCCGGCGGCGAAGGACAGATGCGGGGCGGCGCCACGGGTGAGGTCGAAGCGGTCGGGCTCGGGGCACAGGGCGGGATCGCGGTTGGCGGCGGCCAGCAGGAGGACCAGGGTGTCGCCCTCGCGGACCTCGGTGTCGCCGATCCGCCCCGGCCGGCGGGCGATCCTGGTCGTCAGCTGCACAGGGGCGTCGTAGCGCAGGGTCTCCTCCACGGCCGCGTCGGCGAGCGTGGGGTCCCGGCGCAGGGCCGCCAGTTGTTCGGGGTGGCGGAGCAGGGCCAGTACTCCGTTGCCGATCAGGTTGACCGTGTTCTCGTGTCCCGCGTTGAGCAACAGCACGCAGGTCGCCAGCAGTTCGCTCTCGGACAGGGAGCCCTCGCCGTCGCGTGCGTGGATCAGGCGGGACAGCAGATCCTCGGCCGGCTCGTCGCGGCGTCGCGCGATGAGCGTGCGGAAGTAGGTGATGAGCCGCACCCGGGCGTGGTCCACGGTCTCGGACAGTTCCGGGGTGTGCAGGCCGGGAAGGGGAGGTTCCACGGCCTGTCCCAGCGCGGCCGACCAGTCCTGGAACCGGGCGCGGTCCTCGTGGGGGACACCGAGCAGTTCGCTGATCACCCGGACCGGCAGCGGGAACGCGAAGTCCGCGACGATCTCGCACCGGCCCTTCGGCGCGGCGGCGTCCAGCAGTCCGCCGACGATCTCCCGGACCCGGGTGGTCAACGCCGTGACGACGTGCGGGGCGAAGGCACCGACCACCAGTCGGCGCAGCCGGGTGTGGTCGGGCGGGTCCAGGTGCACGAACAGCCGGGTACGTCCCCGGGCGGCGGCGTTGCGGTCGCGTTCGCTGCTGACCGTGGGGTCACGCAGCACCTTGGCGCAGTCCCGGGGGCGGGCGACGACCACGATGTCCGGGTCGAGCCGGAACGGCCCGTGTTCGCGGATGGCCCGCAGCAGTGCGTACGGTTCGGCGCGGTTGGTGCGGTCCGTCAGGGCACGCACGAGTTCCGGTCCGTTCACCGGGCGAAACCCGCCCGGGCGGAGGGGAGTTCCCCGGTGGTGGGCCCGCCGCGGAACGGCCTGCCCCGGTACGTGGACGATTCGGCGCCTGCACCATGGCGATACCGCACAGCTCCCGCTCCTTCGTGGACGTGTGGCCGAGGCCGTATCTCGCGGAGGGCCGGCGGACCCGGCCGGATCGACGGCAGCGCAACTCTGCTGGCAGGCCGGAAGGCCGGGCAAATCGTCGGCGTCCATGTCCCGCCAAATGGGCGACGGGAGATTCTGGGACGGTTTGCGCTTGGTGCTACGTTCTGCACCGCTCGGCCACCGTGAAACCTTCCCGTTCGCAGCCCAGTGAGGCCCCATGCGGCAATCGCCCGACCTCGTAGACAGCCTGTTGCACACAGCCGAGTCGCATCCGCTGCGGCCTGCGACGCTCTTGGTGAACGACGCCAACTGGGACCGCGAACCGACGGTCCTGACGTACGGCGATCTGGTCGCCTCGGCGCGCGCGCTGGCGGTCCGGCTCCGCGAGGACTGCGCGCCCGGAAGCCGGGTGCTGCTGCTGTTCCCGACCGGGACCGAGTTCCTGATCGGCTACATCGGCTGCCTGTTCGCGGCGGTGGTTCCGGTGCCGGCGCCGCCGCCGGGCAACAACCGGAACAGCCTGGCCAGGACCGTCGCGGTGATCAAGGACGCCGACGTCGCGATGGTGCTCACCACCGCGGCCGACGCGCCGGACATCGGGGCGATGCTGCACGGCCGGGGCCTCGGCCGGGTCGTGGTGGTGGCCACCGACGTCGAACCGCTCGGCGACCCGGGCGCGTGGACGCCGCCGGACATCGACGCGCACACGCTGGCCCTGCTCCAGTACACCTCCGGCTCGACGAGCGAGCCGCGCGGCGTGATGGTGACGCACACCGACCTCGTCCACAACTTCCGTGCGATGCGCGACCACTGGGGCCTCGGCCCGGACACCCGGACCGGCTGCTGGACCCCGAACTTCCACGACATGGGGCTGATCGCGGGCCTGCTGCTCCCGCTCCACATCGGCAGCGCCTCGGTCGTCATGTCGCCGACCGACTTCATCAAACGGCCGCATCGCTGGCTGAAGTGCGTCGACCGGTTCGACGTCGCGCACAGCGTGGCCCCGAACTTCGCCTACGACCTGTGCGTGCGCCGGGTCACCGACGAGCAGGCGGCGGACCTGGACCTGAGCCGCTGGCGGTTCATCGGCACCGGTTCCGAGCCCGTGGACGCCTCCGTGCTCGACCGGTTCGTCGACCGCTTCCGGGCGGCGGGAGTCCGCCGGGAGCGCGTGTTCGCCGCCTACGGACTGGCCGAGGCCACACTCTTCGTGTCCGCGACCCCGAACGGCACGGCCCCGGTCGTCGTCGACGCGGACCCGGAGCGGATGAGCCGCCACGAACTGGCCCCCGCAGCCGAGGGCGTCGCCGGCTCCGCGCTGGTGAGCTGCGGGGCGTCCGGGCATCTCGACATCCGCATCGTGGACCGGGAGAGCGCGCGGGCGCTGCCCGACGGCCGGGTCGGCGAGGTCTGGCTGCGCGGGCCCGGCATCGCGCGCGGGTACTGGCGGAACGACGAGGCCACCCGGCGTACGTTCGGCGGGGTCACGGCGGACGGCGAGGGCGGGTTCCTGCGCACCGGGGACCTCGGCGTGCTGCGCGACGGCGAGTTGATCATCACCGGACGGATCAAGGACGTCCTGATGGTGCACGGCCGGAACCTGTACCCGCAGGACCTGGAGCGGGAGATCCGCGACGCCGACGAGGCGTTCGCGCGGGGCCGCGGCAGCGTCTTCGCGGTACCGGTGCCCCGCGAGGAGATCGTCGTGGTCCAGGAGGTCGCCGGACGGGACCTGGACGGGGAGCGTCTCGGTGCCCTCGCCGGCGGCATCCGACGGCTCCTGCTGCGCGAGTTCGGCGTCCCGGCGGCCAACGTCGTGCTGGTCAGACGCGGCGCGGTGCGTACGACGACCAGCGGCAAGGTCCAACGGGCGCTCATGCGGGAGCTGTTCGTCGGCAACGCGCTCCAGCCGCTCCACGAAGAACTCGGCGAGCGGACCGCCGCCGACTACCGCCAGGGGAGATGAAGATGCAGAGTCCGTCCACCGAGGTGTCGCCTGCCGATGTGCGCAGGTGGCTGATCGAACGCGTCGCCCACTATCTGGAGCGTGCGCCGGAGTCCGTCGATCCCGATGTGGATCTGGTGCGCTACGGCTTCGACTCGGTCCAGGCGGTGTGTGTGAGTGCCGACTTCGCGGACGCCTTCGGCGTCGAGGTTCCCGCGAAGGTGCTGCTCGACTCGGTGACGATCGCCGAGATCGCCGGGGAACTCCACGTACTGGTAGGCCGATGAGCGCTTGCGGAGAGCCTCTCGACTCCGGTCAGGAGGCGCTGTGGTTCATCGACCGGCTCACCCCTGGCAGCAGCGTCTACAACGAGCTGTTCGCGCTCTCCCTGAACGGCCGGGTGGACCGTTCGGCGCTGCGTGCCGCCGTGCGACGGCTCGCGGTGCGTCACGAATCGCTGCGCTCGCGGTTCGGTGAGGTCGAGGGCCGGGCCAGGCGTTTCCCGCTCGCCCCGGACACGCTGGAGCTCGAAGTCGTCGACGCCGTACGGCTGACCGGCGACGAACTGACGGACGCCGTACGGCTCGCGGGTACACGCCCGTTCCGCCTGGACCGCGGCGAGGTGTGCCGCGTCGTCTTCTTCGGCCGGACCGACGGCGGCGGGGTGCTGTTGATCGCCGGGCACCATATCGTCATGGACCTCGTCTCGCAGAGCGTGCTGGCCGAGCAACTGCTCGACGACTACGAGCAGTTGGCAGCCGGTGCCGCACTGCCCGAGCCCGAGCCGGACACCCGGTCCACCGACGCGGTGCGCCAGGCGGTGTCCGCCGCGGGTTCGGCGGACGCGGAGGTGAACCTCGCCCACTGGCGGGACTTCTGCGCCGGTGCGCCGACAGCCCTCGAACTGCCCACCGACCGGCCTCGCCCGGCCATGCAGACGCACCGGGGCGAGACCCTGTGGAGCACGGTGCCCCCGGAGTCGGCCGAACTGCTGCGTGGTGCCGCCCGGGAGGCGGGCGTCACGCCCTTCGCCTACCTGCTGGGCGTCTTCCAGTCGGTACTGCACCGATGGACCGGCCGACACGACGTTCTGATCGGCTGTCCCGCGACCACCCGCCGCGGACGCCGTATGCACACGGCGGTCGGATACTTCTCCAACCCGATCCTGCTGCGGTCCACCGTGGACGAGCGGACGACGTTCGCCGATCTGGTGTCCACCGCACATCGTCAGGTCCGCTCGGGGCTCGCCCGTCACGAGTACTCGTTCCCCGAACTGACCAGGACCTTGCGGGTGCCTGCCGACCCGAGCCGCTCGCCCCTGTTCCAGGTCGCCTTCACGATGCTGACCGCCGACGAGTCCCGGCCGCTGCTCGCGATGTTCCTGCGCGGTGCGCGGGAGGAGCGGGGCGTCGAGCGCGCGGGGCACACCGTCACGCCGTTCGAACTGCCGCAGCCGGGAAGCCGGTTCGACCTCGCCGCCGAAGTGATGAGCGTCGGGGCGGACCTGCGCATCGTGTACGCGTTCAACACCGACCTGTTCGACACGGCCACCGTCCAGTGGGTGGCCGACGCGGTGCTGCGCGTCCTGTCGGCGACCGTGCGCGACCGCACGCGACGGTTGCGCGACCTGCCCGTGCTGACCGATGTCCAGCACGCCCGCCTGGCGGCCTGGGGCACCGGCCCGGTCCGGCGGCGGCGGGCGCGCACCGCGATCGAGGCGGTGTCCGCCGTGGTCGCCGCGCATCCCGAGGCCCCGGCGATCCGCACGCCCACGGAGAGCTGGACCTACCGGCACCTGGACCGGGCCGCGAACCGTATCGCCCGGCTGCTGCTGCGCACGGGGGTACGGCCCGGCGAGCGCGTGGGTGTCCTGATCTCCCGCAGCCCCCACCTCGTCGCCGCGGCACTCGGGGTGATGCGGGCGGGCGCCGTCTACCTGCCGCTGGAACCCCGGTACCCGGCCGACCGGCTCGACTTCATGGTGGCCGACTCGGCGGCGGAAGTCGTGCTGACCGTCCCGGAGTTCACCGAAGAGGCCAAGGCGCTCTCGGCCGGACGGATTCTCCTGACGGACGACCCCGGCACGCCGTCCGAGCCGTCGCCCGAGCTGTCGGCCGAGGTCGTGCCGGTGCAGAACGACGGGGCGTACGTCATCTACACGTCCGGCTCCACCGGACGCCCCAAGGGTGTGCTGGTCGGCCACACCGGACTGGCCAACCTGATCGCCTGGCAGCGCGAGCACTACGCCGTCGACAGCGACTCGGTGGTCATGCAGTTCGCCCCGGTGAGCTTCGACGCGTCGGTCTGGGAGATGTTCCTCGCGCTGGGTGCGGGCGGCTGTCTCGCCATGGCCCCGAAGGACGCGACGCTCGTCGGCTCGGAGCTGGCGGCGGCCATGCGGGACAGCGGCGCCACACACGTCCTGCTGCCGCCGTCCGTGGCGGCCGGCCTCGACCCCGAACAGGTGCCGAGCCTGCGGCACTTGACCGTCGGCGGCGAGGAGTGCCCCGCACCGCTGGCCCGGCGCCGCAGACCGCCCCACCTCGTGCTGGAGAACGCGTACGGCCCCACCGAGGGCACCGTGATCTCCACCGTGCACACCCTCGGCGCCGCTGACGGCCGCCCGCCCATCGGCCGCCCGCTGCCCAACACGCGGGCCTATGTGCTGGATACGGCCCTGGGCCTGCTTCCTCCGGGCGTTCCCGGCGAGTTGGTGATCGCGGGCGACCATGTCGCGCTCGGCTACCTGGGCCACGCGGCCGGCGAGGCCGACGCGTTCCTCACCGATCCGGTACGGGAGGGTGGCCGCGCATACCGGACCGGCGACCGGGTGCGCTGGCGTGCCGACGGCGTCCTCGAATACCTGTCCCGGCTGGACGATCGCATCAAGGTACGAGGTTTCCGCATCGAGCCGGGCGAGGTGGAGGCCGCGTTGCACGAGCATCCCTCGGTCCGTTCGGCGGCCGTGCTGGCCGACCGCGAGCAACGGCTGGTCGCCTACGTCGTCACCGAGGACGGCGGGGAACCGGCGGGCGGACTGCGCGAGTTCCTGGCCGGACGGTTGCCGGAGTACATGGTGCCGTCCGCGTACATGGCCATCGCGGCCATGCCGTCCACCGTGACCGGAAAGCTCGACCGGTCCAGGCTTCCCGAGTTCGAGACCGGCCGGACCGCCCTCACCGGACCGGTCCCCGGCCGGCCTCAGGAACGGGAACTGGTCCGGCTGTGGGCCGAGATCCTCGGAGCTGATCCGGCCCGGGTCCGGATGGACGACGACTTCCACCGCTCCGGCGGGCACTCGCTGCTGGTCGTCCGGCTCGTCTCCCGGGTGCGGGACGTCTTCGGCGTCGAGGTGCCCCTGGGATCGTTCCTGAGACACCCGACACCCGGTCGGCTGTCCCGGCTGATCGACGAACTCCAGGACGCCCCGGGGGCCGGGTAGGCGAGCCGCCGGTGGATCTACCGGACCGAGGGGGCCGCGAGGAGTTCGGCCACCGCTCCCGTGACCTCCTCGGCCGCGGTGCGGAGGAAGAAGTGCCCACCGGGGAAGACGCGTTCCGCGAACGCCCCGGTGGTGTGCGCCTGCCAGGCCCGCAGCGCCGGGGCAGTGACCTCGTCGTCGTCCGCGCCGCCGAAGACGGTCACCGGGCAGGTCAGCGGGGCGCCGGGGCGGTGGCGGTATCGCGACCACATCGCGAAGTCGGCGCGCATGCCCGGCAGCAGCAGCTCCATGTAGGCGTCGCTGTCCAGCACTTCCTGCGGCGCCCCCTCGGAGGCGCGCACCACCGCGCGGAACTCCGCGTCGGACAGCGTGTGCAGTGGCGGCGGCGGTACCGGCGAGTCCGGCGCCGGGGCGGCGGACACGATCAGGTGTGCGGCCCGCACGCCGTACCGGACCTCCAGTTCACGGGCCACCTCGAAGGCCAGCAGGGCCCCGGCGCAGTGCCCGAAGAAGGCCACCGGCACCGAGAAGCGGGGACGCAGAACGTCCGCGAGCGCCCGCGCGACGCTGTCGACATCCGTGACGTGGGGGTCGAAGAGCCGGTCCTCACGGCCGGGGAGCTGAACGGCGATCGGCTCCACATCGTCCGGCAACAGCCCCGGCCACGCGGCGTACAACGACGCACCGACCCCTGTATAGGGCATACACACCAACCGAACCCGAGGCCGCACCCGCGTCGCCCGCCGAAGCAGCGGCGTGTCCACGTCCCACCGAGAATCCGTTCCCCGCGCCCCGCCTGTGGGTGTCTTGCCCGCGATCCCATAAGTCACGGAAGGTAATTCAACCATGACACAGGGCGACTTCAGCTCGGCGGGATCTGGAGTCGGATCGCCGGACCTGACGGTTCGCGTCGTCCTTTGATCAGGCGGCTTTCCGCCTCATGCTCGCCCGCGCGTCGTCACCCGGGAGCCGATCTGCTCGGCGATGAGCCGCCGGTAGTCCGGGCACTGGGTGACGTCCTCGTACTCGCAGTTCAGGCCACCCTCGATGAGTTCCAATGAGATCCGGGCGGCGGCGATCCTCGATCGGAGCTCGTCGGCCTGGGCGCGCAGGATCTTGTGCCGGGCAGCGCGCTCGACGGTGGCGGACAGGCTCCTGATGGTGTCCAGGCCCAGGCCGGCCTTCTTGCCTATGAGGATCGTCGCCACGCGGGTGAGGTCGTCCGCGTCGTAGCGGCGGCGTCCTCGTGCGTCCCGTACGGGGTGCAGCAGGCCCATCGATTCCCAGTGCCGCAGGACGTGCGGGGCGAGACCGAACCGTGCAGCGAGCGCGCCGATGCCCATCGCGTTCGCGGCGTTGTCTCCGCTCGACTTCATGTGTCTCCGGTTGACTTCATGTCGACATCAAGTCCTAGCGTGGCGCCCATGTCCAAGAACCAGGAAACGGTCGAAATGCACCGCCATACCGCAGGCATGCTGGCCCTCCTCGACGCGATGGACCAGATTCCGAGCGCCGGCCTGCTGCGGGCGCGCTCCTACGAACTGCTGTCCCTTGTCCCGGGCTCGTCCGTCGTGGACATCGGCTGCGGTGCCGGGCGGGCCGTAGCCGAGCTGGCCGAGCGCGGCGTCGACGCGGTGGGGGTCGATCCTGATCCGTGGATGCTGGCCGAGGCCCGGAAACGGTGGCCGGCGGCCGAGTTCCGGGAGGCGGGGGCGGAGGATCTGCCGTTCGCCGACGGAAGTGTGCGCGGCTACCGTGCCGACAAGGTCTTCCACGCACTTCAGGAGCCGTGGCGCGCGGTGACGGAAGCGCGGCGCGTCCTCTGCCCGGGCGGCAGGATCGTCCTGGTCGGGCAGGACTGGGACGCCGTCATGGTCGACTCCGACGATGCGGAGCTGACCCGCACGATCGTGCACGCCCGCGCCGACCTCCTGAGCACGCCCCGCGCCGGCCGCCAGTACCGCAACCTGCTCCTGGACGGCGGCTTCGACGACGTCACCGTCGAGGTGCACACCAGCGTGTTCACCGATCCCACGATGCTGCCGTTGCTCACCAGGCTCGTCGAGTCGGCCTGCATGAGCGGTGCCGTCGGCCGTGACCAGGCCGACGAGTGGCTCGCCGAACAGCACCGACGCGCCGAGGCGGACCGCTTCCTCATCGCCATTCCGTTCTTCTTGGCTGCCGCCTCCGCCTAGAGCGCCCGGAGTGCGGGGTGGCGTCTGTGGTGACCGCCGCTGTCGCCTCACGGCTCTTGGCCTCCGGGCCGCCCCTGAGGAGAGCCCCGGGGCGGCCCGGAGGCCGTGGACGGTGTGGTGTTCCGGCAGAGGATCTGCGTGGCCGTGGACCATGTCCGCGTCCTGCCCCGCTCGCACCGCCGGGCTCCTGCCCGACGCGTCCGGCGGGAGATCCGGCGGAGGCGGTGCCCGGCAATCTAGCGGGTGGACCCGGTGTGCTCCCGAACGGTCGCCGCCTCGCCCGCCGTCGTCCCGGCCCCCGGCTCGCCGCTCTGCTTCGCGAACCCGCGCCGGCCCGGCAGGACCGCGAGGACGATCAGTGTTCCGGCGGCCATGATGATCCCGCCGATGAGGCTGGTCTGGGCGACTCCGTGGGCGAATGCCTGGTGGACGGCGTCCACGGCGGCCTGGGCCTGCTGGGGCCCGGCGGAGGGATCTTGCGCGACGCGCTGCGCGACGGCCAGGCCGGCGCCGACCGAGTCCTTGGCGGTCTCCATCGCCTCCGCCGGGAGCCGGTCGCCCACCAGGTCGGTCAGCTCGTCCCGGTAGGCCGTGCCCAGCAGCGAGCCGAGCACCGCGATGCCCAGCGCCCCGCCCAGCTCCAGCGCGGTGTCGTTGACACCACCGCCGACGCCCAGCTCGGACTCGGGGAAGGAGCCCATGATCGTGTCGGTCGCCGGGGAGATGGCCAGTCCGAGCGCGAGGCCCAGCATCATCAGCGGCGCCAGGAAGTCCCCGTACGTCGACCCCTTGTCGATCTGGGTGAGCAGGAACATGCCCGCCGTGCCGATGGCCAGGCCGGTCACGGCCATCACCTTCACCCCCAGCTTCGGGGCGAGTATCCCGGTCAGCGCGGACCCGAGGAACACCGCGCCGCCCAGCGGCAGCAGCCGTACGCCCGTTTCCAGGGCGCCGTAGCCGAGGACGAACTGGAGGAACTGCGTCGCGTAGTAGATCACGGCGAACATACCGAAGAAGAAGAACATCACCGCGAGCATCGAGCCGGTGAAGGGCCGCAGCGCGAACTTCCGGACGTCCAGCATCGGGTGCGGGTGCCGCAGCTCCCAGACGACGAAGGCGGCCAGACCCACGCCGGCGACCACGGCGCCGGTGACGGGGCCGGCGCCCCAGCCGGCGTGCGGGCCCTCGATGGCGGCGTAGATCAGGGAGCCGACGGTGACGATCGACAGCAGACCACCGACGTAGTCGATCCGGCCCATGCCCTCCGCCTTGGACGGCGGTACCAGGGCGAGCGCGCCGAACACGGCGAGGACGGCGAACGGCACGTTGATCAGGAAGGTCGAGCCCCAGGCGTGGTCCTCCAGCAGCCAGCCGGAGACCAGCGGGCCGAAGGCCACCGCCAGCCCGGAGGTCGCGGCCCAGGCGGTGATGGCCTTGGCCCGCTCGCTGCGGGGGAAGGTCGCGACCACCAGGGACAGCGTGGCCGGCATCACGACCGCGGCGCCGATGCCCATGATCGCGCGGGCCACGACGACCAGCGAGGTCTCGTCGACCATGCTCCCCATCACCGAACCGGCGGCGAAGATCAGCAGACCCAGCACCAGCGCGCCGCGCCGGCTGTACTTGTCGCCGATCGCGCCCAGCACCAGCATCAGCGCCGCGTACGGAACGGTGTAGCTGTCGACGACCCATTGCAGATCACTGCTGCTCAGGCCCAGGTCGGTGGTCATGTCGGGGGCGGCGACGATCAGCGACGTGTTCGCCATCACCGTTATCAGCAGGCTCAGACACAGCACGAGCAGCGCCCACCAGCGCCGCGCGTAAGGCCCGGGCATCTTCTCCACGGGGGTGTTCGCAAGGAAAGGCATCAGTAGCTCCTGAGGGGGACGGGGAGGATGGGCTTGTCGGCCCATGAGGCGAGTGGGTGACGGGCTGAGATCTCAGGGCTTCCGGATCATCGTGTGGCCCCTTGCGGGCTTCCCTCGGCGATCTGCTGGAGGGCCGCGTCGGTGTCCGCGATGGCGAGCATCCTGTTGATGTCGGCGCCGGCCAGTGCGCCGGCCGCTGCGGAGGCCCCGACCTGGGCGACCAGATCGGTGACGTTGCCGGCCACCCACACGCCCGGCACCTCGGTGGTGCCGTCCGCGCCGGAGACGAAGCTGCGGCCCTTCGGCCCGTCCTGCACCGGCAGGCCGAGACCTTCCAGGCCCTGGGTTCGGGCCCGCATCGGCGCGGCGACCGCGAGGACGCGGCGGGCCACGACCTGGCCGTCGGCCAGGCGCACCCCGGCGAGGGCGCCGTCCTCGTCGTCGACGACCTCGGCGACCGGGGTGTCGATGACGCGGATGCCGCGGGCGGCGAAGCGGGCGCGGCTGTCCTCGTCCAGGTCGGTGCCGTGGGTGAAGTAGGTGAGGTCATCGGTCAGCTGGCGGAACAGGTACGCGTGGCCGATGGAGGCCGGGCCGGTGGCGAGGATGCCGATGGGCTCGTCGCGCACCTCCCAGCCGTGGCAGTACGGGCAGTGCAGCACACTGTGTCCCCAGTGCTCGGCGAGGCCGGGTACCTCCGGCAGCACATCCGTGAGGCCGGTGGCCACCAGGACGCGGCGGGCGGTGATGTGGTGGCCGTCGGCCAGGGTGACGGTGAACCGCAGGTCCCCGTCCGCCGACGGGGCGGCGGGCTCGGCCGAGGTCACCTTGCCGTGGACGACGCGTCCGCCGTACTGGCGCACCTGCTCCCGGCCCCGTCGGAGGATCTCGGACGGCGGGGTGCCGTCCAGGGCGAGGAGGCCGTGCACGGCTTCGGCGGGCGCGTTGCGCGGGGAGCCGCTGTCGATCACGACGACCGAGCGGCGGGAACGGGCGAGCATCAGCGCCCCGTTCAGCCCAGCGGCGCCCCCGCCGATCACCACCGCGTCGACGGTCCCCTCGGCCGGTGCGTCGCTCGCGTACGCAGGAGTCGTCACAGCCGTGGCCTCCTGCGTTTCCTTGTCAGTCATGGTTCGGTCAACCCTTCAAGTTCCGGGTGGTTCGCTGGGGGTCAGCTGTTCAGGAAGCCGACGATGTGGTCGGCGACCGTCTTGGGCTGTTCGAGGTGCGGGAAGTGCCCCGCGCCGGGTATGACGATGCGTTCGAAGTCGTTCGTGAACAGGTCGTCCATGCCGTCGCTCAACTCCACGGACAGGCAGTTGTCGTCGGCTCCGTGGAGGTAGAGCGACGGGACGGTGATGGCGCCGAAGGCCCGGGCTTGCAGGGATCGGGTCGCCTCGTCCACGGGGGGCGCGAACAACTGGCGGTAGTAGCCCAGGGTCTCGGTCAAGACTCCTGGAGCACCCAGGGTTTCCTTGAGCGCGGCACGCTCCGCGTCCGGCAGTTCGTAGCCGGGTGACCATTCCCGCCAGAGCCGGTCGATGAAGGCGAAGTCGTCGAGCTCGACGGCCGCCTCGGCCATGGCGTTCTGGAAGAAGAACATGTACCAGCTGCGTCGCTGCTGGTCACCGTCGGTGACCAGTGCGGTCATCAGTTGCCGGGCGGGGGGACCCGCCATGGTGACAAGCTTGCGGACACGCCTCGCGTCGAGGCTCGTTGCCGCATACGCCGCCGCGGCCCCAAAGTCGTGGCCGATGAGATCCGCCTGCTCGCGCCCGAGCGCCTCGATCAGGGTCAGGACGTCCTGACCGGTCGAGGCGATGTCGTAGGAACCATCGGGGGCCGCGCCGCCGGGCCAGTATCCGCGCTGTGCGGGCGCGACCGCCCAGTACCCCTCCTGCGCAAGGCGGTCGAGGGTACCTGCCCAGCTGGCGGCATGGTCGGGAAACCCGTGGAGACACACGACGAGCGGCCCACTGCCGGCCTCAAGGACCGGAACCGCCAGTCCGCCTGCCTGAACCGTCCGGCGACGGACGCGGTCGGTCGCCTGGGACACCCTGGCCGGGGAGTCCTCGCCGAAGGGCGGTCGCTGAGTCACCTGTGTCATGAGTTCAACCTCCAAAGCCGCTTTCGCGGCGTCGCGGTCCGGTAGGTCCGGACCAAGTAGCAAGTACGGCTGCCTGAAGCCGGGGCCAGTGCCGGCGAGCGGTCACGCCGGCGGCCGTCCACCGAGTGGAGAGTCCGTCTCCGCTTCGCTTGGGACGTTCGTGATGTACAGATCCAGTCCGGCGACGAAACTCGCCGTCGCCGGAATCGCGAGGATCAGACCGGCCTTGCCGGCCTGGAAGGCGTCGCAACTCCGGGCGGCGCGGAGGAGTTCAAAGGCATGGGTCGCCCTCGATCGCGCCAGGCGTGCACACATCCCGTCCGATGAGCCCGGGACTGTTGTGTACTGAACTGTCAGAAACCTAGGCGGTTCTGTACTGAGTTGTCAAGAAGAGTGGGTCGGCCGTACCTTCGGTGTATGGCGAGACCACGAAGCTTCGACCGCGACCACGTCCTCCATGCCGCCGAACGGCAGTTCCGCGCCTCGGGCTACAACGGCACGAGCGTCGACGACATCAGCGCCGCCACCGGCCTGGGCCGCGGCAGCCTCTACGGCGCGTTCGACGGCAAGCACGGCGTGCTGCTCCAGGCGATGACCGGCTACTTCGGCCGGCTGGGGCAGGGCCCGCCGAAGATGCTCGCCGGACCGGACGAGGGCGCTCTGGAACGACTGCACGCGTACCTGCTCCGCGCCGTCCACGGGGTGCCGCTCGCCGCCGACGTACCCCCCGCCTCCGACCGGGCCGCTGCAGCCTGCTTCGCCGCCAAGATGGCCCTGGAGATCGGCGCCTCCGACCCCGAGGTGAAACGCCTGGCCGACGACTGCTTCTCCGTGGTCAGGACGGCGGTGGCCGACTGCGTGCGAGCGGCGCAGCGCAACGGCGACATCGACCCCGACGCGAGCCCCGACGACCTCGCGTACCTTCTGCTGACCGTCATCCGCGGAAGCGATGTCGTGGGCGCGTACGGCCACAGCCCCGACCGCCTGACCTCGATAGCGGAGACCGCGTTCGCCCTGCTGCCCCGCCCACGCCACCCCTGAGAAAGGCACGGCCGGCCCGAAGGTCCGCGCGCCGCGGGCGGCCGTCCGGGAGGTTGGCGAAGAACTGAGCGACGCTGTCGGGAATCTTGACGCCGGTAGTCATTTGCCCTGGCGCCATCAAAGGGGTCGGGGCAGGTTGCGGTGAACTGCTCCGGAAGCTCAACCCAGGAAGCTGAGCCGGACCTGACGGTTGACGTTGGAGATGTTGGTGTCGACAAGACACACCGACTGCCAAGTCCCCAGCTCCAGAAGCCCGTTGACGACCGGGAGGGTCGCGTGGGGTGGGACGAGGGCGGGGAGGACGTGGTCGCGGCCGTGGCCGGGGGAGCCGTGGCGGTGGGTCCAGCGGTCGTCGGCGGGGAGGAGGGTGTGGAGCGCGGCGAGGAGGTCGTCGTCGCTGCCGGCGCCGGTCTCGATGACGGCGATGCCGGCGGTGGCGTGGGGGACGAAGATGTTGAGGAGGCCGTCGCGGCCCGCCGCCGCCTCACGGAGGAAGGACTCGCAGTCGCGGGTGAGGTCGACGACTCGCTCACGCGAGCCGGAGGTGACGTGCAGGACACGGGTGGTGAAGGCGTCGGACATGGCTGCATTGTCTCCGGTCCGGGCCGTGTGACGCCGGGGACCCGAGGCCGCGGGGCTCCGTACGGCCGTCCGATCGGCGAGCGGCCGTGGTCCACGTCGCAAGACACCCGTTGACCACCCACCCCACCCCTCACTACGTTCGACGGCATGTCGCGTTCAGCCCTGCTCACCACGCGTGGTCACATCGACCTCCTGCGGGTGGCCTCCGCCGCGTGTCGCCACGGCTGCTGACGCCCCCTTTCCGCCAGGCCCCTTCCGGCCAGGCCGCTTCCCGCAAGGCCCCCGCACGGGCAGACCCCTGAGTTCTGCCTGATCCGGCGCGGCCGAGGCGTGTCCCCCCACCGCCCCATGGAGCCCCCATGAGCATCAGCCATGCCCCGCCCCCACCCGACGCCACAGCGTCCGGCATCCCGGACAGCCATGGCTCCGGGCCTCAGCTCCTCCAGCCCATCCGCCCTCTCCGCCCCCACACCTCCCGCCGCCCCCGCCTCCCCCGCTGGCTGCGCCGCACCACCGGCCCCCTCCTCCTGCTGGCGCTCTGGCAACTCCTCAGCACGACAGGCGTGTTGACGTCCGACACCCTCGCCTCCCCGGGCCGGATCGCGGAGGTCGCCGGTGACCTGATCGCCGACGGTTCGCTCACCTCCGCCATGGGGACGTCACTGCGGCGCGTCGCCCTGGGGCTGCTGTTCGGCACCCTCATCGGCACCGGGCTCGCCCTGTTCTCGGGCCTGTTCAGGATCGGCGAGGATCTGGTGGACGCGCCGGTGCAGATGCTGCGGACGGTCCCGTTCGTCGGTCTGATCCCGCTGTTCATCATCTGGTTCGGCATCGGCGAGACCCCGAAGGTCGCGATCATCACGCTCGGGGTGACCTTCCCGCTCTACCTGAACGTGTACGCGGGCATCCGCGGCGTCGACTCCCAACTCGTCGAGGCCGGTGAGTCGTTGGGGCTGTCGCGGTGGGGTCTGGTCCGGCACGTCGTGCTGCCGGGGGCGCTCCCCGGGGCGCTGACGGGGCTGCGGTACTCGCTCGGCATCGCCTGGCTGGCCCTGGTCTTCGCCGAACAGGTCAACGCGGACTCGGGTATCGGGTTCCTGATGGTGCAGGCGCGGGACTTCCTGCGGACGGACGTGATCGTGGTCTGTCTGGTCGTGTACGCGTTCCTCGGGCTGTTCGCCGACTTCGTCGTCCGTTCTCTGGAGAGGGTGCTGCTGCAATGGCGACCGACGTTCACCGGCCGGTGACCGGGCAGGCGGTCCGGGTCGAGGGGCTGACGCGGTCCTTCGACGGGCGTGCCGTCATCGACGACCTCCGACTCGACATCAGGCCGGGCGAGTTCGTGGCGCTCCTCGGGCGCAGCGGCTGCGGGAAGTCGACGCTGCTGCGGATTCTCGCGGGGCTGGACCGGGAGATCGAGGGGACGGTGCTGGTGCCGCGCCGTAAGTCGGTCGCGTTCCAGGCGCCCCGGCTGATGCCGTGGAAGAGGGTGTGGCGCAACGTACTGCTCGGGCTGCCGGGCAAGCCGTCAAGAACGGTGGCGGACAAGGCACTTGAGGAGGTCGGCCTCGCCGGTCACGCGAACGCCTGGCCGAAGACGCTCTCCGGTGGTGAGGCCCAACGCGCCTCGCTGGCACGGGCGTTGGTCCGCGAGCCCGATCTCCTGCTGCTGGACGAGCCCTTCGGGGCGCTCGACGCGCTGACCCGGATCAAGGCCCAGCGGTTGGTGGGCGAGTTGTGGCGGCGGCGCGGCTGCACGGTGCTGCTCGTCACGCACGACGTCGAGGAGGCCGTCCTCCTGGCGGACCGGGTCCTGGTGATGGACGACGGCGCCATCGCCCACGAGCAGTACGTCGACCTCGACCGGCCCCGCGACCTCGCCGACCCCCGGTTCGCGGAGCTGCGGGCGGGACTGCTGGCCCGGCTCGGCGTCGACGCGGCTTCCTGAACTCGCCCGCACATCAACGGAGTTGCCCCCCATACAAGCAACTACAGGCAACTCCCCACTCCCCCACCGACAGGAACCCCCACATGCGCCCCGCCCGTCTCCTCCCCGCCGCCCTCCTCCTCACCCTCCTCCTCACCGCCTGCGGCGCCACCTCCTCCGCCTCCACCGCCACCGACGGCACCGGCTCCCTCACCCTCGATGTCGGTGACCAGAAAGGCGGTTCGGAAGCCGTCCTACGTGCCGCGGGCGAACTCAAGAACCTCGACTACAAGATCAAGTGGTCCACGTTCACCTCCGGCCCGCCCCTCCTGGAGGCCGTCGACGCGGGCGCCGTCGACATCGGCGCCGTCGGCAACACCCCGCCCGTCTTCGCGGCCGGCGCCGGCTCGAAGATCACGGTGGTCGCGGCATGGCACGGCTCGTCGGAGGGCGAGGCCGTCCTCGTACCTAACGGCTCGAAACTCACCAAGTCCCGTGACCTGAAAGGGAAGTCGATCGCCGTCGCGCAGGGTTCCTCCGCGCACTACCAGCTGATCGCCTCCCTCGAAGCGGCCGGGCTCACTCCGGCCGACGTCCAGGTCAAGTACCTCCAACCGGCCGACGCGCTCGCCGCGTTCACCTCCGGGAAGGTCGACGCGTGGGCCGTCTGGGACCCGTACACCTCGCAGGTCCTCGAAGCGAAGAAGGGGCGTGTCCTGACCACCGGGCAGGGTGTCGTCAACGGGCTCAGCTTCCAGGTCGCCGCGCCGGCCGCCCTCAAGGACACGAAGAAGGCCGCCGCGATCGAGGACTACCTCGCGCGCCTGCGCCGCGCCCAGGACTGGGTGTACACGCATCAGGCGGACTGGGCGACGGTGTGGGCGAAGGACACGGGCCTGCCCTACGACGTCGCCCTCGCCTCGGTGAGGCGTACGCATTCGACGCGGATCGCCGTCGCCGTCGACCGCCCGCTCATCGCGTCCGAACAGAAGATCGCCGACACGTTCACCGCCCTGAAGCTGATCCCTGCGAAGGTCGACTTCGCGGATTTCGTGGACACCCGCTTCAACGCCGACCTCCCCGCCTCGACGACACCGGCACGCTGACCCCGCCACGACACGTACGACGCCGGCGAGCCGGGCCGGCGTCGTACGCGGCAGGTCCGGGCGTCCGGAGTGGGAAGAGGGCCGGAGTGGGAAGAGGGCCGCCTCCGGCGTGGTTGGTAGAAATGTGAACGACATTCGTGAGGTCGAGGTGGTCGTCGTGGGCGCCGGACAGGCGGGGCTGTCCAGCGCGTATCACCTGCGGCGGACCGGGTTCCGGTCCGGGCGGGATTTCGTGGTCCTCGACCACGCGCCGGCGCCGGGGGGTGCCTGGCAGTTCCGGTGGCCGTCGTTGACGTACGGCAAGGTGCACGGGATGCACGCGCTGCCGGGGATGGAGCTGGAGGGGGCGGACCCGGCGCGGCCGTCGTCCGAGGTGATCGGTGCGTACTTCGCGCGTTACGAGGAGGCTTTCGACCTGCGGGTGCGGCGGCCGGTGGACGTCCGTGCGGTGCGCGAGGGGGGTGGGGGCCGGCTGCTGGTCGAGACGTCGGACGGGGACTGGTCCGCGCGGGCGCTGATCAACGCGACCGGCACCTGGGACCGGCCGTTCTGGCCGCGCTATCCCGGGCAGGAGACGTTCCGGGGGCGCCAGTTGCACACGGCCCAGTATGCGGGGCCGGAAGCCTTCGCCGGTCTGCGGGTCGTGGTCGTCGGCGGGGGCGCCTCCGGCACGCAGCACCTCCTCGAACTCGCCCCGTACGCCGCCTCCACCATCTGGGTCACCCGTCGTCCGCCGGTCTACCGCGAGGGTCCCTTCGGCGAGGAGGAAGGGCGCGCGGCGGTCGCGCTGGTCGAGGAGCGGGTACGGCAGGGTCTGCCGCCTCGCAGCGTCGTCTCGGTGACGGGCCTCCCCCTGAACGACGCGATCCGCGAGGGCCTGTCCGACGGGGTACTGAACCGCCGCCCGATGTTCGACCGCATCACCCCCGACGGCGTCCACTGGCCCGACGGCCACGAGGAACCGGCCGACGTCATCCTCTGGGCCACCGGCTTCCGCCCCTCCCTCGCCCACCTCACCCCACTCGACCTGCGCGAACCCGGCGGCGGCATCCGCCTCACCGGCACCCGCACCACAGCCGACCCCCGCATCCACCTGGTCGGCTACGGACCTTCCGCCAGCACGATCGGAGCGAACCGAGCGGGCCGGGCGGCGGTGCGGGAGATTCGGCGGCTACTGGGGTCGACTTCGGGAGAGCCGACGTCGGGGGAGTTGACGGCGGCGTAGAGGGCGGGACGGAGGCTGCTGGTGGGGGCCGTCGGCGGAACCGGACGCAGTCCGGAGGGCGGGCCGGAAGTGGCTGCCGCCAACCGCCTCCGGCCCTCCTCGTTTCGGGAGAACTACCGCCGCCTCCCGCGAGCATCGCCGGTGCGGGCGGAGGTTTCAGCGTCCGCCCCGCACCAGCACTTGCCGTCTCAACGGACCCGCCTCGGGAAGTGGCACCCCGGAATGGATGCGCTCCCGGACGTGGCGCCTCAAGAAAGGTGTCCCCCCTCAGCCACACCGGCCCCCGGCCACCCGCGAGGACGTCCACCGCCGGCCGTTCTCGCTCCGCCGCCTCGAACCCGTGCCCGCCCCCTCAGCTCGCCTTCGGCTTCTGCCCCTGGAGTTTGTTGAACTCCGCCACGTTCCGCTGATGCTCCGCAAAGTTCGCCGTGAAGCGCGTGTCGCCGGGTTTGACGGTGACGAAGTAGAGCCAGTCGCCGGGGGTGGGGGTGATGGCGGCGCGCATCGCTTCCTCGCCGGGGTTGTCGATGGGGGTCGGGGGGAGGCCCATGCGCTGGTAGGAGTTGTAGGGGCTGTCGATCTTCGTGTCGGCGTCCGCGGTGTTCAGGGTGGAGCGGTTGAGGGCGTAGTTGATCGTCGAGTCCATCTGGAGGGGCATCCCCCGCTCCAGCCGGTTGAAGACGACGCGGGCGACCTTGCCCATGTCGGCCTTGGTGGCGGCCTCGGCCTGGATGATGCTGGCGATGGTGACGGCCTGGTAGACGTTCATGGCGTTGCGCTGGGCACCGGCGGCCATGGGAGCGCCGTTGAACTTCTTGTTCGCCGTGTCGACCATGTACGTGAGGAGCGACTGGGGGGTCGTCTTCTCGGTGAGGGGGTAGGTCGCGGGGAAGAGGTAGCCCTCGGGGTTGCCCTCGGCGTCGGTGGGGAGTCCGAGTCCGGTCTTCGGCAGGTTCTTCCGCGTCGTACCGACGGGGAGGGCGAGCGCCTTGTCGACCGCTTCGTAGACCTGGCCGGAGCGCCAGCCCTCGGGGATGGTCAGCACCTTCGGCTTCGCGGCCTCGGGGGCGGGCCGTTCGACCCCCAGCAGCGGTACCGCCACGGCGGCAGCGGCCACCACGGCCCCGGTGACGACGAGGACGGTGCGGCCACGGCGCGTCAGACGGATCGCGCTCCGGGGCGGAGTGTTCATCTGCATGCGGGCACGTTAACTCGCACACCGTCAAAAACCGGGCATATCGTCGGTTTGTCGGATCATCACCCCTCAAAACGCCGCACGACCCAGGAAACGGCACCCCCGGGCAACGGTGCCCCTCAGGACGCGCCCCCTCAGAACGCACCCCCTCCGGAAAGCACCAGCTCCCAGGAACCGGCACCCTCAGGAAGCCGTCACCCGCTCGTCCTTCCGCACCAGCCCCGCATACCTCCCCTCCCGCCCCACCAACTCCTCATGCGTCCCCCGCTCCACAACCCGCCCACCCTCCAGGACGACGATCTGATCGGCGTCCCGGATCGTCGACAGCCGGTGCGCGATCGTCACCGTCGTCCGGTTCTTCGACAGCGCGTCGATCGCCCGCTGCACGGCGTACTCGGTCCGCGTGTCCAGCGCGCTGGTCGCCTCGTCGAGGATCAGCACCGGCGGATCACGCAGGATGGTCCGCGCGATGGCGAGCCGCTGCTTCTCCCCGCCGGAGAAACGGTGGCCCCGCTCCCCGACGACCGTGTCGTACCCGTCGGGCAGGGACGCGATGTGGTCGTGGATCTGCGCCGCGCGCGCCGCGTCGTACAGCTCCTCGTCGCTCGCGTCCGGCTTCGCGAAGCGGAGGTTCTCCGCGACCGTCGCGTGGAAGAGGTACGTCTCCTGGGAGACGACGCCGACCGCCCGCGCGAGGGTGTCGAAGTCGAGGTCCCGGACATCGACCCCGTCGAGGGTGACCCTGCCTCCCGTCACGTCGTACAGCCGGGGCACGAGATGGCCCAGCGTGGACTTGCCGGCACCGGTCGAGCCGACGATCGCGAGGCTGTGACCTGCGGGGACGGTGATGTCGACGCCGTCGAGGATGGCACGGCCGGCGCTCCCGGGCCCGGCCTTCCCGAGCCCGGCGCCCTCAAGCCCCGCGCCCGCGCCCCCTTCACCGTCGTACCGGAACGACACGTCCTCGAAGCGCACCTCCCCCTTCACCCGCTCCAGATGGACGGGACGCTCGCGTTCGGTGATGTCGATCGGCAGGTCGAGGTACTCGAAGATGCGCTGGAAGAGCGCGAGGGACGTCTGGATCTGGACGCCGGTGGACAGGAGGCTGACGGCGGGGCGGAAGAGTCCCTGCTGGAGGGAGACGAAGGCGACGATCGTGCCCAGCGAGACGTCCGGCCCGCCGAGCTGGAGGGCGACGCCCGCCGCCCAGTAGATGAACGCCGGCATCGCGGACATGACGATCCCGATGACGGACATCCGCCAGCGCCCGGCCATGCTGGAGCGGACCTCCAGATCGACGAGCCGCTCGGACTCGTCCGCGAAGGCCCTGGTCAGGGAGTCGGAGCGGCCCATCGTGCGGCCCAGGAGGATGCCGCTGACCGACAGCGACTCGGTGACCGTCGCGGACATGGCGGCCATCTGCTTCTGCCGCTCGGTGGTGATCCTCTTGCGTTCGGTGCCGACCCGGCGGCTGATCCAGACGAAGACCGGCAGGAGCAGCAGCGAGACGGCGGTGAGCCGCCAGTCGAGGGCGAGCATCGCGACGATCGTGGCGACGACGCTGGTGAAGTTGGAGACGAGGGAGGTCGCGGTGGAGGTGACGGTCGCCTGCATGCCGCCGATGTCGTTGGCGATGCGGGACTGGACCTCGCCGGTGCGCGTGCGCGTGAAGAACGCGAGGGACATGCGCTGGAGGCGGCCGTAGACGGCGGTGCGCAGGTCGTGCATGACGCGCTGGCCGACCGTCGTCGAGATCAGCGTCTGGAGGACGCCGAAGACGCCGGAGAGGACGGCGCTGAGGATCATGCCGAGGGCGAGCAGGCTCAGCAGGCCCGTACGCCCCTGGGGGATCGCGACGTCCAGCGTCTCCTTCAGCAGGAACGGCGTGGCGACGCCGACCAGCGAGGAGGCGGCGACCAGCAGGCCGACGACGGCGAGGCGGGCGCGGTAGGGGCGGAACAGCCTGAGGATGCGGCGGACCTGGCGGGGCTGCGGTCCCGCCGGGTCGGCCGACGGGTTCCAGGCGGGTTTCTCTCGGTCGGGGTGCATGGGCTCCTTCGGGAAGCACGAGATTCAGGATCACGCTCATTGTTACCTATACTCACAATGAATGGCATCCTGTTATTGTTCCCGTATGGGCACACCAGATTCCGACAGCCTGCTCGCCGAGCAGTTGCTGCGGTTCACCCGCCGCGTGCACCGCATCCAGAAGCGGCACATCGAGGAGTGCGGCCTGGGCGTCACCCCCGCCCAGTCCCGGCTGCTGCGCACGCTCGCGCAGTACCCCTCCCCACCGCGCATGGCCGACCTCGCCGCGCGCCTCGAAGTGGTCCCGCGCGCGGTGACGACGCTGGTGGACGGCCTGGAGGCGAACGGCAAGGTGCGCCGGGTCCCCGACCCGACCAACCGGCGGGTGATCCGTATCGAGCTGACGGACGACGGCCTCGGCGCCCTGCGCGAGCTGCGCGGCGCCCGCCGCTCCGCCGCCTCGGAGATCCTCGCGCCCCTCTCGGAGGACGAGCGGGAGGCGCTCGGCGAACTGCTGGAGACCCTGATGAGCGGCATGCCGGTGCACCGCTGACGGCCGTACGCGACAGGCCGCGGCCACCGGCTCCGGGTTCGGAGTCGGTGGCCGCGGCCTGGTACGCCGTGGGAGATCCGGGGTCAGCTCGCCTCGGTCGCGGGCTCCTTCTTGGTGAGCTGGGCGGGCACGACCGCCTGCGCCTCCTCTTCCTCGTCGTCGCCCGACACGTCGATCTCCCGGTTCAGCACCTTCTTCGCGCGCTCGATGTCCAGCGCCCCCTCCCAGCGCGACACCGCGAACACGGCGACGCAGTTGCCGAGGAGGTTCGTCACGACGCGCATCGAGTCCATGATCCGGTCGACGCCGAGGAGCAGGGCGACCGCGCCCGCCGGGATCGCGCCGAGGGAGGACGCGGTCGCGGAGAGGGCGAGGAAGGCGGAGCCGGGGATGCCGGCCATGCCCTTGCTGGTCAGCATCAGGACGAGGACGACGGTGATCTGCTGGCTGAGGCTCAGGTCGACGCCGACCGCCTGTGCGATGAAGAGGGTGCCGATCGAGAGGTAGAGGGAAGCGCCGTCGAGGTTGAAGGAGTAGCCGGTGGGCAGGACGAGGCCGACCGCGTCGTCCCGGGCGCCCGCCTTGCGCAGCTTCTGCATGACGCGCGGCATGACCGACTCGGTGGAGGCGGTGCCGAGCGCGAGCAGCATCTCCTCGCGGATGTAGCGCAGGAACTTCCAGAGGCTGAGCCCGGTGACCATCTTCAGGGCGACCGCGAGCAGCGCGATGAACAGGGCGGCAGCCGCGTAGCAGAGGGCGATCAGCTTGCCGTACGTCTCGATCACGCCGAGGCCGTAGTTGCCGATGAGGACGGCCATCGCGCCGAACACGGCGATCGGGGCGAGCCGCATGACGAAGCCGACGATCGCGAAGATGATCTCCTGGGCCTGCTCGATCGCGGGCAGCACCTGCGGGACCTTGGTGTGCCCGAGGTGCAGCAGCGCGGCGCCGACGAGACAGGCCAGGATCAGCACCTGGAGCAGGGAGTTCTCGGCGAACGCGCCTACGAACGAGGTCGGCAGCGAGTGCAGCACGAACTCCGTCGTCGACGGCAGCGAGCCACCGTTCGTCTTCGCGTCGACCGCAGCCGTGTTCAGCGTGGCCGGGTCGACGTTCATCCCCGAGCCCGGCTGGACGAGGTTCGCGGCGAGCAGCCCGACGACCAGCGCGAGCGTGCTCGCGACCTCGAACCAGATCAGGGCCTTGAGCCCGATCCGGCCGAACGCCTTGAGGTCGCCCGCCTTGGCGATCCCGACGACGACCACGCAGAACACCAGTGGCGAGATGATCGTCTTGATCAGCCGGATGAACCCGTCACCGAGCGGCTGGAGGTCGGAGGCGAAGCCCGGCCACAGTTTGCCGACGGCGATTCCGAGCACGAGCGCGAGGGCGACCTGGGTGAAGAGCGAGGTACGCAGCGTTCGTGCGGCGCGTCGCGGCAGGGACGGTACGGACTGCGGCACGGGCACTCCTGGGAGGGGACGGCGAACTCGCGGAAGCCGAACGAGACTTCTGCGATACGGAAAGTGTCTTCCGTGCCGAACACTTTGGAGTGCCCGCCGCTCGGAGGGAAGACCTCCGTGTTGCCGATGTGTAAATCACGGCATGAGTGATGCATCACACATCGGAACGTTTCAGCAGGCGCTACTGTCCCGGGTCAGTACGCCCTGGACCGCCGTCACCGTACGGTCGTGGCAGCCTCGCGACCCCGTCAGCCGGTAGCGCTCGGTCGTCGTGGCGACGCCGTGCCGCTGGTCGCGCGGCACCCCGACCGTGTACGTCGCGTCGCCCGTGTACGTGTCGTCGAGCCGCGACCGGTATCCGCGCGAGTCGCTCACGGCGGCCCGGTCGCCGAGTGCCATGACGGTCCGCAGCCGGTCGTCCGCGCCGATGGTCGTCGTGCCGTCCATCGTGTACGTCCGGTGCGCGCGGGTCGTGTACGCGCCGACGGTGACCGTCTCGTCGTCCGTCCACACCCCGTCGAGGCCGTCGACGTTCTCGCCGTCGGTCCAGCGGTGCGTGGAGGTGTGGGCCAGGGTCCGGGTGACCGTGGTGGTGACCCGGCCGTGCGAGGTGTCGACGTACCCGGCGACCGTCAGGCCGTGCCCCGCCTCCGTGTCGACCCGGTGCTCCGTACCGGGCGTGTACGTCGAGGAGTTCGCCGCGGCGCCCTCCTTGTGGGTGACGAGCTTTCCGCCGACCCGCGTCTTGCGCGCGTCCTGCCAGACCAGGACGTTGACCGGCGCGCTCCACCCCGTCTGCCCCTCGGGGACGCCGACGACGGACACCTCGACGCGGTGCGGGCGGCCGTCGTTGAGGAGGCCGGCGAAGGGGGTCAGGTCGTATTCGATCGGCTTGATGTCGAAGGCGCGGGGGCCGGGGACGACGTACCAGAGGAAGGGGTTGGACCAGCCGCCGGTCCACACGGTCGGGAACGGCGTGGCGATCCCGGCCAGTTCGCCGTCGACCTTGATCTGCACCTCCCGGTAGGGGCCGTCAGGTGTCTGGCAGGAATAGGGCGCCGGTGCCGGGACGGAGAGGTACCAGTACTCCTCGCAGCCCCCGCCGGAGCCGGTCGCGTAGACCTCGGCGAGGACGCGTTCGCTGTTGCGGGGAGTGGTGAGGGTGCCGTCGGGGGCGAGCGTGAGGACCTTGTCGGGGACGGCACCGCCCTGAGGGGTCGTGGCGTACGACGCCGGCGCGGGCGGGACCGTCCTGGGCGCCTTGTAGAACGTCAGCGTCACCTTGACGTCCAGGACGCCCGTGTACATGTCGTCCACGACGTTCCCGATCAGCATCTCCACGTCCTGCGCGCGCCGCAGGGTGTCGGTGTAGCGGGTGACGTCCTTCTCGACCGACCACGCGATGCCGTCCGGCGAGGGCTGCGGGGTGGACGTGCGGAAGATCTCCACGCCGCCGATGTGGAGGTATCCGAGGCGGTCGTACTGGCGGCCCTTGACCTTGCCGTCGAGGCGCAGGACGACCTTGCTCCAGCGGTCGCCGCAGGCGGCGGGCGGGGTGTAGGTGCCCCGGTAGGGGGTGAAGTCGCTGAACTGGGCCTCGGCGACGGTGACTTCGCAGGACTCGGTGGAGGGCTTGGGGACGGGCGGGGCCGCTGTCACCGGGTCGTGCCAGTCGGAGCCGAACTCGGCCGGGACGTCGGCGGCCCGGGCCGGGAGCGCGGTCGCCGTCGGCGGGAGGGTCGCCGCCACGAGCGCGGCGACCGTGGCTAGCATGGACATGATGAGCCGTCTGGTCATGGCCGGTGTTCTAGGGGAGTCTCCCCCGTCCCGCAACGGTGCCGTTCAAGCCTTCAGTTCGGCCCGGTCCCCCATCACCACGACCGGGTGCGCGGCCGGGTCCAGCGTCGTCAGCAGGTGTTCCATGCCGGCCTTCGACAGGCTCACGCAGGCCGAGGTACCGCTGCCGTGATCCATGTGGAGCCAGATGCTGCCTCCCTTCTTCTCCCCCTCGGGGCGGGTCGGGTCGCTCGGGGACGTGCCCTTGACGCGGTTGTAGTCGATGGCGATGACGTAGTCGAAGTCGTGCCGGTACGGCTTCAGCCACCAGCTCGGCGTCTCGAAGGCGGCGGAGCGGGTGTACGGCAGTTTCGAGCCGGGGTTCTTCAGGGCGCCGCCCGCGTCGGTGAGGGTGAACACCCCCACGGGGCTGCGGCCGTCGTTCTCGTGATGGTCCGTCGTCCAGCCCTTGCGCGCGTTGTGGGCCGGCCAGCTGCTCTCCTTCTGCCAGGTTCCGCCCTGCGTGATGCCTTGCTTGACGCCTTGCGTGATGCCCCGCTTGGTGTAGAGAACGACCGTCGCGTCCGGAGAGTTCCTGCCGTCGCCGTAGACCACGACGACCTGCCGGGAGGCGGCCGGGATGCGCTTCTGGAAGCTCGGGCCGACGTCCGGGACGGTGGTGAGCGCTCTCGTGGCGGCGGGCTGCTTCGTCCCGGCGTCCGCGCCGTCGTGCGTCTGCCTGCTCGCGCAGCCGGTCAGGGCGGCGAGCAGCATCCCGGCCGCCGCCGCGGTTCGTGTCGCGGTTCCTCGCATGCGTTCCATAGTCGCAATCCGTGCGGCCCAGGGGAAAACCGGTTGAGTTCCGCCGACCCGCGCGGCGAGGCTGGCACGGTTTGCGCCTCCTTCTGACACGAGCTTCTGGGACGTCATGCAGATCCAAGACCTTCCGTACCGCGACCCGGGTGTGCCGGACGCACGCTCGGGGCCCCGCCTCCTGTGGTGGCTCGGCCGCAGCCAGGCGGGCGGTCAGCTCCAGTCCCTGGCGTGGGGGCTGGTGCACTTCCCGGCCGTCTCCGCGCAGCCGTTCGTCGTCGGGTACGCCGTCCAGGCCGTCGTCGACCGGTCGGGCTCGCGGCTCGCGCTGGCGGGCGCGCTGATGCTGCTGTGCGGTGTCGCGTCGACCTTGGGGGACACGTTCCTGCACCGGGCGGCCGTCACCAACTGGATCACCGCCGCGGCCCGCGTCCAGCAGCTCCTGGCCCGTAAGGCGTCCCTGCTGGGCTCGGCGCTCACGCGGCGGGTCGCGGCCGGTGAAGTGGTCGCGGTGTCCACCGGTGACGTCGAGAAGGTCGGGTGGTTCGTGGAGTCGGTCTCGCGGTTCACCGCCGCCGCGCTCACCGTCGTCCTCGTCTGTGTCGGGCTGCTGGTGTACCAGCCCGCGCTCGGGGCCGTCGTCGCCGTCGGGGTGCCCGTGGTGGCGCTCGCGGCGCTGCCGCTGCTGCCTCGGGCGACCCGGCGGGCCGACGTCCAGCGTGAGAAGGCGGGGCGGGCGACCGAGCTGGCGTCCGACACGGTCGCGGGGCTGCGGGTGCTGCGCGGGATCGGCGGCGAGGAGCTGTTCCTCGACCGCTACCGCGCCGCCTCCCAGGACGTCCGGCACGCCGCCGTCCGCAGCGCCGGGATGTGGGCGCTGATCAGCGCGCTCCAGGGGTTGTTGCCGGGGCTGCTGCTGGTGGGGGTCGTCTGGTACGGGGTGGGTCTCGCGCAGGAGGGGAGGGTGTCGGTGGGGGAACTCGTCACCGTCTACAGTTCCGTGGCGGTCCTTTCGTACCCTTTGCGGCATTTTGAAGAGATCGCCATGGCTTACTCCTTCTCCCGGCCGTCGGCTGAGCGGGCGGCCCGGGTGCTGTCGCTGGAGCGGGGCGCCGACGAAGCTTCGGAGGCTTCGGGAACCTCGGGGACTTCGAGGGCCTCGGGGGCCTCTGAGGCTT
The DNA here is from genome assembly GCF_040610055.1 of Streptomyces sp. NPDC004539. Classification (NCBI taxonomy): domain Bacteria; kingdom Bacillati; phylum Actinomycetota; class Actinomycetes; order Kitasatosporales; family Streptomycetaceae; genus Streptomyces; species Streptomyces sp. NPDC004539. The sequence continues at coordinate 274,646 of NZ_JBEXLS010000007.1, read as the reverse complement.
TGGCTGGCGACGTCCCCTCCGGGGATCTGTACGACCCCGGCTCCGGGCTGCTCGCGCCCTCCGGGATGCTCACCGCCGTGGTCTGCGGCGATCCCGACGCGGCCGGGCGGCTCGCGGAGCGGCTCGGCGGGCACTCCGCCGAGGAGGGACCGTCGGTGCTGCTGGGTGGCGTGGCGCTGGACGGGCTGCCGCTGGGCGTCGCGCGCACCGCCGTCCTCGTGCAGGACAAGGACCCGGTGCTGCTGTCCGGTTCGCTGCGCGAGCTGCTCGACGTGCCGTCGTCCGGAGCCGTGACGGCGGACAGCGCGCTCGCCGCCGCGCGCTGCGAGGACGTCCTCGACGCGCTCGCCCAGGGCTCACCGGGCGACCCCATGGACGCCCACGTCACCGAACGCGGACGCTCCCTCTCCGGCGGCCAGCGCCAGCGCCTCGCCCTCGCCCGGTCCCTGGTGACCGACCCGGAGGTGCTGGTCCTCGACGAGCCGACGTCCGCCGTCGACTCCCACACCGAGGCACGGATCTCGGAGGGCCTGCGGGGGCTGCGCAAGGGCCGTACGACGGTGGTGTTCACGTCGTCGCCGCTGCTGCTCGACACGGCCGACCGGGTGGTGCTGCTGGACGGGGGCGAGGTGGCCGCCGTGGGGACGCACCGGGAGTTGCTGCGGGACGAAGGACGGTACCGGGAGGTGGTGACGCGGGAGCCGTCGGAAGACAGTTCGGCGGTCCCCGCCCCGCCGGACGCCGACAGCGTCGTACCGGAGCCGGAGAAGATCGAGGAGTCGGCATGATCGGCGTGAAGCCACCGCAGTACGACCCGGCGGCCCCGACGACGGCGAGCACGCTGCCCGTCGGCGCGCCCGCCACCGTCCGCGCCTACGTCGGCGAGCTGGTCCGCCGGCACCGGCGGGCCTTCCTGGTCCTCGTCGTCGTGAACACCGTCGCGACCGTCGCCTCGATGGTGGGCCCCTGGCTGCTCGGCGACCTCGTCGAGCGGGTGTCGGCCGGGGAGCGGGAGCTTCGGCTCGGGCCGACCGTCACGCTGTTCGCGCTGGCGCTCGGCGTGCAGGCCGTCTTCGTGCACCAGATGCGGCTGCGCGGGGCGATGCTCGGCGAGCGGATGCTGGCCGACCTGCGCGAGGACTTCCTCGTCCGGTCGGTGCGGCTGCCGCCGGGCGTGCTGGAGCGGGCCGGGACCGGTGACCTGCTGTCGCGGATCACCACCGACATCGACCGGCTCGCCAACGCCATGCGCGAGGCCGTCCCGCAGCTGATCATCGGCGTGCTGTGGTCGGCGCTGCTGCTCGCCGGGCTGGTCGTGACGGCGCCGCCGCTCGCCGCGTCCGTCCTGCTCGCGGTGCCGCTGCTGGTCGTCGGCTGGCGCTGGTATTTCAAGCGGGCGCCCGCCGGATACCGCTCGGAGGCCGCCGGGTACGCGTCGGTCGCCGCCGCGCTCGCCGAAACCGTCGACGCGGGCCGGACCGTCGAGGCGCACCGGCTCGGGGAGCGGCGGATCGCGCTGTCCGAGCTGCGGATCAGGCAGTGGACGAGCTGGGAACGGTACACACTCTGGCTGCGGTCGGTGCTGTTCCCGATGATCAGCGCCGTGCACCTGACGGTCCTCGGGTCCGTGGTGATGCTGGGCGGTGTGTTCGTCCTGAACGGGTGGATCGGCGTCGGGCAGCTCACCACCGGGGCGCTGCTCGCGCAGATGCTGGTCGATCCGGTGAACCTGATCCTGCGCTGGTACGACGAACTCCAGGTCGCCCAGGTGTCGCTGGCCCGGCTGGTCGGGGTCCGGGAGATCGAGCCGGACGCCGGGGAGACGGGGCTCTCGCCGCACGGGCGGGAGGTGACGGCCGAGTCGGTGCGCTTCGGGTACCGGGAGGGCGTCGACGTCCTGCGCGAGGTGTCCCTGTCGGTGGCGCCGGGCACCCGGCTCGCGCTGGTCGGCCCGTCGGGGGCGGGCAAGTCGACGCTGGGCCGGCTGCTCGCCGGGATCTACGCGCCCCGTACCGGGCGGGTCGCCCTCGGCGGCGCCGAGCTGTCCCGGATGACCGCCGAGCAGGTCCGCTCGCACGTCGCCCTCGTCAACCAGGAGCACCACGTCTTCGTCGGCTCCCTGCGCGACAACCTCCTGCTCGCCCGGACGGACGCGGCGGACGCCGAGCTGTGGGCGGCGCTGGGCGCGGTCGACGCGTCCGTGTGGGCGCGGGCGCTGGACGGCGGGCTCGACACCGAGGTCGGTTCCGGCGGGCTCGCCCTCACGCCCGCGCAGGCCCAGCAGATCGCGCTGGCCCGGCTGGTCCTCGCCGATCCGCACACCCTCGTCCTCGACGAAGCGACGTCCCTCCTCGACCCCCGCGCGGCCCGCCACCTGGAACGCTCCCTGGCCCGCGTCCTCGACGGCCGCACGGTGATCGCCATCGCCCACCGGCTGCACACCGCGCACGACGCGGACGTCATCGCCGTCGTGGAGAACGGCCGGATCAGCGAGCTGGGCAGCCACGCGGAACTGGTCGCGGCGGACGGGGCGTACGCGGCGCTGTGGAGGTCGTGGCACGGGTGAGGATGCGGGTGCGGCGGGGGCCGGGCGCCTACGGGTGACGCCGGGCGGCCGGGTTCCGGGTGCCGGTCCTCGCCGGGCCGCCGGGGGCGGCGCGCCACGGTCCGCCGGGGTCCTGCCGGGCCTCCGCGACGGGGGCGTCGCGGGGGCGGCCCGGACGCGTCCTCCGGCGCGGGACGGTGCCGGGGCGCCGGCCGGCCGGCTCCTGTACGGGCCGCCGTGGGGCCGTGTCACCGCCGTTGCCGTTGCGCACTCGCGGGGCCGGGTGGAACGTTGGAGGGCAGTACCCGCGCGCGGTGTGTCCCGGTGCGCGCGGGGCGACGGCGGACGAGGCTTTGTCCCCATCCTCTGGAGGTGTGCGTGACCAGCGGCGACGGATGGGGCGACGACGTCTACCAGCCCGACGGGTCCGAGGTGCAGGACGACGCGGGACTGCTGGACGCCGAGGACACCCTCGACCAGGACGGCGTCGGCGACCCCCTCGACCGCGGCTGGTCCCCGCCGGAGCGCCCGTGGGCCGTGGAGCACACCGGCGTCACGGCCGCCGAGGCCCGGCGCGGCGAGACCCTCGACCAGCGGCTCGCCGAGGAACTCCCGGACGTGACCGCGTACGACGGTGACGGCCTCGGCGACTGCGACGGCACCGACGGCGAACTCCTCGACAACGAGGTCGGCGCCGCCCGCGCCGGCCGCCTCGTCGCCCCCGACGAGGGCGCCCACGAGGACGAGGAGAGCACGCTGATCGCCACCGACGTCGGCATCGACGGCGCGGCGGCCTCCGCCGAGGAGGCGGCGATGCACATCGTCGACGAGGACGCCCTGTCGGGGTGAGGGCACCTCGACGACGCCCCCGTGCCCCATCCCCCAGAAGGAGCCCGCATGCCGCAGGACCAGCACCCCGACTACCACCCGGTCGTCTTCCGCGACCGCGCCGCCGGGTACGCCTTCCTCACCCGCTCGACCGCGACGAGCGCGGAGAGCATCGAGTGGGACGACGGCGAGACGTACCCGGTGGTGGACGTCGAGATCTCCTCGCAGAGCCACCCCTTCTACACCGGCAAGGCCCGCACCCTCGACACGGAGGGCCGCGTCGCCCGCTTCGAGCGGCAGTACGGCGCCGGTGAGGGCGAGGGCTGACCCGGCCGTCAGATGAAGTTGAGGGCCGCCGCCCCGCCGACCCCGCCGAGCAGCATGAACACCGGCATGAGCACCTTCAGCTCGACCCAGCTCCCGGCCCGGAACCGCATCGCCTTGGGCGGCCCGATGGGGTACCAGCGCTTGCGGCCGATCGGGATGGGCCACAGGACCGGGCAGCCGGAGACGGTCAGCGCGTCCCCCAGGTCGTGCACCAGGGCGCCCAGGACGATCGGCAGGCCCAGCCACAGGTACTCCTGGCCAGGGTCGGTGAACAGCCAGTCCGCGCCGTTGCCGGGCTTGTCCAGCACCCCGGCGATGATCCAGGCGCTGGCCGCCGCCAACAGCCACACCAGGATGTCGCTGCTGGAGCCGCGGGCGGCCCGCCACAGCAGTCCCTCGATCGCCAGGACCATGTGCACGAAGAGGATCGCGAGGACCGCCCAGCGGCCCCCCATGATCGCCAGCGCCGAGGTGCCGCCGCCGATCATCACCGCCCACAGCCAGGTGTGCGTCAGCGTCCGGTGGCCGCCGGAGCGCCTCGGGTCGCCCGGTTTGCGGGTCGACTTGTAGACGGCGTACGACAGCTTGTCGACGATCTCGCACAGCCACCGCGAGACGGGACCGAAGGCCCGCGAGATCGTGGCGGCCTTGTGGTCGAGGTCGGGTGCGAGGGCCGCGCCCGCGCAGATCAGCGCGCCGGCCAGGACAACCGGCCAGGGCATCGGCTGCCCCGCCGCCGCTGCGGCGGCTCCGACGCCGAGCCAGGCCGCGGCGCCCGACAGTGAGTGTGCTGGTCCCATCATGGCGCTCGCCCGCCCCGTTTCTCTTGTGCCGCTGTCCAGTTGACCGGGTGCCCTGACACTCCGTCGGCGACACAGCGTAGCGGCCATGATCTTCGCGGCGGCAGCCGATTCCCCTCGAAGGGGTCCCGGCAGGCAAGATGGGTGTGTGACCCTCATCGATCAGTTGCCGCCGACCGCCGATCCCGACGCCCTGTACGAGGCTTTCGAGTCCTGGGCGCAGGAGCGCGGTCTCACGCTCTATCCGCACCAGGAGGAGGCGCTGATCGAGGTGGTCTCCGGGGCGAACGTGATCGTGTCGACGCCGACCGGGTCCGGCAAGAGCATGATCGCGGCGGGCGCCCACTTCGCGGCCCTCGCCCGCGACGAGGTCACCTTCTACACGGCTCCCATCAAGGCGCTGGTGTCGGAGAAATTCTTCGAGCTGTGCAAGATCTTCGGCACGGAGAACGTCGGCATGCTCACCGGCGACGCGTCCGTCAACTCCGACGCCCCGGTGATCTGCTGCACCGCCGAGGTCCTCGCGTCGATCGCGCTGCGCGACGGCAAGGACGCGGACGTCGGCCAGGTCGTCATGGACGAGTTCCACTTCTACGCCGAGGGCGACCGGGGCTGGGCCTGGCAGATCCCGATCCTGGAGCTGCCGCAGGCGCAGTTCGTGCTGATGTCGGCGACCCTGGGCGACGTCTCCTTCTTCGAGAAGGACCTCGCCCGCCGCACGAACCGCCCGACCGCGGTGGTCCGCTCGGCGAACCGGCCGGTGCCGCTGTCCTACGAGTACCGCTACACGCCGCTGACGGAGACCCTCACCGACCTCCTGGACAGCCGGCAGGCGCCGGTCTACATCGTGCACTTCACACAGGCGCAGGCGGTGGAGCGGGCGCAGGCCCTGATGAGCATCAACATGTGCTCCAAGGAGGAGAAGGAGCAGATCGCCGCCCTGATCGGCAACTTCCGCTTCACCACCAAGTTCGGCCGCAACCTCTCCCGTTACGTCCGGCACGGCATCGGCGTGCACCACGCGGGCATGCTGCCCAAGTACCGCCGCCTGGTGGAGAAGCTCGCCCAGGCAGGCCTGCTGAAGGTGATCTGCGGGACGGACACGCTGGGTGTCGGCGTCAACGTGCCGATCCGTACGGTGCTGTTCACGGCGCTGACGAAGTACGACGGCAACCGGGTCCGGACGCTGCGCGCACGGGAGTTCCACCAGATCGCGGGCCGCGCGGGGCGGGCCGGCTTCGACACGGCCGGGTTCGTCGTCGCGCAGGCGCCGGAGCACGTCATCGAGAACGAGAAGGCGCTCTCGAAGGCCGGTGACGATCCGAAGAAGCGGCGCAAGGTGGTCCGCAAGAAGGCGCCGGAAGGCTTCGTGGCCTGGACGGAGAACACCTTCGAGAAGCTGATCGAGTCGGACCCGGAGCCGCTGACCTCGCGTTTCCGGGTGACGCACACGATGCTGCTGTCGGTGATCGCCCGCCCCGGCAACGCGTTCGAGGCGATGCGCCACCTCCTGGAGGACAACCACGAGCCGCGCAGGCAGCAGCTGCGGCACATCCGCCGGGCGATCGCGATCTACCGCTCGCTGCTGGACGGCGGCATCGTCGAGAAGCTCGACGAGCCCGACGCGACGGGCCGTATCGTGCGCCTCACGGTCGACCTCCAGCAGGACTTCGCGCTCAACCAGCCGCTGTCCACGTTCGCCCTCGCCGCGTTCGAGCTCCTCGACCCCGAGTCGCCGTCGTACGCCCTCGACATGGTCTCCGTCGTGGAGTCCACGCTCGACGACCCGCGCCAGATCCTCGCCGCCCAGCAGAACAAGGCGCGCGGCGAGGCGGTCGCCCTGATGAAGTCGGACGGCGTCGAGTACGAGGAGCGCATGGAGCGCCTCCAGGACATCACCTACCCGAAGCCGCTGGAGGAGCTGCTCTTCCACGCGTACGACACGTACCGCAAGAGCCACCCTTGGGTCGGCGACCACCCGCTGTCCCCGAAGTCCGTCATCCGGGACATGTTCGAACGGGCCATGTCCTTCACCGAGTTGGTGTCCCACTACGAGCTGGCGCGCACCGAGGGCATCGTCCTGCGCTACCTGGCGAGCGCGTACAAGGCGCTCGACCACACCGTCCCCGACGATCTGAAGTCGGAGGACCTCCAGGACATCGTCGAGTGGCTGGGCGAGATGGTCCGGCAGGTCGACTCCAGTCTCCTCGACGAGTGGGAGCAGCTCGCGAACCCGGAGGAGATGACCGCCGAACAGGCGCAGGAGAAGGCCGACGAGGTCAAGCCGGTCACCCTCAACACACGCGCCTTCCGTGTCCTCGTACGCAACGCGATGTTCCGCCGCGTCGAACTCGCCGCCCTCGACCAGGTCGACGCGCTCGGCGAGCTGGACGCCGAGTCCGGCTGGGACGCGGACGCGTGGGGCGAGGCGATGGACAAGTACTGGGACGAGTATGAGGACCTCGGCACCGGCCCCAACGCCCGCGGTCCGAAGCTGCTCGTCATCCAGGAGGAGCCGGCGAACCGGCTGTGGCGGGTCCGGCAGATCTTCGACGACCCGAACGGCGACCACGACTGGGGCGTCAGTGCCGAGGTCGACCTGGAGGCGTCCGACGCCGAGGGCCGCGCGGTCGTCCGGGTCACGTCCGTCGGACAGCTCTGAGCAGAGCCACCAGCACAGGAGAAGCACACTCATGACGAACCCCGCCGAGAGACTCGTCGACCTGCTCGACCTGGAGCAGATCGAGGTCAACATCTTCCGTGGCCGCAGCCCCCAGGAGTCCCTCCAGCGGGTCTTCGGCGGGCAGGTCGCCGGGCAGGCGCTGGTCGCCGCGGGCCGGACCACGGAGGGGGACCGGCCGGTGCACTCGCTGCACGCGTACTTCCTGCGTCCCGGCCGGCCCGGGGTGCCGATCGTGTACCAGGTGGAGCGGGTGCGCGACGGGCGGTCGTTCACCACCCGGCGGGTCACCGCCGTCCAGCAGGGCCGGACGATCTTCAATCTCACCGCCTCCTTTCACAAGCCTGAGGAAGGTCCCTTCGAGCAGCAGCTGCCGCCGGCCCGGGAGGTCCCGGACCCGGATTCGCTGCCGACCGTCGCGGAGGAAGTCCAGGAGCATCTCGGGACGCTGCCCGAGCAGTTCGAGCGGATGGCCCGGCGTCAGCCGTTCGACATCCGGTACGTCGACCGGCTGCGCTGGACGGCTGAGGAGCTGAAGGAGGCCGAGCCTCGCAGCGCCGTGTGGATGCGGGCGGTGGGGCCGCTGGGCGACGATCCGCTGGTCCACACCTGCGCGCTCACCTACGCCAGCGACATGACCCTCCTGGACGCCGTCCGTATCCCCGTCGAACCGCTGTGGGGGCCGCGGAACTTCGACATGGCCTCCCTGGACCACGCGATGTGGTTCCACCGGCCGTTCCGGGCGGACGAGTGGTTCCTGTACGACCAGGAGTCGCCGATCACCACGGGTGGGCGGGGACTGGCCCGGGGCCGTATCTACGACCTGCACGGGCGGCTGCTGGTGTCCGTCGTCCAGGAGGGGTTGTTCCGGGCGCTGTAGGGGTGCGCCCGGACCTCGTCAGGCCCGCTGCCGCGCCCTCTCCTTTCGGCGCAGCCACTTCAGGAGCGGGCGGCGGGTGCGGACGGGCAGGAGGCGGGGTGTCTGCTCGGGCCGGGGCGCGTGTTCGGGGGCGGGGGTCGGTGGGGGTTGGGTGCGGGGCGCGTGGGCGGGGGTCGGGGCGGGGTGGGCTCGGGGTTTCGGCTCGGGGTCGGACACGGTCCGGGGCTCGGGTGCGCTGAAGGGCTCAGGGGCGCTCGACGGCTCGGGGGCGGTCGGGGGCTCGGGGGCGCAGGCAGTGTCGGGTGCGCAGGCAGTGTCGGAGTCGGGACGGGGTTTCGGGCCGGGGGTGTGGGTCGGGCGGGGTGCCGGGCAGGTCGCTCGGGCTTCGGTGAGCGCCTGGGTGAGGTCCGCGCGGAGCCAGGCGATCTCGTCGGGGTCGTCCGCGGTGGTGATGGCCAGGGTGAGGAGGGCGGACGGGGAGCCGGGGGTGCCGGGGGCGGGGAGGGCGGGACGGGAGCGGTTGAGGTGGGCCCGTTCGTAGGGGTCGGGGACGAGTTCGGCGAGCTGGGCGGGGTCGAGGAGGGCGGCCAGGGCGCCGGCCCGCTGCCAGGGGGTCTCGGTCTGGCGGAGCAGGAAGCCGAGGTGGCGGCCCCGCCAGTTGCGGGGCCTGAGGTCGGTCCCTTCGGTGAGCCGCTGCTTCAGGTCCGTGGGGGTACGGCCGCTGAGCATGGGCGCGTTGCTCCCGTCGGCGGCGAACCGGCGGAGTTCGTCGGCGAGGTAGAGCCAGACGACGGCCCGGTACCTGTTCAGGTAGAACCGCACCGGCACGACGAGGCCGAGCCGCGCGAGGCGGGAGAAGCGGGCGGGCGAGACCTGGAGGAGGCGGGCGGCCTCGCCGGTGCCGACCGTGCGCACCTCTTCGAGGAAGGACTCGGGGAAGTCCGGTTCGGCGCGCAGCCGTTCGATCTCGGCGTGCGGGACGCGCCGGCCGCCGCCTCCTTCGTCCGGGACTGTCCGGACCCGCCCGAGGTGGACGGCGAGGTCCAGCTCGGCGCGTTTGACGCCCAGTTCGCGGGCCGCCCGGGCGGGTGTGCAGGTGGGCGGATGCGGTCGTGTGTCGGTGTGCTGAGACATGGCTGGTCTCCCCCGTTCCGTGTCGGGCTCCGCGCCGTTCGCGGTGCCCTGGGAAAAACCGTAGCCGTGTCTGCGGATCTCGTGGCGAGCCTGTGGATAACTTTGTATACAATGAAGAATACGCAGGTCAGCGCTCTGTGAGGGGAGTTCGCTCGGGCTGGCGGACGTCCATCGTGAGGTGTTCGCCGACGCGGCTGACGAGCAGCGTCATCTCGTAGGCGACCTGGCCCATGTCGGCCTCGGCGCCGGTGAGGACGCACAGGCAGCTGCCGGTTCCGGCGGCGGTGACGAAGAGCAGGGCGTCGTCGAACTCGACCATGGTCTGCCGGACCCGGCCCGCGCCGAAGTGGCGGCCGGAGCCCTTGGCGAGGCTGTGCAGGCCGGAGGAGACGGCGGCGAGGTGTTCGGCGTCCTCGCGGCGCAGTCCGGTGCTGGCGCCGGCCACCAGCCCGTCGGTCGTGAGGACGAGTGCGTGCCGTACGTGCTCGACGCGTCCGGTCAGGTCGTCCAGCAGCCAGTCGAGTCCCTGGTTCTGCCCCATGCTTCGCTCTCCCCGCGTGCGTCTCCCCGTTGGGTCCCGCCCGTGCGAGGACTTGCCCGCCAGCCTTCCGCAGTTTCGGGCGCCCGAGCAAGGAGGATGGCGGCATGGCGCAGAAGATGACCGACGAGGAATGGCGGGCGTTCGTCTCGCACGGCACCCGTACCGCGAAGCTGTCCACGGTCCGCGCGGACGGAAGTCCGCACGTGGCCCCGATCTGGTTCCTGCTCGACGGGGACGACCTGGTGTTCAACACCGGCAAGGAGAGCGTGAAGGGGCGGAACCTGGCCCGGGACGGCCGTGTCGCGCTGTGTGTCGACGACGACCGCCCGCCCTTCGACTACGTGGTGGTCCAGGGCCGTGCCACGCTCTCCGAGGACCTCGACGAGGTCCGCCACTGGGCGGCCAGGATCGGCGCCCGCTACATGGGCGAGGACCGCGCCGAGGAGTTCGGCGCCCGCAACGGCGTACCCGGCGAACTGCTGGTGCGGGTCGCCGTGGAGAAGGTACTGGCGCAGAAGTCGGTGGCCGACTAACTCACCGAATCGAGGAGGCGGGCCGTGTGCATGCGGCCCGCGTACTCGACGAGTCGGATGAGGACCTCCTTGCCGGAGTCGCGGTCGCGCGCGTCGCACAGGACGACCGGGGTGCCCTGGTCGAGGTCGAGGGCGCGGGACACGTCGGGGGCGGCGTAGGCGCGGGCACCGGTGAAGCAGTTGACGGCGACGACGAACGGGATGTGCCGGTGCTCGAAGTAGTCGACGGCCGGGAAGCAGTCCTCCAGGCGCCGGGTGTCGGCGAGGACGACGGCGCCGAGGGCGCCCTGGGAGAGTTCGTCCCACAGGAACCAGAAGCGGTCCTGGCCGGGGGTGCCGAACAGGTACAGGGACAGGCCGGAGCGGATGGTGATCCGGCCGAAGTCCATGGCGACGGTCGTGGTGACCTTCTGGTCGACGCCGTCGGTGTCGTCGACGGCCTGTCCGGCTTCGCTGAGCAGTTCCTCGGTGCGCAGCGGCTTGATCTCGCTGACCGCTCCGACGAGGGTCGTCTTGCCCACGCCGAACCCGCCGGCGACCAGAATCTTCAGTGCCAGCGGGGCCGTCTCGCCGGTGGCGTCGGGGTGCTCGGAGGCCATGGATCACTTCTCTCGGGGATGCCGGCGTGCGTGGGTGTCGTCCGGGGGCAGCAGGATGGCGACCGCGGCCCTTCGGCGGGAGGTTCGATCGCAATCCGTCTTTCGTGACCGTTCTTGTTCTTTCCGGTGTCCTGGTGGGCGCGAGATGCGTACGTATACGCGCGCGTGGTGACGGGTGTTCATCTACAGCGCCCGCAGCCCTTCGATGACCTCTCGCAGAATCCGTTCGTCGGGCAGGTGCGCGGGCGGCACCGGACGGCTGACGGTGACGCGGCCCGTCTCCAGGAGGTCTCCGAGGAGCACCCGGACCACGCCCACGGGCAGGTCGGTCCCGGCGGAGAGCTCCGCGACGGACTGCGTCTCGACCCGGCACAGGTCGATCAGCGCCCGGTGTTCGGGGCCGAGCGCGTGGTCGCCGTCGGCGCCGGGCGCGCCCGGGTCGAGGGTGACGAGGGCGATGAGGTCGAAGCGGACCCCGGTGGGGCCGGGTCTGGTGCGTCCCCCGGTCATGGCGTAGGGCCGGACGAGGGGCCCGGCGTCGTGGTCGTACCACTGGGCGCTGATCGGCTGGTCGGTCATCGGTGCCTCATCCGGCGGCGGGCGGGCGCGCGGTGACGCGGGGCGGGGTGTGGAGGTGTTCGCCGACGCGTTTGACCAGGCGGGCCATTTCGTAGGCGACGAGGCCGATGTCGGCGGTGGCGGCGGTCAGGACGGCGAGGCAGGAGCCGTCCCCGGCGGCGGCGACGAAGAGGAAGCCGTCGTCCATCTCGACCATGGTCTGGCGCACGCCGCCGGCCCCGAAGTGCCGTCCGGCGCCCTTGGCGAGGCTGTGGAAGCCGGAGGAGACGGCGGCGAGGTGTTCGGCGTCCTCGCGCCCGAGGTCGGTGGAGGCGCCCACGGCGAGGCCGTCGTTGGACAGCACGACCGCGTGCCGTACCTCGCTCACGCGCATCACGAGGTCGTCCAGCAGCCAGTCGAGTTCCCCCGACCGCTGGGACGGCCTCGTGCCGGGGTCCTGGATCATGCGGGGTCTCCTTCGTTGCCGGGTGGCGTCCCGGCCGCTCGGCCGGGCTGTCTGCCGCCGCCGCGGGCCCAGCCCGCGCGGTAGGCGGTCATGCGGTCGCGGACGAGTTCGGGGGTGCGTCCGTCGTCGCGGGGGCGGCGTGGACGCGGCTCCTCCTCCGCGCGCGGGCCGCGTAGCTGGGGGACGAGGCTCGCCTGGCGCACACGGCGCGGGAGGTCGTCGTCGGGTTCCGCCGGGGGCTGTGCGTCGTCCGGCGGGCGGTGCAGGCGCAGAGGGGTGACTCCGGGCGGTGGTGGGCCGGAGGGCTGGGAGTGTGCCTGCGCCGGCGCGGACGCCGTCACCGCTGCCGGGGCCGGTGCCGGTCCGACCAGTGCGGGGCGGGCGGCGGGTGCGGCTTCGTGGTCGTGATCGTCCGGCACGCGCGCGTACGCGGGTTCCACGCCGTACTCGGGGGCGCCGCTCGACACCGCTTCCTGGGCGGAACGTTCCGGCTTGCCGGTGTCCAGGAGGGCGGTGGGCAGCAGGACGACGGCTGTGGTGCCGCCGTAGGGCGAGGTGCGCAGGTGGACCTTGATGCCGTGGCGGGCGGCGAGCCTGCTGACGACGAACAGACCGAGGCGGTCGCTGTCGAAGAGGTCCAGCGCCTCCGACTGGGTGATGCGCCGGTTGGCCCGCGCGAGCGCCTCGTCGCCCATGCCGAGACCCCGGTCCTCGACTTCGACGGCGTACCCGTTGCCGACGGGTTCCCCGGTGACGCGCACGCGCGTGTGCGGGGGCGAGAACTGGGCGGCGTTCTCGACGAGTTCGGCGAGCAGGTGGGTGAGGTCGGCGACGGCGGCACCGGCGACGGACGCGGCGGGGAGCTGTCGTACCTCCACGCGCGCGTAGTCCTCGACCTCGGAGACGGCGGCGCGCACCACGTCGGTCAGGGGGACGGGCCGGCGCCAGGCGCGGCCGGGGGCGGCGCCGGAGAGGATGATCAGGCTTTCCGCGTGGCGCCGCATGCGGGTGGTGAGGTGGTCGAGGCGGAAGAGGTCGCTCAGTTCGTTGGGGTCGTCGGAGCGGCGCTCCATGCTGTCCAGGAGGCTCAGCTGACGGTGCACCAGGACCTGGCTGCGGCGCGCGAGGTTGACGAACACCCCGGAGATGCCGCTGGCGAGTTCGGCGCGCTCCACGGCGGCGCGCAGGGCGGCGCGGTGGACGGTGGTGAGGGCCTCGGCGACCTGTCCCGTCTCGTCCTCGGCGCGCGGTCCCGGCGGGGCCTCCGCGCGGACGTCGATCTCCTCGCCCGCGCGCAGTTTCCGCATGGCCTCGGGGAGTTTGCGGCGGGCGATCTCCAGGGCGCCGTTGCGCAGGCTGACGAGTTCGACGACGAGGCCGCGCCCGATGCGCACGGAGATGACGAGCGAGGCGATGACGGCGGCGAGGCCGAGCAGGACGGCGGCGCCGGCCGGGGTGAGCAGTCCACGGGTGAAGGGGTCGGCGCGGCGGACGACCTCGTGCCCGGCGTCCGTCTCGATGGTGCGCATCCCGTCCTGCACGCGCGCGTGGGCGGCGTTCCAGGCGGCCTCCGGCGCCGCGGCGAGGGCCCGTTCGCCGGGGGCGTTCGCGAGGACCCGGTTCTCCGCGGCGGTCAGGGCGGTGTACGCGGTATCCCGGGCCAGCGTGCGCCAGGCGGCCTGTTCGGGTCCGCGCAGGTCGGCCACGGCGGCCTCGGTGAGGGTGCGGCGGGTCTCGGCGGCGCCGCCGAACAGGCGCAGCCGCTCGGTGTCGAGGCGGCCCGCGAGGCGCGCGCCCGCGAGGACGGTGTCCTCCTGGGCGAGGGCTTCGGCGGCGCGGGAGAATTCGAGCAGTACGCGCGCGTCGGAGCCGAGTTCGGCGTCCTGGACGCCGGAGAGGGCGCCGCCGACGGCGAACGCGGCGGAGATGGTCCGGGTGTAACGGGTGTACGTCTGCGACCAGTCGACGGTCCCGCCGAGCACCGCGCCGCGCACCGTGCGCAGTTGTCCGGCGCCGGTGACGAACGCGTCGAGCCGCTGAGCGACCCCGGCGGGCAGTTCCTGGGCGTCGGCGACGGTGCTGTCGTCGCCGAGCCGGAGCCGGGCGACAGCGCGGTCGGTGGCGGCGGCGAGGCGGCGCAGGGTGTCGTCCTGGCCGGCCCGGGGCTCGGTCGCGTACTGGACGGCGGCCAGGCGTTCGGCCTGGAGCGCGGCGACGGCGTCGGCGACGGGTGCGCGGACCTCGGAGTCGACGCGCTGGATCTGGCGCAGCCGGGAGACGTCCTGGGCGGTGGTGACGGTGGCGTACCCCCAGAGGGCGAGCAGGGAGACGACGGGCACCATCAGGAGGCAGACGATCTTGGCGCGGACGGTGCGGGGGCGTATTCGCCAGCGGTCCGCGCGCGGGGGCGGTCCCGCAGTGATGTCCTCGGGGTCGCGCCGGTGCTCGTCGGCGGGCGGCCCGGCGTGGGCGCGGCGTCCGCGCACCGGGGGCGGCGGTTCGGTGCCGGCTGCGGTGGCCTTCCTGGGGGTACGCATGGACTCCTCGCTGGCGGGTGGGTCGGGGGCTCGGACGCCGTCAGGCGCGGGTGGCGACGGGTGTCACGGCCTGCTGGGCGGAGGCGGTCGCCTCGCGTTCCCTGGTGGTGGGCGACAGGGCGACGAAGGCCGAGGTCAGGAAGAGGTAGGAGCCGAGGCCGACGGCGAGCGGGAAGATGAACTGCATCGCGGTGGCCCCGGACAACGGCGCCCCGGAGGGTTCGACGTGCACGCTCACCGCGAACATCCCGGTGTAGTGCATGCTGCTGACGGCCGCGCCCATGACGAGGGAGGCGACGGTGACCGCGACGGGTGACTCGATGTTGAGCGCGGCCCACAGTGCGGCGGTGGCCGCGACGACGGCGATCACCACGGAGAGGGCGACCGTCATCGGGTCGTAGTGGACCTCTCCGTGCAGCCGGACGGCGGCCATGCCGAGGTAGTGCATGCTCGCGACGCCGATCCCGGTGGTGAGGCCGCCGGTCAGCAGCGCGCGCGTGCGGTCGCGTCCGTAGCCGACGGCGAACACGCCCGCGCAGACGACGACCATGGCGACGACGAGGCTCAGGACGGTCAGCGGCACGTCGTAGCGGATGTCGGTGCCGCTGACGGCGAAGCCGAGCATGGCCACGAAGTGCATGGTCCAGATGCCGGTGCCGATGGCGGAGGCGGCGGTGATCAGCCAGTTGCGGCGTGAGCGCCCGGTGGCGGCGAGCGCGCGGACGGTGCAGCGCAGCCCGAGGGCGGCGCCAGTGCAGGCCATCACGTACGACAGCACGGGGGTCAGCCAGCCGAAGGCTGCGTGGTCCAGGTGTCCCATGGCTCAGGGACGCTAGTCCTGGCAAGGGTGCAGAAAGGGAGCACGTTTCGGAAAGTGCCGCAATCTGGCGGAGAAGTACGTACGGTCGATCACCTCGCGTCCGGACGTGCTCGCTACAGGCGCTCCCGTGGCCGTGCGGGATCATGCGGTGCATGAGTGACGACCGCACGCACGTCCAGGAGTTCTTCACGGCCCGCGCGGCGGGGTGGGACGCCAAGTTCGCGGGCGACGGCCCCGCCTACGCCGCCGCGGTGGCCGCGCTGGAGCTGTGTCCGGGCGACCGTGTGCTGGACGCCGGCTGCGGCACCGGACGGGCCCTGCCGCCCCTCAGAGCCGCCGTGGGGCCCTCGGGGACCGTCCTGGGGGCCGACCTGACCCCGGCGATGCTCCGGGCCGCCGTACGGGCCGGACGGGACCTCGACGGGCGGCTGCTGCTGGCGGACGTCCGCGCGCTGCCGTTGCGGGGCGCGTCGCTGGACGCGGTGTTCGCGGCGGGTCTCGTCTCGCACCTCGGCGATCCCTCCGGCGGGCTGCGGGAGTTGGCGCGCGCGGTCCGCCCCGGCGGGAGGCTGGCCCTCTTCCACCCGGTGGGCCGTGCGGCGCTGGCGGTGCGTCAGGGGCGCCTGCTCACCCCGGACGACCTGCGCGCCGAGCCGAACCTGCGCCCGCTGCTGGCCGGTTCGGGGTGGCGGATGACGTCGTACGCCGACGAGGACGGCCGTTTCCTCGCGCTGGCGGTCCGGGAGCGCTGAGCCCGACCGGCCCCCTTCTGTCGGAAAAGTTCCGACCCTACGTTGGGAGGC
The DNA here is from genome assembly GCF_040610055.1 of Streptomyces sp. NPDC004539. Classification (NCBI taxonomy): domain Bacteria; kingdom Bacillati; phylum Actinomycetota; class Actinomycetes; order Kitasatosporales; family Streptomycetaceae; genus Streptomyces; species Streptomyces sp. NPDC004539. Next base: position 258,595 of record NZ_JBEXLS010000007.1, on the reverse strand, counting down.
TCGGGATCGGCGAGCAGGAGGAGGGTGGTCCATGTGGCGGGCGGGTTCCGTAGGGCCTGGAGGAAGTTGACCGGCAGGGCGCCGGGGGCGGCCGAGGACCGGCGGGAGCGGGTGCCGAATCTGTTCGAGGCGGCGGCCGTGTACGTCGTGGCGTGCGCGCGGGACGATCAGGAGGGGATCGAGGAGGCGGCGGGGTGGGTCTCCCCGGAGGCGCTCTCCTTCGGGGTCCGTGAGCTGGCGTGCCGTGCGGTGGTCACGCTCGCGCGGGAGCGCGAGGAGTCGCCGCGGACCGTCGCCCGTGAACTTCTCGGGCTGCCCGGCGCCTGACACGGCCCGGTTCGTCCGTGTTCTCGCGCGTTCTGGCGAAACCAGCAGCTCCGGGTCCGTCTGGGAGTCGTGACAAGCGGCTCACAGGCGCACTAGGGTGCGCGCCGTCGGACGAACACGCGGGGAGGCTGGGATGGCCGGAACGGACGAGGACGTCGTCGCCGCCGAGGACGCGCTGTATGTGCTCACGGCGGTGCTGCTGACGCCCGCTCAGTTCCCGAGCGCGCTGGGCGACGACTATCCGGAGGCGTGCGCGGCGCTCGGCCTCGCGCCGCTGGCGGACGGCTACGGGCTGGTGTTCGGCCAGGACGGCACCGGCGCGCGGTGGACCGTGGTGGTGGACGACGTGTCGCTGGTGGCGGTCGCGATCGCCTCCTGGGACTGCGGGATGGAGTACGACCTGTCGCCGGACGAGCGGACGGTCGTCGCCGGTCTGCCGGGCTGGCCGCTCGCGGTGGCCGTGGCGGCGCCCGGAGTGCCAGCGCCGCACGACCCCGCTCCGGAGGTCGCCGACGGGCCCGCGCTGGTCCCGCCGGACACGGGGGGCTGGGGTTCGGCGCAGCGCCGGCTGGGGGCCGACGAGATAGCCGTGCAGTGGACGAAGTGGCGCGAGCAGATCGACGACTCGCAGTTCGCGCCGCGCGGCGAGCAGGACGCGGCCGAGCGGCCCAGCGACGTCCGGCGGGTCCTCGCGGAGGCCCGCGCCTATGTCGAGACGCCGCCTCCGCTGGGCCGGGTGCGGTCGTCCTTCGCGCCGGGTGACGCGCGGACGCTGCGCGCCGACGGGCCCGGCTGGTCGCTGGTGGCCCGCACCGACGACATCGCTTTCGTGCTCCTCGACGACAAGCCCGGTGAGGTGCTGCCGGTCGGCCGGGGGCCCGAGCTTCCGGGGCTGCTGGCGGCGCTGGACCGGATGGCCGTCCGGCCGAACTGAGCCGGACCGCCCCCGCGCCGGCGGGAGGCGGTCCGGCCCCGCTCTCAGCGGCCGAGCTCCTTGCGACTGATGCGGCGCAGCCTGCGCCGCTGGGACGGGTCCAGCGTGAGGTAGGCGGCAGTCGGGATGCCCACCACGATCAACAGCGCCGCCCACCAGGGCAGCCAGATCAGCAGCAGGAGCCCGGCAGCCACCCCTCCTGCGGCGATCTTCGCGTTCTTCGACATGTGCGTCGCCTCCTTCGCGGCCACTGCCGCTCTCTGCTCTGAGAACGGCTCCACGCGGCCCGCGGTTCCAGCCGCCGACCCTGAGACGTCCCTGAGACACGACCCCGAGACGTCCCTGAGAGACCGTTGCCGTCGGCCCCTTCCCATGCTGTACCCTCGGCGGCCCCGGCTTAGCTAGTCAAACTTGAGGAGTAGGATCATCTCCGCGCAGAGGCTCCCCTCGCAGGCACCGCCCGGCGTCCCCGAACCGTTCCGCTGCCACGCCGTGTTCGTGCCCGGCGACCCGGCCCGCACCGGCCGGATCGCCTTCTGGCACCCCGACGGCACCACCCCGCCCGCTGTCGGCTCCGCCGGGAGCCTGCGCGTCGTCCGTCGCGCGGGCGCGGGCGTGGAGGCTGCCCAGGTGCCCGCCGCCCTCGTGCCCGTGCGGGAGGCGCTGCCGCTGCTCACCCGCGCGCGGGTCGCGCCGGACGCCTGCCCGTCGGCGGCCTTCTGGGGCGCGGCCACGCTCCTGGCCCTCCATTATGCCAAGGTCCCGAGACTGTCTCAGTAGTGATCCGCAGGGCCGCCGAGGCTTCAGGTGGGGCTGTTAGGTTGCGTCCCTCCTGCTTGTCTCATGATCATGGCGGTTCGGGATGGACTACTTCTTCGTGTCGCGTGCCAAGGTGCGTCGCTTCTACGAGGCGCCCCCTGGCCTGGATTTGGACGCGGCGGCGTATGTCAACCGTCCGGGGGCGTTGAAGGACGGCACGCCCTTCTTCCTTGGTGAAGGAATGCGTCCTTCGGAGCCGTTGGTCTCCTTCTTCCTGGAGATGGCGAAGACGCTGAAGGCCAAGTCGCTTGAGGATTACACCTACGACGCGCTCGATGTGACCGAGTTCCTGGAGTGTGAGCTCGATCCGCCGACCGATCTGCTGTCTGCGCTTGAAGAAGATCTTGTGGCCTACCGGGAGGACTGTACCGAGCACCGGGAGTCGCCGGATGCTCCGGCGACGTGGAAGAGGCGCCGGGCGTTCCTCAACAACTTCTATGGCTGGGCGGTCGACGAGGCCAAGTTGCTGGAGACGCGCCCCTACTTCCGGCGCCGGAACGGTAAGGACGTCCTGAGTTGGGGTGCGACGACTCAGCTCGACGTGCGGAACCTGACGTATCGGCAGTGGCGGTTCCTCAAGCAGGTGGGGCTACGTGGGTATCTCCCCGATGGCAGCGTGGACAGGTCGTTCCCCGGTCGCTCCCCGCTGCGCAACAGTGTCGGCCCTGAGTTGGCGATTACGACAGGGATGCGGCTGCAGGAGTTCAGTTGCCTGCTCGACATGGAGGTGGGCCGTCCGCGGCGTGATGCCACGCCGGCCGAGGTTCCGCTACAGGCGATCGCCAAATTCGGAATCCACCGCGTGGTGATGATTCAGGATCCGACGCTGCGCGAGCTGGACATGTACCGCCGCACCGAGCGGGCGGCGATGGTGCGGGCCTCCGCGAAGGCGCTGTGGCGTCGCAGGGAGGAGTTGTTCATCGTCGATGACATCAACACGCGGCGGATGAAGGTGAGCGGCATGCTGGACGGCCGCCGCAAGACTTACCGGGTCGAGGCCATGCCGGCCAAGATACGCCGGCTCGCCGTGGTGGAAGGCGATCACGGCCTGGAGTCCATGGCGATGTTCGTCGGCCGGGGAGGCCGGATGCCGTCCTCGCAGAGGTGGGAGCAGATATTCGACGAGGCGCACCTGCGGAGCCTTCGGTTGTCCGAAGAACACGAGGTCGGCTTCGTGATGCCGACGCGGCTGCGGATCCACGACACAAGGCACACATTCGCGATCTACATGCTGCGGTTGCTGACCAAGCTGATTCTCCAGGAGGAGGCCGAGCAGTACCTCGCCGGGCGCCACAACGCCTACCTGACCGACCACATCTCACGGAACCCTCTGCTGATCCTGATGCGCCTTTTGGGTCATAGCGGACCAAAGTCGACCTTGCGGTACCTCACCTATATCCGTGGCACCAACGCCTTGGTCGCCCGGGCCATCGCCGAATGGAACGAGAAGGACCGGACGTACGCCGACTACGCGGCCGCGCTTACTGAGAGCGCTGCCTGATGGCCCGCCGCGGCGAGCGTAAGACGCGCATCCGGGCCAGTGCTCGGACACCGATGCCGGTTCCGGAGCCGGACCGTATCGGCGTCCGGGAGCTGCGGGCGGAGACCCGGGGTGGTTGGGTGCGGCGGAGCGTGGACCCGGCAAAATTCCGATGCGGCACCCTGGCGGCTCAACTCGCCGATGAATGGCTGATCTACACCCGTTCGATGAAGCGGAGCGACGGCGGAGCTGACTTGGCGCAGGCTGTCCGTGCGTTCGCCACATATGCCGATGAGCATCTTCCTACCGTTGGCCTGGACCCCGCCGAAGCCCGCCTGGAACGGCATGGTGCCGAACTGGTGGAGGCGATCCACGGGTGGGAGCAGGAGCTTCGGGACAGGCATGGGCTGCGTTCCAACCGGCCGTATGTGAAGGTGAATTCCCTGCTGACGCTGCTCGAGCAGCGGGTGCAGCGTGGCGACTCCGTCGCCGAGGCACTGCGGCTGCGGGCCCTGGCTCCGGCCGCCTACCCCGGCTACACGTCCGAGCCCCTGGATGAGTACTCCAACGCGGAGCGGATCGTGCTCCGGGACGCTGCCCGCGCGGCGGTGCGGGCGCTGGAGGCGCGGCTTGTCCGGGGCAGTGAGCTGCTGGCCCGGGGCGTCGATCCCCGCGCGGACGGAGACTGGCACGAGCCGGCCAACCTGGTGGGGGCGGCCCACTCGCGGCTGCTGACCACGGGCCTGCTCAAGCCGCGGCTGCCGGAGAGCGCCGAGAAGTGGCCGTCCGAGGTCAAGGCGCTGCTGCCCGCGGCGGAGGACGGGACCTTGCTGAAGCGGGGGCTGCGTTACCTGATTCCGGCGGTCGGTGCACTGCTGTTCCCAGCGGAGACGGACCTCCAGGCGTTTCGGATCTTGTTGCTGCTGGGGATGAGCGACACCACCCCCGAGGAGCTCCACGACCTGCATCTACCCGATCTTGAGTTTACCGATGGCGGCGTGCGCCTGGTGCAGCGCAAGGATCGCGCTGAACGCATCCGCGCCGATCTCCATGCTGATCCAGAAGAAGACCAGGCGGCAGGGGCCGTGGACTTCCTCGGAGACGGGGCGTGGGACGTCCCGGGGTTGCTACGGCGGCTGCTGGCGGTCACCGCACTGACGCGTGAGGTCTTTCCCGAAGCCGAGCCGTGGCTGTTCCTTGCCGTGGAACGGCGTTGGTCAGGTGTACTCGACGCGGGCGTGGCCACGTTCCTCCCCAGTGGGCGTCGCTTCAGTGACTGGATCGGCGACCCACCGGGAGGCACGGGCGGCCCGCTGGCTGTCTCCGCACCGTATGACGTGCGGCGGCTGCGCAAGACGACCAAGACGGTGCGGGCTGTCGCCCTCGGCGGCACGGTGAGCGATCTTGCGGGCGACGACCACCATGTGGAGGTCTACCGCAATCACTACGCGCACGGCACGACGGCACACGTCCTGGCCGGCCGCGCGATCAACAAGGCCCAGCGGTGGGTCTTCGAGCGGTTGTCCGAGCGCCCGGTGCTTGTCACCTCCGAGGCCGAGGCGCGGCTGGAGGAACCGGAGGTCGCTGCCGATCTGGGGCTGAGTGTCGAGGAGGCCAAGTTGCTGCGGGCCGGCGAGCTGGACATGGGACTGGTCAACTGCCGTAACCCGCACTCCTCACCGCACCGGCGGGACAACAAGGTCTGCCACGTCGCGCCCGCGATGTGCATGCTCTGCCGCAACGCGGTGGTCTTCACCTCGCACCTGCCGCGCCTGCTCCTGCTGTCCGACCACATCGAGACAATGCGTGCCCGGCTTGCCCCGCCCCGCTGGCAGGCGCTGTGGGGCCGGCAGGCCGCCGCGCTGGCCGAGGTGTTCGAGGAGTGCGCCGAGCTCGTGCCCGCCGCACGCCGCGAGATCGTCGAACTCGGCGTGCGTCTCGATCTTCCTCTGGGACTGCGGACGGAGTACGACCGATGATGCCCCGGCCCGCTGCCGCGCCTCTGCCCTCGGTGACCTTCCGCGACGACGAGTTGGTCTTCAGCCACGGCGGCTACCAGCTCCTCGATGGCTTCGACGTCCCGAGATTTGGCGACACTCATCGCTGGCAGGCGGACTGCATCGGCAGACCCGCCAACAAGGCGCCCGGCGATTGGACCATCACGTTCTATGCCGACGATCTTCTGATGAATCTGCAGCTGCGTGAGTTCTGCTTCGCTCTGCTCAACCCCGCCCACCCCACGCTGCGCACGGCTGCGATCTTCCTGTCCGCGGTGCCCCGGTCCTTGGCTACCATCCGGGCCGAGATGGGTGAACTTCGGGTGATCATGCGGTGGGGCCGGGAGCGGCGTCTGCCCGCCGACCTGGGCCTGTGGGATCCCGAGGACTGGTACGACGCAGTCGCGCACAAGGCGGCCACGGTCACGACGGGCAAAACCATCGCCACCCATGTGGGCGCGGTTCGACGGCTGCGGCAGCTCGCCCCCGTCATCACCGGTATCAGTCCCTTCACCGACCCTTGGGAGGGCAAGACGGCCAAGGAGGTCGGGAAGGAGGCGATCGAAGCCAAGGGCGAGAACGCCACCACCCCAGACGGACTGGCCACCCCCTCCATCCCGCCCGAGACCTGGTGGCCGGTCCTGCGGGCCGCCTGGACCTACATCCACACCTTCGCACCGGACATCTTTCGCTGGCGCGACCACTTCGACCGCGAGGCGGCCCGGCACTCCGACCGTCCTCCCGCACCGGGGCCGCAGCCGCCGCGTCTGGACGACGTCGATGCCCTGCTGACCACATGGCTGAACAACCCGGACAACGCTGTGCCCGTCCACGATCACGACACCCAGGCGTACGCTGCCGGAACCCCTATGTGGACCGTCCTCAGCAGACAGGTTACGGACGGTGCAAGCCGGACCCTGTTCGCCCTGAACGGCAGCCACCGAGCCGCGGCGCGCCGTGCCACGGTCCTGACCGCGATCGCCTCGGGCCGCATCCACACCGTGCGGGTGGGCATGCGCTACGCCAAGAGCTCCGCGGCCCCGGCCCACGCCCCTCACCGCCAGAGGCAGGACCCCGGCAGGCAGGAGCTGGACGAGGACGTCCGCCGGTGGCTCGCCGACGCGGCGCACCTGGTGCCGGTGTACGCCCCGGACGACCCCGGCAAGCCGAGCCAGCCGGTCCTTGCGACCGTCGCCCGGATGATCTGGGGAAGTCCGCCCGCTGGCGTCGACCGGCAGCGCTACGCCCGCCGTTTCTCGCCCGAGAAGAGAACGGGCCGTGAACGCACGCGGTGGCTGCAGGAGGCGATATCCGCCGGGCGGACGACGGTCGTCGACACGGCCGCAGGGGTCGGGTGGCGGTCCCTTCCGCTGCCGTGCCCCGACGCCGCCAGTGTCCGGCGGCCCGACGGCAGCAGCGGGCCCTGGCGGATGGAGATCACGGCCGAGGGCCTCGCCTTCGAACTCCACATGCTGCGCGCTGCCGTGTACGTCCTCCTGAGCGCGATCACCATGATGCGTGATTCAGAGATCCAGGAGATTCAACGGGACTCGCTGCGCACCTACTTCGGCTCCCCGGCCGTGGTCTCCCACAAGACCAAGAAGGATCCCGCCCGCCCGGAACTGCACTGGTGGATCATCGAGCCGGCCGCCGAGGCCATCGCCGTCGCCGAGCGCCTGTCCTGGCATCCCACCCACCTCTTCGCCACCCTCCAGCCGACACGCGGCGAGCGCGCGGGACGGCACGGCATCGATTCCGAACGCGAGCTCGACTTCTTCGTCCAGGGCGTCAACGCGGTCTGTGCCCAGTACGGGCTGGAGAAGATCCCGCCCGCGCACGTGCGCTCCCATATGTTCCGAAAGACGATGTCCAGCCTGACCGCCCGCGACCCGGACGCGGAGATCGCGCTCGGGCTCCAGCTCAAGCACGCAGCCCGCCGCGCAATGTCCAACCGCGTCACCGACGCCTACGGGAAGATGGACACCGCTTGGGCCAAGGAGTTCGACAAGGACCTGGAGAACGCGGCCGCCCTGAAACTGGTGGAGCTGCTGCGCGACCGCCGCGCTGGGCAGCGCGTCGCGGTCGGACCCGGTGCTACCCGACTCCACATGGGTCTGGACAAGGTCATCGCTTCCATGAACGGCGACCCCCAGCTCCGCGCGCACATCGCCGATGAGCGCGTCGAGGCCGCGCTGCTTTCCGCTGAGTTCCCCAATTTGTTCCTGGGCACCCTCAACCACTGCATGTTCGACGCCCCGCAGGCCGAATGCCAAGACCAACTCCCCGACGACCAGCGGGGCGTGGCACCGCTCCTCGGCGCCTGCCAGCCCGCCCGCTGCCGAAACTCCACCATCACCCGCAAGCACGCCCCGTACTGGGTCGCCGAGGAGGACGATCTCAACTCCATGGCCAAGGACTCCACGCTCTCGCCGCCCCGTCGCGAAGCCGTCCTCGTCCGGCTCGCCGACGTCCGGCTCGTAACCCGCGCCCTCGACGAGGACGGGGCGGCCTGATGCCGGTATCCGCGGCGTCCGCCGCCAAGCTGCGCGCAGCCATGACCCGCCTCCTGGCCGGCGAGCCCCTGCACACCGACGGCGCCCTCACCAAGGAGAACCTCGCCCGCGAGGCCCAGGTCAGCCACGCGACCGTGCACCGCGCCGAAGACATCCTCGCCGAATGGGACGCGAAGGTCGCCCGCCCAGTCCTGCGAACGCCCGGCGAGGTCCAGCGCGACGAGACGATCACCGAGCTCCGCAAGCAGCTGCGCAAGGCGAGGGAGCAGGCGGCACAGACCCAGGGCAAGCTCGACGCCCTCGCCACGGTAACGGCGAATCTCTACGCCGAGAACCTCACGCTCAAAAGGCGTCTCGGACGTCGCCGCATGACGGTCCTGCCCACCCAAGACCACGAGTAGCCGACTCCACCCTTCCCGCAGCCGAGCCATGGAGCCCGCACCTGCCGAGGCCCGCACCTCGCTGCCGCACTGCGCTACTCAGCATCGGGACAGAGCCCGCGGGCGTCATCGGCCTCTATGTACGCCGGGGAGCTACGCATAGTTCTAGCTGGCAGCCGACAGCTTCCTGGCCCCGCCAGGAAGCCTGCCTACTCGGGTCCGCCGGACTCGTCGGTCCGTCGTTGCCGGGCCTGTTCGTTGTTCCAGGTCACGGCCGCCTCGATCTGCTGATCAGTCAACCCGGTCTCACGCCGTAGCTGCTTGGGCTTGATCCCGTTCGGATAGGCGAGCACCGCGCGGGCAATCTTCCCTGCCCACAACTCCGGCTCGGAGTACGGCCGTTCCGCGTACTGCCGCTGCAACTCCTTGAGGTGCTCGGGCGAGCACACCGCCACCAGCCGCTTGCCGTCCATCTTCGCGTCGCTGGTGTGAATGGCGGAGGAGTCCTCGACAAGCGCCAGCAGTTCCGTCTCTTCCTCCAGCAGTTGCCCGCAGAGATCACAAATGTCCGGGAGAGTGGTTTCGTCCGGTTCCATGCAAACGGTCTACCCCGCCCCGAGGACCGATGATGGCGTTTCGCGGGAACGTCCGGTCCAGCCGTGGGCGTTGAGAGCGATCATCGTGAGATCCATCAGTTCTGTCCGAGCGGATCGTCGTCGGCAGGGACGAAAACCCAGCCCATGGATTCCATGGTCTCCGTCTCCCACATCTCGAAGAGCAGCGGCAGGTCCTGCGAACGCCGGGCGGGATCGCCGATCCAGCGGATCAGGTCGCTCGCGGCCGGACGGCCGCTGTCGCAGCCCTCGCACAGTTCGAGCATCACGCCCGGCGCCGGCCCGTTCCAGTGCAGCAGCAATTTCCGTGCGCACCGCGAGCACGGCACTGGTGTCTTCTCCTCGCGGCGCCGGTCAAGTGTGCGATCCATGCCCGCCAGTTCCTCGTCCGTCACCGAGTCGAGAGACCCGTCGATGTTGGGCGTGCGCCAGAAGGAACCGTCAGGACGGACGAAGTAGCGCCACTCGGAAGACAAAGCAATCTCCCCTTGGGACAGGTTGGTGCAATGCGCCACGATGTGCCCGCTCCTGGATCACCGTCAAGAGCCGCACCTCGCCAGACAACAGATGAGGCGAGGCTCCGGCGATCGCCTCCGGCGGTGGCGCCCGGGACGGCGTTGACGCGGTTCTCCTACTCGCGGGGGCCCTGGGCGCTGCGCCGGGTACAGACGAGGTGCTCCGAGCGCCCTCGACGAGCTCGCACAGGGCGACGAGTTGACGGTGGACCGCAGTCGAGGCGGTGACGCGCAGTGTGCAGCCCTGGCCGCGCCATACCGCCATGCCGCTTCCGAGCGCGCCCCCGTGTCGTTAGCGACCAGCTCGGTGGCTCGGAGAACGCCGGCGGCCTTGCCCGGTGTCCGAGCTAGCGGCGCTCCGGGGCCTGCCCGGGAGTAACCTTCCGCCGCCGGCCGTCGTTGACCAGTAGCGGTCGGCGAGGATACGGCCGCTCAAAACCGGGAACCGGTCCAGGCTGCCCCTGCCCAACCCCAGTCTCGGCTCGGTCGCCACACGTCAAGCCGTGCTGACCGTATGGTGGGGAATCTCATGGACGAACAGCAGGCTGCGACCGGGTGCCGGGAGTGCGGCCGACGTCCGGCGGATCAGTGGCTAAACGACGAGGGCCCCCTGTGCGATCCGTGCCTGGATGAGCGGATCGCGGCGGTGACGGGGATGCCGCGCCTCCCGCTCGCCCCGCCCCCGGTAGAAGTCGTCGGTAGGGACGGGCGTCGGCATGTCATGCGCTACCGACTGTGGCGGGCTCCCACCGGGATCGCGGTCCAGCTGGTCGAAGAGCGCCGGGACAGGGACGACGGGTTCGAGTTCGCCGTGCTTGGCGATCACGACGCGGACGCAAACCAACTGGCCGCGCAGGTGAGGGCAGAGGCCGAAGCTGAGATCAGCTTCGGCTATCTGGAACCGGCCTCACCGGGCCCGGGGTGGCAACTAGCCGGCAGGACAGCCGCAGGGCGGCTGGTCGGGGATCTTGAGGGTGGCCCGGTACGGGCCGTGGTCGACGGGCAGATGCTGTCGTGGGAAGAACTGGGCGAGGCCCTGTCCTCGTTTGAGGGTTGGAGGTTCCGCCTCATCATCGACGACCCCATGACGGACGCGCGGTCGGATGCGGCCACGGCGGCAGACGGCGAGCAGAACCTCCCCGGCTGAAAGCATCGGCCCGGTCGGCCGTCACGTCAGCACGGCCCTGCTCTCGGCAGGGATACGTGGAGTGCGGCATGTGCCCGAAGCAGGACTACCGGTCGAGTTTACGCAGGATGTGCACGATGTCTCGGCGCAGGAACGGTGCGTCCGCGGGTCCCTTGACGAACTCCAGGATGGTGATGTCCTCGTGCGTGCAGCTGCTGTCGGCGTGACTGCGGGGGTTCATACAGTGGGACCGGCTGTGCTCCTGGACGGTCCACCGGTGTTTGTACTGGATGGACGAGCCCTGGGCAGGCACGACTGCCGAGTTTCCTGCCTCACCGGACGGTTGTGGTGCGCGGCCGCGGACGGTGACCAGGCGGACCGTTCCGTCGTCCTCGATTCCGCGCCTTCGGTCGGCGCGGGTCTTGGTGGGCTTGCGCGTCAGGAGCGCGGTGTCGGTGATCGGCTTGCCGATCTGTTCCTGGGTGATCAGGTCCCAACAGGCGATCAGGACGCGGGCCGCGTGCTGGCTGGAGTAGGCGTCGGAAGGGGGTGCGAAGACCTGGCCTTCGGACACGACATGAGTGTCGCTGAGGTCCAGGGGAGGGGTGTCGCGCTCGTCCTCCATCACGGAGTCCTGGACGTGGTACAGCGAGATCCACCAGTGAGGGCCGGCTGCGAACCCGACCGGCTCATAGGTGTCGGCGTCGTTCAACCGCACCCAGCCATCGGGGTGTGAGTCCGGGTCCCACAGGCCCCAGGCGGCGGCAACGACGTCGGACTGGCCAGGAGTGGCGAGGGACACCGGATCGGAGAAGAACAGCAGGCCGTTCGGCGAGGGCACCCGGTGGGCCGACAGCGGGGTGGCCCGTGGACGGGTCGCTTTACGCAGGGCGACGGAGCACATGTCGCCGTCGACGAAGTAGAGCCGGGCCTTGGAGAGGCGCTGCACTTCCTGGTCGGCCAGGATGTCGCCGGCTGCCGGATTTCCGTGCGGGGCCGGGCCCATGCTCAGGCCGCAGATGCCAAGGAACGCCGTCGCCTCTGCCCGGCTCTCGGGGTGGTCGACGAACTTCATCAGCTTGCGGCGGATCTCCGGCAAAGTACGGGGATCGGGCGGCCAGGCCAGAGGGTCCCAGCCGGGCGGCTCGCAGCCCGTCAGCCACGCGAGCGTGCTCTCCTCGACCATGTCGGACGGGTCAAAACGGCGCAGCCACGCCGAGGTTCCGTCGCCGTGGAGGCATGTGACGGCCGCCAGGAGACGCGACCACGCGGTGATGCGCACGACTCGGTTCCGGTCCTGGACGACCGTGTCCACCGGCCCCGTGGGGTGGCCGAGCACCCAGGCGTGCGCCTCGCACTCCCGGGCCGCTGCGGGGCCGACCTGGCGGCGAACCCAGGTGACGGTCTCCTTCTCGATGTCCCCGGGAATCGACTCGTTGACACCGGCGAGCCAGTTCAGCAGCAGCCACTGCTGCTGCCGCATACAAACGATCTCGGTGCTCCGGTCCGCCTCCGCGTCCACCTCGGGCAGCTGCGCCAGAACCGTTCCGAACACTTACTCAAGGGGGAAGTGCGGGTGGTCGAGCACGGTGTCGATGAGCATCGTCGCGACGCCGGCGATCGAGTCCACCGCAGCGATCTCGTGCTTCTCCTGCGTCCTCACGTCGAAATCCCCCAAGACCGTGAACCGCGCGCTTCCGTGCTTCCAGGCTGCCGAGCCCGAGCGGCGTCATCTGAACTTCCGATGTTGCCAGGATGCTGCGCCTCGCGAGGGTGTGAGGGTGGCAATCCACTCGAACGGGAGGGCGTGTGGTAGTACCCCGAAAGCGCTCGGGCGCTCGGCCTGTCCCGTACCGGGAGTCCAGTTCATGATCGAGTGAAGGTATCCAGTTTTCCAGAGGGCACGACAGAAGGGATGCGTGCGCCCGCGTGCATGTCGGCGCGACCGTGAGCGCTGAGCGACACTGAAGGTGAATTCGCTCTACTCTCCTCTGACTGGTCTGGTCCCTGCAGTTGACCGCCGTTGCGGGAACGGGCGGCCGGGAACACCAGCATGAAGAGAGCGAGGCGTGGATGGGGAGGCCGCCCAGGGCCCGGGTGCTGTACGACGAGTTGCGGGCTCTTGAGGCAAAGGCCAGGGTCGCCCGGAGCAGGCAGCCGGGGCAGAGGTATTCGCGTCGTGACGTCGTGCAGCAGGCATGCGGTCGCGGTTCGTCGTTGGACAGGCGCCTTGGGGAGTGGCTGCACGAGGAGTGGGACAAGGCGAAGACGCCGGACCCCAGCAGCATCGAGCAGTTGATGGCCGTGGTCAGGCTGTGGAGCGAGTGGGCCGGTGAGCGGTGTAGCGAGAGCCGGTGGCGCACTCTGCTGGACGAGGCACAGCCTCCCCGCACTCCGCTTCGACGCCCGCAGACCCTTGCCGCCGGGGCGGCGGTGCTGGACCGGATGGCCGACGAGAGCCGGCATCGGATAGTGAGCCGGTGGATCGCGGCGGGCGCCGAGCGCGAGGATGCGGTCGGCTGCGCTGACGACGCCTCGCTGGGAGATCCGCGGGCGTGGTGGAGTCGTCTTCCCGAGACGGGGTTCGCGGTGCTCGAGGGTGATCTCGGATCGGGCAAGTCACTGAGTGTAGAGCGGCTGTATGCCGCCGACATCGCTGCGGCCCGTTCAGATCCACAGGCTGCGATCCCTGTGTTCCTTCGGGCCCGAGATGTCCTGGCGGATCTGCGGCGGACGATCGAGGAAGCCGCAGTCCCGGTGGGTGATCTTGTTCAGCGCACGGTACGGCTTGTGCTGGACGGCCTGGACGAGCCCGGTCCGACCCGGGGCGAGGACCTGCTGGCCCAGGCCCAGTCCTTGGCCGTGCTGCACCCTTCGTGGCGGGTCATCGTCACCGTCCGGTCCGGTTTCCGCCTCACGGGTGTGCCCGACGGCGAGCGGCATGTGTGCCCTGCCCTGTCGACGGAGGCAGCCGAGGCCCTGATCGTGCGGCTGGGCGGGCGTGCTGGGGCATTGCGGGGGGTGAGCGCGGAGGTCGGCCAGGCGCTGCGGCGTCCTCTCTTCGCGGTGATCGCCGCCGCGCTGCAGCGTGAGGACCGTCGTCTTCCCGCACGGCCGGTGGCGTTCCTGGAGGCGCTGGCCGAGCACGGTATCCGGCTCTCCGGCGCGCCCGAGCCGCATGCTCGCCGTCTGCTGACCCGGCTCGCCGCGGCCTCGCTTGCCGCGGGCGGGCGGGCACCAGTGGCGCAGGTGGGTGATGCCGGCAGCATCGACACCCTCCGGGCCAGCCGTCTCGTCGTCGTCCGGGGACGGACGGTGGAGTTTGCGCTGCCCGTGCTGGAGCAGTACTTCGCCGGCCAGGCCGTGCTCGCCGGCGAGTTCCCCGCTACGGTTCTCGACGATCCCGACCAGCTGGCAGTCTGGCGGAGCGGGCTCGCCCTGGCGGTCGCCGCCGGCAGCTGGGACCAGGGCAGCAATCTCATCCGGCGGATCGTGGCGCGCCACCCGGGGGCGGCAGCATGGGCCGTCCACGAGGCCGTTCCCGACCACCATGACCTGTGGGCTGCTGATGCAGAGGTACAGCCGCTTCCGCGCCGTCCGAGGGCGGAGACGGTCCGCCGCATGCAGCAGGCCTGGGACACCTGGACGGACCGGCTGGCCCCCGCCTCGGGTCTGCTCTACCGCCGCCGTGGTCCGCTGACGGTCGACGCCCGCTGGGACGGTGCCCGGCTGAGTGCCCAGCTGCTGCTCCGCAGTGGAACAGAGACGCCCGCGCTGCGGATTCCCTTCGAGCACCGGTGCCTTGAGCGCGACAACCGGACTCGGCCCGTACAGCCCTGGTACGGGCTTGTGGCCGCCGACCACGAAGCCTGGCCCTGGCACTGGGCTCTCGGCCTGGTCGCCGACCGACTCACCGACTTGTGTACGGGCAAGGATCTGCCCCTTCCCGACTGCCGTCCGCACACCGCCGAACGCCTCTACCTGACCGCGAAGGCCCTGCTCAGCCGACAGGAACGCGATCATGTCCCGCTGCCCGCCGAGGACGCTCTCGCCGCCATCCGCGCCCGACTCCACAAGAGCCCCACCGCGGTTCGCATCAGCCACAACGGCCGACTCGACACCACCCCCGCCGAACTGCGCCGTCTGCAGGAGCTGCTGGAGCGGGGCAGCGCGGTGGGCGTGGACGGCATGCTGCACCGCCCCTATCCGGTGCCCGACCGCGACGGCGGTGAGTGGATCTGGAACGCCTACTCGCCCCCGCAGTTCCATCGGCTGATCTGCCAGGTCCTCACCGCCGCGTTCGAGATCTACCGCGCCCTGGTGACGGCCTGGTTCCCCTTGCTGCACGACACCCTGGGCCTGACCGCCTCTGCGGCGCAGATCAGCGGAGTGCTCCGCGTGCCTTCCGACCCGGACGGATGTCCCTCACTGCTGCTGCACCTGCGGGACCGCACCGTGCCCGGCACGCCCCTGGTCGACGTGACCTTGGTCCAGGACGACGATCAGCCCGCCGTCCCCGCCGCAGGGCACGACGGGGCCAAGCCGGTGTCGTGCTGGGCACGTCCTCACACCGAGCCCGCGGTGTCCGAGCCGGCCATGTACGGCGACACCCCGGCGATCGACTACGCCTACGCCTGGCTCCACGACGATCTCGCCCGGCTCCATCTCGCCGACCCGCCGCGCTGGCCGGGCGGCCTGTGACACCGGTGGGCCAGGCGGACACCGTCCCTGTGTGTCTTTCGCAGCCCGTCGGCCTCCTTCATGGGTGTGCTGGGGACCGCGGCTGTTCCCCGTAGGCGTCTTCGATGGCTCCGGCATTGATCAGGGCGCGCTGGAGTGTTTCGTGTCCCGCGGTGTCCGAGGCCGGGAGGCGGGCCAGCAGATCCGCGGCGTGGCGGATGGTCTCGGCGTGGTGGAAGCCGTCCGCAGGGTCGGTAGCGAGGGCGGCCGCGGCGATCAGGGGAGCGGACGGACTGGAGGGGGTGCGGGCGGCGCGTTCGGCTACCCGGTAAGGGGCTTCGAGGGCGGGCTGCTGGAGAACGGTGCGGGCGGTCAGCTCCAGCCAGGTGTTCTCGCCGAGAGTGTCGGCGTAGGCGAAGCGGCCGGCGCCGTGCAAGGCCCGGGCCGGCAGGCGGGCGTCGAGGGCGGCCCGCCACACGGTGGCGGCACGGCCCGGCCACGGGCCGGGCTGGTCCAGGCGGGCGATGAAGGTGGCGAGGCGGGAGAGCAGGACGGAGACGGCTTCCGGCCCGCCGGGGCGGTCAGCAAGGCCGGTGAGGAAGGTGCCGGCGGGGCCCAGGGGCGTGGTGTCGTCTAGGAGGGCGAGGAAGGTCTTGTCGAGCGCGCCTTCGGCCTGTGGGGCACACAGCGCGTCCCACAGGCCGGTGCGGTCCAGGCGAGCGAGGAGTGCGTGGTCGGGGCGGCCGCGGGTGAGCCAGCTGCGGGCGGGCCGCCACGGGGCGTCCAGGGCAAGGAGCGGTCCGGCGTGGGCGGCCGTCCAGCGCGGGTCCGCGTGGTGCAGCTGGCGGAGGCAGAACCCGATGACGGCCAGGGCCTGGTCGTCCGCGTCTGCGCTGAGCAGTGCCTGAAGGATGTGGGTGCTCTCCTCGGGAAGGCCGCTGTCGGTGCGGGCGGCCTGCTGCACTCCCCAGGCGGTCAGCGAGAGCAGAGCACTGCCGCCGGGCGTCTGCACGGCGTCGATCACGGGGGACGGGGAGGACCGGCGGGGCATGGTCCAGCCGGTGACCAGGCGCTGCAGCCAGGCCACGGCGTCCGGTTCGGCTTGTGGCAGGGAGCCGCCGGTGTCCCAGAGACGGTGCAGGAGGTTGGTGATGACGCGTTGGAGGGCTTCTGCGCCCGGCGTGCGGTCCTGGGCCGGGGGCCGTACGACGAAGGCGGCCTGAACGACCGGTGCCAGCAGCGCCGCGTCGAGAAGGGCTTGGCCTGCGGCGAGGTGAAGGGCGTTGAAGTAGGCGGCCTGCAGGACCGGGCGGGCGGCGGCGGCCGCCACGGCCCCCGGGCCTGCGGCCCAGGTGTTCGGGTCCTGGGCGACGAGCTCACCGAGCAGGCCGGCGCGCGCCTCATCGGCCTCGTCGTCGTTCTCACGGGACACAGGAGTACGGGCGAGTTCTGCCACGGCGGCGGTCGGTCCGTCGGTCCCGGCGTGCGCGGCGAAGGCGGCGGCGGAGAGTCCGCCGTGGCTCTCCGTCCAGGAGGTGATCCGGACGGCCGGCTGGGGTCGTTGCGGGGGCGGCCCGTACTGGTCCTCCAGTGCTTGCAGCACCTCCCGCCACGGGGCGCGCACCGGGGCGGGCAGCACCGGGGACAGGGCCCGCGCGATACGCCAGGCGCTGGGCACCGTTGTGGGATCGGCGGCGCGCCAGGCGGCGATCTCGTCCGGGGCAGGCGGTGTTCCCAGGGTGATGGTGAGGGCCGTCTCGAGCGAGGTTCGCCGTCCTTCGGGGCAGTGGGCTTCCAGGAGGGCGATGAAGTCGGCGATGTCCGCGCTCGGCAAGGCGGCGCCGCCCACCCGGCCCGCGGTGGTGATCGCCGTGTCCCACCAGGCGGCCTCGGCGTCGGAGCGCCGGCTGTCGTGGGGGAACGACTCCGTCAGATGGACCGCTGCGAGCCGCGCGCGCAGCGGCGACTCCGCGAGCTTGCTGTGTACCGCGCGCAGCCGCTGGGCGACCGGGACGGCGAGCTCGGCTTCGGCCAGCGCAAGGTCAAGTACGGCCCGCACCAGCGTCAGTTTCACGGCATACGGCGGGTTGTCCAGCGTGACCTCGCGCAGATCGTTGGAGGTCTCAAGGTCCCAGTGCTCTTCGTCGTCACCGAGGTAGTCGCCGAGGACTCCGGCCAGCGCGAAACGGATGATCACGCCGAGCCGGTCCGCTCCGGTACGCAGTCGGCCGCCGGGATGCGCGGTACTGATCAGGATCCGCAGCAGATGACCGCTCTCCCACACCTCCCGCGCGGTGAACTCCCTGCCTTTCAGGATGTGTTCCAGGACCTGGACCCACTGCCCGTCACGCTCGGCCGGCGGGACATCACGGGCCCAGTCCCCGGCGCGCACCAGGATGTCCCGCTGCGGCCACCGCCGCACCATCGTGACCACGAGGGCGCACGCCTCCATGCGAGCCGCGCTGACCAGGGCAATGGCCTGCGCCCGCGCCCCGGGCCCCTGCTCATCGATCGCGTCCAGATGCCTGTTCACCCACGTGCACAGCCGCTGAGGCTCCTCGGCGAGCAGCCTCAGCAGATACGGAGCGGCCGGCCAGCGCCGTTGTTCGGGCAGCAGCCGCTCAAGCGGCAGCAGATCCAGCCACCGCCCGCTCACCGCGGCCCGGAAGAAGTAGGCTCCGGCCCGCGGGTCGGTCATCGACGCGACCTCGTCCGCGTCCCGGGCGACGGGAGATGCAAGCCGGGCCAGCACACGCAGCCGGTCCACTCGCTCCGGCAGTTCGAGAAAGACTCCCTCCATGGCGGCGACCACGCCGTCGAACTGGCGGCGCGTCTCGTCAGCGCCGCTACCGGAGCCGTGCAGCACCCCGGACGCCGTCTCGTAGAACGCTCCCCAGGTCGTACGGGCGGCTGCCCGCTCGGCAAGCCCCATCTCCAGGCGGGTCTGGTCGAACACCAGCTGCCCCACCTGCCGCGCCCGGAACCCGCCGCGGTGTGCCTGCTGAGCGCGCAGTTCACCGACCGCGTCCAGGAGCGCATCCAGGTCCACCTGGGTCACCTGCTGGTGACGGCCCCAGGAATCGGCCACGGCCCCGGCGGCCTCGACCACCGCCTGCCGGGCACGCCTCGGCCCGGGAAAATCCTCGCCCGCGATGTTGTTCAGGACACTGTCCAGGGCACCGCGCAGGCATGACTGCGCCACTTCGTAGGGGCGGCGCAGCCGATCAGGGTGATTCAGGATCGAGGCCGCGTCCAGGAGCAGATCCAGGGCCCGTTCCCCTGCGGGCCCCTGCGCCCGCAGAGCCTCGCCGAGTTCGGGTCCCACCCCACACACGGCCGTCTGGGAAGCCCCGGCCGTCCCGGGTCCGGAGCGGGTGTCACTCACCCGCCCACCGTACCCGCGCCGACCGGCACCCGTTCGCCGGCGTCTTGAGCGCTGAGCCCGAAGGCGGCGATGAGCGGGACGGCCGGCGTCCGGTCGGCGACGCCTGCCGGATCAGGACACGGACGTCTCGGTGAGGATCTTCGCGGCGTCGCGGGCCACCTTCAGCCCCAGTCGTCGGACTTCACCGAGCGGCGGGTACATGGCGTCGTGATCAATGCCCTCCCCGGCCAGGCGTTCCAGGAGTTCAGGCTTCCACGACGAGCTCACACGCAGCGTCCAGCCCGTCGCGGACCAGTTCATGTTCGGCTTCCCCGTGGCGCTGTTGAGGAAGTTGACCCCCAGCGTCGAGATGTCGGGGTACTGGTCTCCCGGAATGTTCAGTCCCTCGATCCGGTAGGACCGCCCGCCGTAGCGCCGGTTGAGGCCTCCGACGAGGAAACGCCCGCGCTGCGCCCGCATCCGCGGATCGAGCGGGGCCTGGTCGACCACGGCCACCTGCCGTGTCCACTCCCCCTTGGCGCGACGCCGTCCGTGCGTGGCATCGGCCCACTCCAGCGCCTCCTGGGAGAAGTCGATCGTGTCCACCCGAAGGTCGTCGTCGCGGTGTAGATGGAGCATGAACAGACGCCCGTCGGCACCGTGCTGCTGGTCGACCGCGAAGAACAGCGCTTCCAGCGGCGACTCGGAGACGTCGATGAGCCGGGTGGGAATGCCGTGGTGCTGCAGGACAGCAAGGAGCTGGCCGTCCGTCATGCCCCGTCCCACTCCCTCGCGCCGCATGGCGTCAATGACCGCGCGTTCCGTTCCCGCCATCACGTGCTCGTCCACTTGGTTGGGGACACCGGCCTCCGGCGCAGCCGGCCGTGCGCGGCAGACCCGGTACAGGCTGGAGGACAGGCCGTAGTCGGTACTGGGCTGCCCGCGGAAGAAGACGTCCTTGCCCGGCGTCAGCGCCCACGCGTGCGAGACCAGCCGGTCGGCGCCGCCAGCTTTCACCCACTCCCACAGTGCCTCGGCGGAGGTGACGTCCAGGCGGAGGTTGGAATCGCGTTCGTGGAAGTACTGCGCGGCAAGACCCATGAGAGGAACGTAGCGGGCTCGGGGCGGGCCCGGAGTGCATTCCGGGCCCGCCCCGTCCCGGGCCGGCTACCGGTGCTGCACCAGCCATACAAGGCCCGCCACGCTGTGCGAACCCGCCGCCCAGGCGGCTCCGTTGACGAGGCTGAACAGGGCGGCGCGGGCGAGCCGACGGGTGATGGGCATGGGCTTGTCCATGAGGTCCCCTCCTGGAAGTTCACCCGGCCCCAGCGGCCGGGCACAACGACCGTGCCGGGCGAGCGAGGGGGTTGTCCGAAAGGGCGGGCACAGCGGGCAAACTCCCTCTACGCTCCTGGTCATCGGGGGTGCCCGCCGTCCCCGCAGCGGGCAGCCGGGCACGGCGGGCACCGGAAATCAGGGGGCGCGGATGGAGAAGCCGGCGGGGGCCCGTGCCCTGTACGACGCGCTGCGCGCACTTGAGGAGAGGGCCAAGACCGCGCGAAGGAGGAGCAGGCAGCGGTATTCGCGCCGCTACGTCGCCCAGCGGGCAGGGGGCGACCCCAAGTCGCTGGGCAACCGGCTGGGAGAGTGGCTCGACGAGGAGTGGGGCAGGGCGCGGACACCCGATCCCGGCAGTGAGCCCGAGCTGATGGCCGTCGTCAGAGTGTGGAGCGAGTGGGCCGGTCAACGCTTCGAGGAGCGCCGATGGACCACCTTGCTGGAAGAGGCCCAGTCTCCCCGTTCGGCCCCGCTGCCTGTGCCTGCGCAGGAGTTGGCGTTCACCGGGTACGACGACTGGATCGAGCAGAACATCCGGCCCGCTCAGCTGGTCGGCAGGCAGGGGGAGTTGCGGGAGCTGACCGAGTTCTGCACCGGCCCCGATCTCCCCAGCGCGTCCGCGTACGTGTGGTGGCAGGCGGCGGCCTGGGCGGGGAAGTCGGCTTTGGTCTCAGAGTTCGTCCTGCGTCACCGGCCGGCCACGGTGGACATCGTCAGCTACTTCATCACCGACCGGCTCGGCCGCAACGACCGGGAGGGATTCCTCGATACGGTGATGCGGCAACTGGCCGTCCTCGCCGGGCGTGAGGCCGGTGCGGTGAGTATCCGCGCGCAGGACCTCCCCGAACTGTGCCGGGCCGCAGCCGAGGCGTGCCGCAGCCGGGGTAGGCGCCTGGTGCTGGTGGTGGACGGTCTGGACGAGGACCAGGGCGCGGCGGCCGGTGAACGCAGTATCGCCGCGCTGCTGCCGCGCCACCCGCCGACGGGCATGCGCATCGTGGTCACCGGCCGGCCCCACCCGCCCGTCCCGGACGACGTCGCCCCCGACCACCCCTTGCACAGCCTGGAGATCATCCGCACGCTCGCCCCGTACCCCGATGCCCGAGGCATCAGCGCCCTGGCCCGCCGCGAGCTGCACCGGCTGCTGGAGGACGACAAGGTCGGCGTTCCGTTGCTGGGCCTGCTGGTGGCGGCACGAGGCGGCCTGACCGCTGCCGACCTGGCCGCATTCGTCGGTGTGCTGCCGTATGAGGTCGACACGATGTTGCGCGGGATCACCGGCCGCAGCTTCCTGCCCGCCTCCCACGGCCGGATCCGTCTGCCGGACATGTCGGCCGGTCCGGTCTCCCACGCGCTGGGTCATGAGGAACTGCGCCGGGAGGCGCTGACCGCACTGGGCGACGTGACCAGGTTCGAACAGCAGATCCATACCTGGGCGGACGGCTACCGTGCCCGGGGCTGGCCGGAGGGCACTCCCGACTACCTGCTCTACGACTACCCGCACATGCTGCACAGCATCGGTGACGGCGAACGACTGACCGCGCTGGTCGCTCTCGATCCGCGTCGCCAGCAGGCTCTGCTGGCCCGTGCGTCCCTGGACGCGGCGCTCTCCGAGATCGACCTCAACGCGCAGATGGTCCGGCGCCGGTGCCCGCAGGATCTGAAGGGACTGGCCGGGCTCGCGGCCTCCCGGGCCGTGCTGAACGAGCGGGCCCAGGGCGTACCAGCGAATCTCCCCGCGGCGTTTGCCCGGCTCGGGCATCCGCAGCGTGCCCTGCGGTTCGCGCTGGTGGCGCCGTATCCCGCGGCGAAGGCCGTGCGTCTGGCGAAGGTCGCCCGCGTGCTGGCGCAAACCGGGGACCCGCATGCCGTCCAGGCCGCGCGGGACGCGGCGAGGTGGGCCCAGCAGGCCCGTGAGGAGTCGGCGCCGCCGAGCGGTGACGAGGACGACGCCGAGGCCGCGACCGCGGAAGCCGCGGTGGCCCTGTATGCCGTTGGCGACTTGGAGCAAGGAGGAGCCCTGCTCAGCTCGCTGCGCTCTCCGACTCCGTACGACAACGTGACCTTGAGCTGTGAGGCGACGGCGCAGGCATCTCTCGCCGGCCGCGCCCATGCCCCGGAGCTGGCAGCGGAGTTGCTCGAGCGGGCAGAACAGCTGGCCGACGACGTTCCTTCCGGTTCCCCGGCCGATCCGAGTACCCCCGTGACGGCCTGGGCTGCTGTCGCGGCCGCGGCCGAGAGCCCGCACGCCGCCCGGCTGCACGACAGGATCGTCCGCTACGCCGACGAGTTCCCCACCGGCCTCCTGTCCTGCCTGGTCGACGCCGCGGCGGCCTCAGCCCTGGCCACCGACCGCCCGGAACACGCGCATGCGCTGGCCCGGCAAGCCGCCCGGCGCCTTGAAAGTGCGCTGGGTGACCCCGACGCGCTCACCGAGGCCGACGTGCAGAACCTCGCCTTCCTCCTGGCCCCGATGCTCACGAGCGTCGCACGCGCCCTGGTGAACACGGGCCGCACAGACGTCGCACGCCACCTCCTGACCTGCGTGCCCGACACACGGCACACCTTCCTCGGCAGGGACGTCCGCGACGGGGCGCGCGCAGTGATCGCCGCGGACCCCAGCTCCCCGGTCGAGCGTCCCTCCGCTGAAGCACTGGCCGAGCAGGCTTGCCGCCTCGCGCAGGACAACCGGCCCCAGGAGGCAAGCCGCAGGCTGCTCCAGGCCCTCGAATCACTCGAAGCCTCCCGGCCCGCCGCCCGGCCGCATGAGACGTGGCTGATCATCCTGTGCAGGGCACTCGCTGTGATCGGGCACCACGCCGACGGCGCACACTTGGCCCGCAGCCTGCACGACCCTACCCACCAGGTCCAGGCGCTGGCGGGTGTCGCCGTCGCAGCTGCCGCCGCCGGGCATCTCCCGGACGGCCGGCGGCTGGCCGACGAAGCCGCCGAGCGCAGGAGGACGCTCGAGGGCGCCGGGTTCTTCTCCGTCCGTGACGGCGCGCCAGGTCGCGATGTCAGCGATGCGCGGGCCGCCGCCGCACAAGCCCTGGCGTATGCCGGCGATGGCCCGCGAGCCCTTTCCCTCGTGCAGGACACCGACGGCCCGGGCAGCGACCGGAAGCGACGCGCGCTCGTCGCCGTGGCGGCCGGGCTGTGCTCCCACGACCCGGCCACTGCAGCCCACATCATCGATCACCAGCGGGAACTGCTCCTGGCCAGCACCTCCCCGCAAGGGCCGGGCGGGCGCATCGCCGATCTTGCCGAACTCCTCGCCGCTCTGCAGGGCACGGATGCGGCCTGCGCCGAACGCCTCCGCGACGCCGTCGGCCGCGCGTGGGAGCAGCTGAAGGAGACACGTACGCCGCTGGATGCGGAGGACTTCCTCGTCCTGCTTCTCCTCAGTGCGCCCGGGCAGGGCGAGCAGGCCCGGCAGACACTGACGCAGTGGGAAGACAACAGAGCGAGCGTGCCCCCGTGGGAACTGCCGACCGCGGCCGTGGCCATCGCGCACGCCGCGTTCGGGGACCTCGAAGCAGCCCGGCGCTGCGCGAGCAGTCTCAACGTCCCCTACGACCGGGCAAAGGCGTTCGCTGCTGTGGCCAGCTACCTCACCGGCGCGCCCACGTCCCTCAGATGTGTCTCCGAGTCCACCAGCACCGCCTTCGCCCAGACGTTCCGGATTCTCGCCCACTCGCAGGTGCCTGCGGACACGGCACGACCAGCCCAAGAGGCGGGATCCTTCGCTGTCGACGCGCTCGCGGGCGACGGCTGGTACCACGTGCTGCCCGTTCTGGCCCGCATCGAGCCGGCCTCCGTCGTACGCGTGCGGGACATCGTCTTCGCCCACCGGCAGCTGGAAGCGTGACACCACATCCCTCCCTCGCCGCGTTGCGCTCCATCGGCAACGCGTGCGAAAGCACGTCGATGGCAGGTGGCGCCCGACTGCGGGTGACGAAGAGGCGTGCCTACGCGCCCCCGGCGCCGACCTCGACCTCGGGGGTGTGAGGAACTGACCTGCACACTCTGCGACTTTGGTCCGGGGCTTGATCGCGAGGGGAGTCTCGCAGCCTTGAACCTCGACGGTCCCCGGTCCCGGGGTGCCGGCCCTTCAGACGTTCGAGGTCGGCAGCGACGTCCGGGCAATCCACCGACGGACGTGAACGACATTCCAGATCAGGCCCCCTACAGCGATGACGGCAACCGCAGCAAACTGCCCAACGGTGAGGACGTCACCGGAGCGCGCCGCGATCACGGCACCCACGAGGCCGATTGCCAGCACCGCCGCCAGGAACCCCCGTTGCCAGAGCATCACCCGACGCCAGTGGCGTTCGATGTCCTGATCCATCGGAGGCTCCCAAGGAGTCGTCTGATCTCTTACGTCCATCATCCCATTGAGCTACGACATACCCGCCTGCCCTGCGGCAGAGGCTGAGGGTCGGGTTCTCACACAGACACGCGCGAGCCTGGAGAAGAACGCGCCGATGATCACGTCCAGGATCGTGCCACCGCGAGGAGCCCTACCGGATCCACGCCACGCTTCACCGCGAACCAGCGGGTCACGGCTCCGGGGATCGGAGCGTGCGGTCACCGTGAGCTATCAGCAGTCTGTTGGGCTGGGGTGCGGGCTGGCTGAAGTCTCCGCGGGGGAATCCGTCGATCCATAGGGGCCGGTGTTCCTCGATGCTGGCGTAGTACTGGTTGCGCCAGTGGCCTCGGACCCAGTGTCCTGCGGGTGTGCGGCCTTCGGCGGCGGCCCGGGCCGCGGCGACTTCGTGAGCTGCGATTTCCGGGCGGCGCAGCGCGATGCGGCGGAAGCTCTCCGGGCGGATGTTCGCGTTGCGGGCGATGGCGCGCACCGACTGGTGGATCTTCGGGGAGTCCTCGCGGGTCAGGGGCTGTCTGGCGAGCGCGGAGAGGGCTCTGAGGATGGAGATGCTGTGCGTGCCTGCGTGCGCGGGGCTGTCCCACGGAACGAAGTAGCCGAGGTGGGGGAAGAGGGCGGTGAGTTGCACCGTGATGCCGTTGATGTCGTATGCCCCGGGCGGCTGGCGGATCCAGGTGAAGGCGTTGACGCCGTCGTCCACGCACGCCCAGGTGATGGCGGTGACCGGCGGCAGGTCCGGGCGTGAGGACACGAACGCGGCCGACGGGACGGGCTTGGCGAAGAACAGGAAGCCGATGGGGGCGAGGAATTCGTCGTGCCGGACGCGCTGCTGGGGGAAGGTCTGGGCGGCGGCGGTCACCATGTCGCACATGGCCGCGTCCGCGTAGACGGTGTCGGCGTTCTGCCATGCGGCCAGGGGGAAGAGATCGTCCGGCGTGAATAGCGCCATCCGCTCTTGGACAGTGGCGGACGGCCATCGCTCGGGCCAGGCCATCTTCCCGTAGTCCCCGAGCCCGTCGGCGGCGAGATAGCGGGTCCAGTGGTCCGAGCCGAGCCACCCAGTCATCGCCGCCTTGAGCCGGATCGCGTCGGCCGGCGTCACGCTCCGGGCTGTCTGGGCGTGCCGGTGGGGATGGGCGCGCTGTGCAGCGGCTTCACCTGCGGAGTCGGAGCGGATGGCGCGTGCCCGGCCGCCCCTTTTCCTGATCGACGGGCCGGGGGTCACGACGTGCTGTCCGCGTCGGCCGGATCGTCGGCGGAGGCCGCACGCCGCTCTCGCGTCGTGCGGCCGAGGGTGCGCTCCACGTCCGCGACTTCGTCGTGACCGTAGGCGGTGCGGATCCCGGAGGGCGACATCCCGGATGCGGTCGCGAGATCGGCGAGCTTGTAGGGACGGGGGCGCGTGAACTCCCGTCCGTAGGCGATCAGCCGGCGGATCTCGGCTTCGGCCCGCTCCTTGCGGGAGCGCGCGATGCCGATCGCCGACAACAGCGGCTCGTTCTCCTCGTAGTCGGCATCCGCAGCGGCCTCAAGGTTCCGGACCATCTCCTCCCGCTCGGCGTGGATGGAGTCGCAGATGTCGCTGTAGACGTCGTCGGGCAACTCTCCCGGCGCGGGCATCGGGTGGCAGATCGCGGCGATGTCGCTGAATACGCTCATGCCCTACAGCATGCGGTAAAAACTGCGATGATCGCAACGGAATGCGGTGATCGCATTGGAGTGGGATGGCCGCATCGTGGCTTCTCGGTCTGTGGCACGCGACTTGACGACCGAATCCCGGCCCAGGGCAGGAGCGTTCTCTTATGCCGTGGAGTCACGGGAGTACCGCGCCGGATCACCGCAGTCGGGACGGGCTCGCCAGCGGGGACGCACGAGCCGTCAGTGGCGGCAGGCGCATGCAGAAGTGACCGGGCGCATCGATCGCTCTCGGGGTTGGCTCGGACGGGCTGACGGAGGCCGATGCACCGGGCGGGTAAGTCGGGCCGTTCGGCCGTTCCGCAGTACTTCCGCCGCAGCCGATCGCGGGCGGCCGGGCCGCACTTCGTTGCCTCCGACAGCCACGGCAGGGGCCGTAGCACCCGAAAGTGCCCTCCGAAGCGTGCCTACGTCCAGGGCAATTGCCCGCCGCCCCAGTTCTGCGCTGGCGCAGGACTCGGTCGCGTTGACAGCTTCTGGAGGTGGGCGTCGTGACACCCTGCGCAAGCTCACCGATGGGCCACCACTCGGTGCCGCGCTGCGCGCAAGGGCCCCTACTCGCACATCGGTGGCGTGCCTGCACACGCCACGGACCTCATCGGCGAGCCCGGCTCATTAACCTCCGGCGAGGGAGCCGGGCCACTTTGAAAGTGCTCCGCGATCAAGGGCTGGAAACTGCCCTCTGCGGCGCCGCCCTTCGGGGCATACCAGAGCGGGGAAGGAGGTAGGGCGACAATCATGAATAACTGCACCACTCTTGCCCGCAGTCGCTAGCATGCAGCCCTCCTGACTGATTGTCATCTAGCTGCCCAGAAACGGGGTTGGCGTCCATGCCTCTGGTGTTCGTCCATGGAGTCGGCAACCGCATCGACGGCCGTCATGCGCAGCTGACCCGCGCCCGGGACGACTTGTTCCGCCGCCATCTGCTCTCGCCCCACGTACGGGCGGACGGACGGCAGATCGCCGTTCACAACCCCTACTGGGGCGGCATCGCGTCCTCGCTCGCCTGGGGTGGTGCGAGCATCCCCGAGCGCGGCTACACGGACATGGAGCACCTCGGGGCGGAGGACCACGAGGATGTCCTGGCGGGCCTGGGGGCTGCCTTTGTCCCTTCCGGAACCCAGCTGCCCCCGGTGCTGGCCACGGCGCGGCTGGGACTGGGGGAGGCCGTCGACCTGCTGTGGGCGGCAACAGCTCTGGAGCACCCCGAGGACTCGGAGGAACTGGCCGAGATGTCCCGCGTGGCGGTCGCCTACGCAGCAGCGAACCCGCATCCCGAGTGGCTGGAATCAGTGCACACAGATGCGGAGTTCATCGCACGACTCCATCAAGAGCTGGAGTTGTCACGTGCCGCCGATCACCAGCCGTCAGACAGCGGCCGGGGCTCGGCGGAGGGTACGCAGTGGGAGAGCCTCGGCGACCAGCTGGGCTGGTGGGACTCCATGCGCGCGGCGGGGCAGAAGCTGGGACAGGCTGTGGTGAACCGCACGGTCGGTGCGGGCGCCGAGGAGTTTCGCAGCCGGGCGGGAAAGCAGGCGGCGCTGTTTCTCGGCGACATTTTCGCCTATCTCCGGCAGAACACTGCGCCGGCCGGTCTGCGTACTGCAGGCGACGGCAGCGCATCCGCAGACGGCGGGTCGGCATCGGGCTGGGGAGACATCGCAGAAGGCGTCGCGAACGCCATCATGGCTGCTCAGGCTGAAGCGGAGCCGGGTGACCCGCTGGTGATCGTCGCGCACAGCATGGGCGGCAACATCGTGTACGACGTTCTGAGCGGCCTGCTCAGCCCGGCAGATGTCCAGGTCACTCTCCTGGTGACGGTCGGCTCTCAGGTGGGTCTCTTCGAGGAACTGAAGCTGTTCTCGTCGAGCAGAGGCGACCTGCCCGGTCCGGCGGCACTCAAGGTTCCGCGTCCGAAAACGGTTCAGCGGTGGCTCAACGTGGTCGACTACAGCGACCCGCTGGCGTTCGTGGCCGAACCGGTCTTCGACGGTGTGGAGGATCTGCTCTACCGGACAGGCCGTCTGCAGGCGCACAGCGCTTACTTTCTGCAGCCGCGTTTCCACTCCCTGCTGGCCGCCCGGGCCGGGCAGATCGCATGACCCTTGTGTTCGACCGGATCGACTCCGCGGTGCCGCAGGTGCACGCCCTAGTCATCGGGGTGGGCGGATACCGCTATCTGCCAGGCGGACAGGAGGAGGTCAGCCCTGCTCTTCTCCGTCTGGGGCAACTGCTGTCGCCGCCCTTGTCGGCGGCCGCGTTCAGTGACTGGACCGAGACCGAGCTCCGGCACCCTGGGGCCGAACTGGGCAGCATTGATCTCCTTGTCTCCTACGCCCCCAGCAGTGAGTCCACGCACCGCCGCGATGTCGGCATGCCTTCGACCGGCGCGGTCAAGGCTGCCGTACGGCAGTGGAAGCAACGCTGCGACACCCACCCCAGCAACGTCGCCCTGTTCTTCTTCTGCGGCCACGGTCTGGAGTACGGCAGTTCGTACCTGCTGCTGGAGGATTACGGCGCCGACATCGACGAGGCTCCCCTGGAGGCCGCGTTGGATCTGACGCACCTGGTCAAGGCAATGCGGGGGTGCCAGGCCAGGGACCAGTACTTCCTGGTGGACGCCTGCCGCACCACGCCGCGCTCGTGGAGTCTCATCGATCTTCCGTCGGGGGTCCAGCCGTTGGCGTTCTCCCCCACGGCCGCGGACCGGCGTGAGGAAGTGGGCGTACTCCAGGCTGCTGCGGGGGGCGCCAGGGCGTGGGCACCGGCGCAGGGGCGTGGGCCGACCTTTTTCACAGCGGCACTCCTGGAAGCACTGCGAGGGCAGGCGGCGGTCTACGACGACGAGTCGGAACGCTGGCATGTGCTCTTCACTCGGGTGGTCGAGGCGGTGTCCGAACTCTGTGTAGCAAGCCAGGTGCCGGACGCCCGCGTCCAGGGCATCAAGCCGTGGCATCTGCTGACGGGGCCGCCGCGTGTGTCCGTCGTGGTCCGCTGCCGCCCCGAGAATGCGGCGGGACAGGTGAATCCGTCGCTGAAGCCGCACGACCCGGCCGCCCCTGAGCCTGATGAATGGCAGCTGCTGCAGAGCAGTTGGCATACGCAGGCCACTGCGGGACAGCATGAGCTGGAGGTGCCGTACCGGCACGGCGGGTCCTTCATGCAGCCGCCCTCCCGATCGGTGGAGATCCGTCCCCCCTCACGCACGTTGTGGGCCGACTCGGGGGAGGCGCGGTGACGAAAGTGCGCCTGGTCCTGCCGCCTGATGCCGGGGAGCCGGGCACCCCTGTAGCTGTGGAGGCAAGCGGCGGGCCCCGCGGAGCGACGTGGACCGGCGTGGCTGTGGTGGGACAGCGCACTCCCCTGCCGCTGGCGCCGGGGTCCTACGTCATCCGCGGCACGCCGCCCTACGGGCCGCTGCTCGAGGCGACATGTGAGGTCCCGGTGGATCGCACCACGGTGGACGTGCGCCTCGAACCGGTGCCGCATCCCAGCTCACGCAACCCTGATGCAGTCTCGGGCTTGTCCCGGGGACCGGTACTTCGGCCGGGCGACCTGGCAGCCTACAGTGCCGGATTCATCGACTGGCTCTTGCAGCCTCTCGCCCGCTGGGAAGCACTGTTCCAGCGGCCCGCAGGCGGGTGGCAGGTCGCTGTCGTCCGAGCTCGTCAGGGGGACCAGCCGCGTACATTGATCGCACCTCGGCCCGTTCTCGCACCGGGTACTGAGCTGAAAGATGTACGCACCGGGGCCTCGCCTACGTATCTGCGGCTCACCGGGCCCGCGCCCGACGGGCAGGAGGACGCAGCGTCGTCATCGACGTGCTACGTGGCGCTGCCGACGATGACGCGTGCCCGTCTGCGGGTCCTGCTGGAAGCGATCGACGAAGGCACCGAGAACGCCGGGGAAGCCGTGGCACGCGTGCAGCTGGCGGACCGGGATGCCGATGCGCTGTTGGCGCATATGACGGCGCACCGTCCCGTGCGGGCCGCGCAGATCGCCGACCGAATCAGGGGCCGGGAAAAGCTGTTGGCTAGGGGGGATGCCGCACCGGCGTGCCTTCTGGGCTATTTCCTGCTGACTCACCGAACAGCTGCCGGCCCCGATCTGTCGGCGTGGACGTCCGCGCTGGCCGAGCGGTTCGCCGACGTTCCCGACGCGCTTGTGATCCACGCCGCCGCACTCACCGCACAGCATGATCCACTCTCCGGCCAGGTGCGGGCGTTGCTACTCAAAGCAGCGGATCCCGATCTGGGCCTGCCGCGGTTCACCCAAGGGCTGCGGCTGCTGGTGTCCGTACTTGAGGATCTCCGCGCCTTCGACGACAGCAGGGGGATGGTCCATCAACGCACGGCAGACGCTTTGGGGCTGGCCCGCGGCTGGCTGGTCTCCGTCGATCCCGATCAGTTCCTCGCGACGTACGACGGCCGCAGCCCTCTTGCTCCCCCCGGTCTGCCGCCGGAGTGGAGTCCGTCATCGGGATCCGTTCCGGCGGAACGCCCAAGAGCCCGGCCCATCGCCGAGTACCTGGATGAGGCGCTGCGCGCGCTGCCGAACGGCATGAAGCTGTCGGACAGTGTGAGGCGGGCGGGCCCTGTGACAGTAGCCATGGACGTCCTCGGCACAGGGCCCGGCGCTGTGGAGGCCGTGCTCACCGTCTGGCGTGAACAAGGCAGTGCGCGGCGTTCTGTCGGGGATGTAGCGATCGCCTACGGTACGTCGGATGGCAGCACGGTCATCGCCGTGACCGACGCGGACGGGCAAGCGGCGTTCTCTCTGGCTCCCGGTGGCGGGCGCCCTTCGGATAAAGACCGCGGCTCCCGGGCACATGGGTTTTCACTCGCCCCGACGCAGCAGGTCAGGCATATCCCGCTGGTCCGGGTTCCGGGCCGCGATGTCGTACTGGCCGCCGATACTGCTGAGCGCAGCCGGCTGCAGCACCGTGTGCAGGTGGGTGGAATCACGTTCGACCTTCAGGAGTACGACGACCGCTCAACCGGGGCTCCCACCTTGCGGGTCGAGGCGCACGCCTCCTCCTTGAAGGGGTGGGCGACGTTCCTTGCTCGGCCCGCAGCCGCCCTGGATGCCGTCCACGAGCTGTACGCCGTTCCGCTCGTTCCGCGCGGCGGCGGCCTCGGGAGCGGGGCGCTGGACATGGGGCCGGCCACAGTCGGCCTGGACTGGTATGTGAGTCCGTTCCTGACCCGCTCCATCGATCCAGACGTGGCCAAGCGTTCCCTAGCGCGTGCCAGCGACTCCCGGACAGCGCAGGCACTGGACAAGGCAGTCCGCGGCGGACATTCCACATGGTGAGGAGACTGGCTGTGTCCAAGGAGTGGGGCGCGGTGCGGCGTGTCCTGTGGGCGGGACGGTCATGGTCGCCGCCCCGCCTGCGCAGGCGCCGGAAGGTGAAGATGACGGTGGTCGTCGCCGATGGGCCAAGAGCGACAGCGGAGTGCTGCGTTCTGCTGGTGACGTATCACGCCCGAACTTCAGGGGCCGAGCGTGGCAGCGGAAACGGGGGCAGCATAGACGAGGGGCGGCTGCCGCTGGCGGCAAGCTCACCCGCACCGTCAACAGATCGTGCCTTCGACGAAGCGGTGGAGGCTGCTCATTCGTGGGCCGCCGGTCAGGCCCGCTATCCGCGCACAGGATCTCTCACCTGGCAGCTTGCCCATAGCGACGGACGACCGGTCTCTCGGGTCGAAGGCGGTTCCCTCGGGGCCGCGATGGCGACCGCCCTGTCCTTCCTGCTGATCCTTCACAAGGGTGCGCGTCGTCCGGTCGACCCCCAGGCCGTGCTCAGTGCCACCGTCGATCCGACAGGGCTCCTGGGCCCGGTCACGCATCTCGGCACGAAGGTCACCGCACTGGCTCAGCCCCGGATACGGCTGGGGATTGCCCTGCCGGACCGGGATGCGGCCGAGCGAGCGCGCACCGGCAGCACGCCGGATCTCGCCCCCCTTGTCTCGGTGGCCGAAGCTGTCGGTCACAGCAGGCTGCGGCGTTCTTGGAGACTGGCCGCTGCAGTGATGGCGCTGCTGACGGGACTGGGCACCGGCGGGTGGGCGTGGCAGCAGCAGGAGGCGAACACGCAAGCGCAGCGCGACCGTGAGGTAGCGGATCTGCTAGCCCGGACTGATGCGGCGCTCGGGTCGGCTCCCCAGTGTGCTGCGTCGTATGCTCTCAAGGCGCGCACACTGCATCCGGGCGCCGAGGACACCCGAGCCCGGCTGCTGGCCGCCGCGTACACCGACCCCAGGCTGCACGACGTCCTCTCTCTCGACGCGGCCTCGGCCGCCGTCGCGTACACGGCTGACGGCCGGTCACTTGCCGTGGCCGAAGGGGACAGCGTCCTCGTGTACGACGCCGGCGACAAGAAGCTGCGCACGCGCATGCCATCCCTGAAAGGTGACAAAGTCACCCATCTTGTCCCGCTCGGCAACCGCGGGCTTGTGGCGATGACCACCTCCCGGGGCACTGTCCGGCTCTGGGATCTCACCGCTCCAACCTCACCTGCGCGGCTGCTGGCCGACGGCCAGGATGACGTGATCGCACTCGCCACGTCCCGGGACGGCACACGCCTGGCCTGGGCGGGCACCAAGCCGGTCGTCACCGTCGCCACCGTCGGCACGCCCGAGATGCAACGTCTACCGGTGAAGGGATCCTTGCTCACCTCTCTGGCGTTCGTATCCGCCAAGACCCTCGTTGTCGGTTCCGCGCCCTCCCAGCGCGATACCCCCGCTCTGCAGGCGCTCGATCTCACCGGGCAGGCGCCGCCCCGCACTCTTCAGTCCGGAGGCGGTCCGCTGCGCGGGAACAGCGTCGGCGCCATCGCCGTGCAGCCGCAGCGGCATCTGATGCTGACCGGGAACTTCAACGGGACCTTGAACGTCTGGGACACACGGACCCTGGAGAACACCGCGACGATCTCCCCGGAAAGGGGCGATGGCGCATGGGGGATCGGCGGCCTCGCTCTGGGCAGCGACGGCCGTACGGCCCTCGTCGCACGGAACAACGGGCTGGGACTGACCAGCGGCTCACCCATGAATACCGTCCAGGCGTGGGACCTCATAGAGCAGCGCCCGATCGAAAGCCCCTATTTCGGCGACCGGTTCGTGTTCACGGCCGCCCTTGCCCTTCGCCCCGGGACGAACGAGGCAAGCATCGTCACCACCTCCGCCGCAGTCACGGTATGGCGGGCTCCTCAACCGCCGGCGTTCGACCGCCCCATCGTGTCGGTGCTGGCGGACCCCCTTCAGCGCTCGTCGGCCCTGGCCTTGGACTTCGAAGGAACGCTCACCCGCGTGCGAGCCGACATCGGCACGACGACGACCGTCCTGCGGGCTCACCGAGACAACGCATACGCCATGAGCATGGCGCTGTCCCCTCAGCACGACATGCTCGCTATCTCCCACACCGACGCCTCGGTGAGCGTGTTCAGCTACCCGAAGGGCCGTCTCCTGCGCACGCTGAAGGCGCCCAGCCGCACAAGCCTGTACCGGATCGCCTTCGCTGCGGATGGAGACCGCCTGGCAGCCGGCGGCGATCGAGGCACCGTGTACCAGTGGAACCCCGCTACCGGAAACCTGCTGAGCTCCTTCGGCCACACGGGGTCCGTGGCCTGGCTCTCGTTCACAGGGCCAGGAAACCGGCTGGTGGCGACCTACCACGACGGCGACGCAAAGCTGATCAGCCTCTCCGGCACCCAGCGCCCCGTCAGGACGACACAGCTGCGATACGGCTGGGGTTCCGCCGTCCCGGACCAAGCTGGAGGCTTCTACGTCGGGTTCGCCGACGGCAGCATCGCGCAGTACACCGATGACCTCACTGCGGTCCGGGACCTTCCTGCGCAGCACACCGCGAACGTGGTCGCGATGGCGCTCTCCCCCGACACCCGCACACTGGCAACGGCCGGTATGGACGAGGAGGCACTCCTGACCGACCCACGCACCGGAACGGTGCTGCTGAAGCTGCCCGGCACCGATGTACTCGGCAAAAAAGACTCTCCGTTCTCCCACGCGGGATACGCCTCGCTCGCATTCACCGCCGACGGGCGCCACCTCGTACTGGGGACCACCGCAGGACACACTCAGATCGTCCACCTGACGGAAGACGCGGTCAGGTCGCGGGTGAGCCACCTGGCCGACACCGCCGCTTCGGACCAGAGGTGCCGATGAACACCCCCGGACGTGATCACGAACAGCACCTCAAGGAACTCCTGGCAGGAGACTGCACTCCCCTCCAGGCCGCCGAGGCACTCTGGTACGACCGGCTGTGGTTCGACGCCTGCTCGCGGGCTGCCCGGGCCGGCAGTACGTGGCTCTTCGACGAACCGTCCGACCAGGAGAGCCTGCTCGAGCAAGTCCGCCGCTTGCTCGCCGAATACGTCCCGCACGCCCTGCCCGCCATGCAGGCGATCCTGCACGCGGCTCGCGCCGCACACTGCCTCGCTCACCAGAGTGGTCTTCGCGTGGTGCACCACCGTGTACTCGCAGCCCTCGCCTGGGCCGGTTCCGGACGACCAGAAGACTTGGTCTGGCCTGAGGAGAGCGGCGGCTCATGGCCGGAGCTGCCGGACGATGCCGGGCCGACAGTCACCGACTCGCTATCCAGCGCCAACCCACACCTGCCATGGGACCAAGTTGACGACCTGGTCCGAGTCCTCAGGTCGGACCCACCAGAGTCCGCCCGCTCCTCCACGACCCCTGTCATCTCCGATGCGGCAGACGGACACGTCATCCGGCTGTACCTCACCGCCGTCGAAGACAGCGCAGAGCGGGCACTGCCCGAGGCGTTCTTCGCCACCCTCCTGCGCGACGCGTCACGCACCACGGCTCAGATCGCTCGCGCCTTCAGCTGGGCCAGGGCTCGCGAAGGCTTCCCCCGCGGAACCGGCCTGCGATGGCAACTGCTCGGCCACAACGGCCAGCTGATCAGCGACTGCCTGCCTATCGACGCCGGCGCCGCCGCCGCAGTCGGCCTGACCTGGATGTTCCTACCCCGGACCCGCCGGGTGAGCCGCCAGGACCCCACCGCAGTCGTGCACGCCGCGCTGGCACCCAACGGGCTACTCGTTCCCGCACCACCACCGGAACAACTCAGCCTGCCCAGTAGCACACCTCTGGTAGTAGCAATCGGCCACCGCCCGGCAGCAGCCCCGTCCGCCCCGTCCTCGGCAGGCGACCGAATGATTCGACCTCGCCGCGATGTGGCCGACGCCTGGAAAGCCACCCGCCGACCCAAAGGCAGACGCACAGCGGTCATCTCGCTCCTGACCGCCCTCATGCTGACCGCCGCCGCAGGCCTCGGCTGGAACTGGCTACAGTCCAGCCAGGACAACAAGAACCATCAGGCAGCAGACGACCTCGCCTCAGCCGCCCTCCAAACCGGGCCCGACAGCCCCGCCGACGCGCTGCGGAGAGCGCTCGCGGCCTCGGTCCTGGACCCCGACAATCCGCGCGCCCAGCAAGCTCTGCTGGCGGCCAGCAGAAGCGAGACGGACCTCAGCCGTATTGTTCCCACCCGCCTGCCCCGTCTGCGCCAACTGGCGCTCAGCGCCGACGGCCGCTACCTGGCCGCTGTCGGCGCCGACCGGAACCTGCACCTGTGGGACACCCAACAGGTCGAGGACGTCACCCCCGCTCACCCACCTCACGCGGTGAACGCCATGACCTTCGCGCCAAAGGGACACCTGCTGGCCGTCTCCAGTGAAGCCGGGCTACAGATGTGGGATGCCTCGACCGGCACGGCCACGCGAACCCTGGACGGGGCTGAGTCCGCCGTCTCTCTCGCCTTCGACTCCGAGGCTCAGTCCCTGGCGGCGGGAACCACAGACGGCAAAGTGCTGCTCTGGCGGAAAGCAGAACGCCCAGGGGAGAAGCCACTCGTCCTGGGCCGACGTCCATCTCCTGTGCGTTCGGTGTGTTTCTCCTCTGCAAGCACTCTCGCCGTCACCGGCACCGACAAGACCGTCACCGTGTGGAGCGCCAACGCCCCCAGCTCTCCCTCTCACGTGGCGAAACTGGTCTCGGCCGGCTCGTCCGTCATGTGCGTCAGCAAGGGCCGCATCGTCGCAGTCGACCGAAGCAAGCTCTACTTCCTGTCTCCCACCCTCACAGAGCTCAGGAAGCCCGTACAGCTGGTGCTTGACCCCGGAGCGGTGTACCGGCCCGGTACGGACTCCGTGCTGGTCGCCCTCGCCAACGGCGTCAAGGAGATCAGTGTCGACACTCTGACCTCGCTAGACGAGGAGAGCGATGCTCTGGGCGGCGGCACCTTCTACGCGGCCAACAGCCACCCCGGAAATATCGCCGCAGCCAGCAGTGACGGAGACACCGTTGCCGTTCCTACGTCGGAGGGCGATATCCGGATCTACCGAGGCCCGAAACCGACGGGCGCCACCGACCGAAGGCTGTGGTCCGCCCTCGCCGTCTACCCGCTTGATCACCGCGACCGAGTACTGGTCGTTGGCGGTGGGATATGGGGACCAGGGCAACTGACATTGACCGACTCACGGACTGGCAAGGTCCTCGCATATCGCGCTCTCGGAGACCGTGTACGCAACACCGGCGGACAGCCCACAGCCTTCAGCCAGAATCACAATCTCGTGGCCACACCGACGAATACCAAAGGCATCCTGCTCACGAATATCGGCAAGAACGGTATCGGCGAGCCGTTCCCTCTGCCCAGACCCTCGGTCCCGGCAAACGCGTCGTCCCAGACCCGCAACGAAATCCTGACTCCCGTCGGAGCGGCCTTCGACGACGAACGGAATCTCCTCTTCGCCTTCTGGGGACGTTCGGTGATCACCTACAAGATCTCCGGCGGCGCCGCACCCAAGGAAGTCTCGCGCACCTCAGTGCGCACCTCCCTAGGAGGCATGGTGTTGTCCGACGACGGCACTCTGCTTCTGGCCGATACCAACCGAGGGCAAGAAGCCCACATCATCGACGCGAGAGGCCGGGTTAAGGCCTCGTCCGAGCAGATCTCGACCCGCCCGGCACTGTTGCTGACCCCGGGCCCCGGGCAGAGCCTGTTCACGGCGAGCATCACAGGCCAGGTATTCCGTTACACGCGGAACGCGCAAACCGGAACCTGGTCCGAGTATCCGATGCACGGACACGAGAGCTTGCCCGTACTGCTGCGGGTAGACGGCAAGCTCGTCATCTCGGCGGGGCAGGACTACACCCTACGGCTCGCCCGTGCCGACAGCGGGCAGGAGTTGGGCGAAGTGCGCATGCCCTTCCTCGTGCCGACAGCCGAGTGGGCTGGCCAGGGAACGTTGCACATTCTTTCTAATTTTGATGAACGCTTCTCGGTGCCCGTCAGTGTGCAAGCTCAGCGCCGCCTCGCATGCGCATTGCTCGGCAACGCAGCCCCCAGCACAATCGCCGAAGCGTGGGCAGATGCCGACACCAGCAGGTCAACCGCAGTCTGCCGGTCATCGTGACACCGCTTCCCTCCACAGCGCCTCCAGGCTGGCCGTACAACGGCTCTAAGGTTACGAACGAGCAACGGTTCCCGGCTGCCGCTGAGACACTGCTCGCGCAGTTCGAAGTCGACCATCCTGGAGCCTCGCCGGGGAGTTGCTGAGACAGATAGGCACCTGAGACAACCGAACTGTTCCTAACCTCCAGTTCGTGGCGCGCGGCCTGCTGCTGCCCGGCCTCTCCCCCGGCGACCACGACGCGTGGCGGGCCGGACCGCTCGGTCCCGACGACGTGGAGCGCGTCCGGCGGCTGGCCGCCGCGATGCTGCCCGAGGCGCACGCCGTGCCCGTCGACGACGGTCCCGAGCCCCGGCTGCCGGTCCCGGAGCGGCTGCTGCGGGCCTTCCTCGACGCGGTGGCCGACACCCTGCCGCGCTCCCCCGCCGCGCCTCTCCTGTCGGGCGGCCCCGCCTACGGGTCACCGCTTCCGCAGCGTCTGCCGCACGCGCGCGCGTGGGCCGCCGACGTCGCGGCGGGGCACGACGCCGGGGTGCGGATCTCGCTGCGCGTCGAGGTGTCGGGACTCGACGGTCCCGGGGAGACGCCACGGCTGCGCGCGGTGCCGCAGGTCCACTCCCTCACCGATCCCGGGGTGGTCGCCGACGCGGCGGACGTGTGGGCCGCTCCGGAGGGCGCCGCCGGGGACACCGCTCCGGCCTTCGGCTCCCGCACGCGCATGGACGTCCTGCTGGCGCTGCGCCGCGCGGCGCGCGCCTGGCCCGTCCTGACGCCCCTGCTGTCGGCCTCCGTCCCGGACTCCGTGGACCTCCTGGACGACGACGTCGAGGACCTCCTCGGGGACGGGGTGCGCGCGCTGTCCGGTGCCGGGGTGGAGGTGCGCTGGCCGAGGGAGCTGTCGCGGACGCTGACCACGCGCGCGGTGGTGGGCCCGCCGGACGGGCGGGGACGGCCGCCGTCGTTCCTGTCGGCCGACGCTCCGGTGGGCGTCGGCTGGTGGTTCGCGCTGGGCGGGCGGGAGCTGTCCCGGGAGGAGCTGGACCGGCTCGCGGAGGCGAACCGCCCGCTCGTGCGGCTGCGCGGGCAGTTGGTTCTGATCGACCCTCAGGAGGTCCGTCTCGCCCGCTCCCGGCAGGACCGCAAGCTCGACCCCATGGAGGCCCTGGGCGCGGCCCTGACGGGCTCCGCGGAGATCGACGGCCGTCTCGTCGAGGTGCGGTCCACGGCTTGGCTGGAGGGCCTGCGGGAGCGTCTGACGCCGCCCGGGGACCGGGAGCCGACGGCCCAGCCGGCCGCGCTCGCGGCGACCCTGCGGGACTACCAGCGGCGCGGGCTGGACTGGCTGGCCCGGATGACGTCCCTGGGCCTCGGCTGCTGTCTCGCCGACGACATGGGTCTCGGCAAGACCGTCACACTGATCGCGCTGCACCTGCACCGCCAGGCCGACCCCGGGTCGGCGGGGCCCACGCTCGTGGTGTGTCCGACGTCGCTGATGGGCAACTGGCAGCGCGAGATCGAACGGTTCGCGCCCGGCACGCGCGTGCGCCGCTTCCACGGGCCGCGCCGGGACCTGGAGGCCCTCGCGGACGGCGAGTTCGTCCTCACCACGTACGGCACGCTGCGGCTGGACGCGGCCCGGCTCGGCGAGGTGCCCTGGGGGCTGCTCGTCGCCGACGAGGCGCAGCACGTGAAGAACCCGTACGCGGCGACGGCCCGCGCGCTGCGGACCGTCGGGGCACGCGCGCGGGTGGCGTTGACCGGCACCCCGGTCGAGAACAACCTCTCCGAGCTGTGGGCGATCCTGGACTGGACGACACCGGGTCTGCTGGGCCGGCTGACCGCGTTCCGCGCGCGGTACGCGCGTGCCGTGGAGGGCGGCGCCGACCCGGCCGCCGCCGAGCGGCTCGCCCGGCTGGTGGGACCGTTCCTGCTGCGCCGCCGCAAGTCCGACCCGGGCATCGCCCCGGAGCTGCCGCCGAAGACCGAGAGCGACCACCCGGTGCCGCTCACCCCGGAACAGGCGGGCCTGTACGAGGCGCTGGTCCGCGAGACGCTCGCCCTGATCGCGGACGCGGACGACATGGCACGGCGCGGACTCGTCGTGAAGCTGCTGACCGGCCTCAAGCAGATCTGCAACCACCCCGCCCAGTACCTCAAGGAGGACCGGCCGCGGGTCACCGGACGCTCCGGGAAGCTGGAGCTGCTCGACGAGCTCCTCGACGGCGCCCTCGCCGAGGGTGCGGGCGTCCTGGTGTTCACGCAGTACGTGGCGATGGCCCGGATCATCGAGGGGCATCTGCGCGCGCGGGGCGTCGCCACGCAGTTCCTGCACGGCGGGACGCCGGTCGGGGCACGCGAGTCGATGGTGGGGCGTTTCCAGGACGGGGAGGTGCCGGTGTTCCTGCTGTCGCTGAAGGCGGCGGGGATGGGGCTCAACCTCACCCGGGCGGAACACGTCATCCACTACGACCGCTGGTGGAACCCCGCCGTCGAGGCGCAGGCCACCGACCGCGCCTACCGCATCGGGCAGACCCGGCCGGTGCAGGTCCACCGGCTGATCGCCGAGGGGACGGTCGAGGACCGCATCGC
The DNA here is from genome assembly GCF_040610055.1 of Streptomyces sp. NPDC004539. Lineage (NCBI taxonomy): Bacteria > Bacillati > Actinomycetota > Actinomycetes > Kitasatosporales > Streptomycetaceae > Streptomyces > Streptomyces sp. NPDC004539. Next base: position 218,388 of record NZ_JBEXLS010000007.1, on the reverse strand, counting down.
GCGGATGCTGGACCGCAAGCGGGAGCTGGCCGACGCCGTGCTCGGCTCGGGCGAGACGGCTTTCACGGAACTGACGGACGCCGAGCTGGCCGAACTGGTGGAGTTGCGAGGGGGACGCGATGAGCGGGCGTGAGGGGTACGGGGAGTCGACGTTCGAGGTGGCGGCGCCCGCGCGCGGGCAGGCGTTCACTCGCACGTGGTGGGGGCGGGGCTGGGTCGCCGCCCTGGAGGACGGCGTGCTGGACAGCGCCCAGATCCGGGCCGGCCGGCGCCTGGCGCGCGGGGGCGCGGTCGGCGCCGTGTCGGTGCGCCCGGGCCGCGCGACGGCCGTCGTCCGGGACCGGGACGGTACGGCGCACCGCGCGGACGTCCTGCTGCCGGAGCTGTCGGAGGCCGGCTGGGACCGGCTGCTGGCGCTCGCCGCCGGGCGGGCCGGGTACGTCGCCGCGCTGCTCGACCGCGAGATGCCGGCGCATCTGGTGGAGGACGCGGCGACCGCCGGTGTGGATCTCCTGCCGGGGCTGGGCGAGTTGGAGGCGTCCTGCGACTGCGGCGCCTGGGACCACTGCGGGCACACGACCGCGCTGTGCTACCAGGTGGCCCGTCTCCTGGACGAGCACCCCCTCGTCCTCCTGCTGCTGCGCGGGCGCCCCGAACAGGCTCTGTTGGACGGCCTCCGGGCCAGCGCCGCCGCCCCCGCGCACCCGTCCCGCCCCGAGGGCGTCGACGCCGGCTCGGCGTACGCGTCCGTGCCCGCCGAGCTGCCCGCCCCGCCGGAGCTGCCCGCGAGCCTGGGTGTGCCGCCTTCCCTGGACACCGGGACCGAGCCGCCCGGGGGCGTCGTCCCGTCCGCTCTGGAGGTCCTGGCCGCGAGCACGGCCCGCGAGGCGCACCGGCTCCTCCGGGAGGCGTTGCGCGGCCCGCTCCCGGCGACCGGGTGGACGCTGTCCGAGGACGCCGTCCGTCTCGCCGCCGAGGACCCGTCGGCCCCCGGTGCGGCCGACCGGCTCGCGGCGGGTTCGGGGCGTGACCGTGACGGGCTCGGCCTCGCCGTCCGCGCGTGGCGGGAGGGCGGGGCGGTCGCGCTGTCGGTCCTGGAGGAGGAGTGGACCCCGGACGGCGGGGCGGCGGCACGCGCGCGTGCGGCTCTGGACGCGGCCTGGGAGCCGGACGAACGCCCCGCGCTCCGGCCGCGCGCCAACCGCTGGACGGTGGTCGGGGCGCCCGCCCAGATACGTCTGGACCGCGCGGGCCGCTGGTGGCCCTACCGCAGACGGAACGGCCACTGGACCCCCGTCGGCGGACCGTCCCCGGACCCGGCCACGGCTCTGGCGGCGGCGTCCGGGGACGAGGAAGGTCTGGAGCGAGGAGACACGCCGGCATGAGCCCGGCCCGCCTTCAGACGCGCCCGCCGGCGCACAGCCGCCGGACGGTCGGGCACCGCTCCCAGGACGCGGACGCCTCAGGGCAGCAGTGACTCCAGATCGCTCGGGATCAGCCCGCTGGGAATGAGCCCGCTCGGTATCGCCGTCGGCAGGCGCGTGGGGAGCCGGGTCGGCAGGAGGCTCGTGGGAAGGCCGCTGGGAAGTCTGACGGAGGGGGCCGACGTCGTCGAGGCGGTCGGCGGCTTGTCGTCGTTCGCGCCGCCGCCCCGGGTCGTCAGGACGACGACCAGGACCACCGCGACACCGAGCAGCGCGGCCAGGGCGGCGAACAGGGGCGTACGGCGCTTGCGGCGGCCCGGGAAGGGCCGGTGGTCGCCGGTCGGCGGTGGTCCGAAACCACCGCCCGAGGGCGGTTGCGGAGGCATGGGCGGAGTGGCCATGGCATCCACCCTGAGGCCGCCCGGGACCCGGCGGCGAGCCCCGCGCGGAAGCTTGGTACCGGGTCATGCCGGGGAGGACATGATTCCGGCGTATTCCACGCACGGAACACCGGGGAGGGGACGTACACGCCGTACGCGCGGGGATGAGGGGCACGGCCCGCGACGGAGGCCCGGCTGACGCACCCGCCCACCGACCACCCGCCCACCGGAGCGGACCCCGCCCGCACCCCCGCCCCCGAATCCCCCGTACCGCCCACGCGCGCGTGCCCGTTCGGCCGGTACGGTCACCCGTTCCGGCCGCCCTGGACACCAACCGGCACGCGCGCGTGGAGTCGGGGATCAGCCTCGGGCACCCAGGAGGTGGTCCATGGCGAGCTGGTCGAGGCGCTCGAAGGCCATGCCGCGGGCGGCGGCGGCCTCGGCGTCGAAGTCCTCGAACGCGGAGCGGTCGGCGAGGAGCGCGTCGAGGCCGTCGGCGGCGGTCTGCTGGGCCAGCTCGTCGAGACGGGACGCGCGCAGCGCCTCCTGGACCTCCGGGTCGGCGCGGAAGGCGAGCGCGCGCTCCTTGAGGATCAGGTAGTTGCGCATGCAGCCGGCCGCGGACGCCCACACGCCGTCGAAGTCCTCGGTGCGCGGGGGCTTGAAGTCGAAGTGCTTCGGACCGGCGTACCCGGCGCTCTCCAGCAGGTCGACCAGCCAGAACGCGGAGCGCAGGTCACCGGCGCCGAAGCGCAGGTCCTGGTCGTACTTGATGCCGGACTGGCCGTTGAGGTCGATGTGGAACAGCTTGCCCGCCCACAGCGCCTGCGCGATGCCGTGCGGGAAGTTGAGGCCGGCCATCTGCTCGTGGCCCACCTCGGGGTTCACGCCGTACAGCTCGGGCCGCTCCAGGCGGTCGATGAACGCCAGCGCGTGGCCGACGGTCGGCAGGAGGATGTCGCCGCGCGGCTCGTTCGGCTTGGGCTCGATCGCGAACTTCAGGTCGTAGCCCTGCGTGGTGACGTACTCGCCGAGGAGGTCGAACGCCTCCTTCATCCGGTCGAGGGCGACGCGGACGTCCTTGGCGGCGCCGGACTCGGCGCCCTCACGGCCGCCCCAGGCGACGTACGTCTCGGCGCCCAGTTCGGCGGCGAGGTCGATGTTGCGGATCGTCTTGCGCAGCGCGTAGCGGCGTACGTCGCGGTCGTTCGCGGTGAACGCGCCGTCCTTGAAGACGGGGTGGGTGAAGAGGTTGGTGGTGGCCATCGGCACCTTCATGCCGGTCGTGTCGAGGGCCTCCCGGAAGCGCTTGATGTGGCCCTCGCGCTCGCTGTCCGAGGACCCGAAGGGGATCAGGTCGTCGTCGTGGAAGGTGACGCCGTGGGCGCCCAGCTCCGACAGGCGCTGAACGGTCTCGACCGGATCGAGCGCCGCGCGCGTGGCGTCGCCGAAGGGGTCCCGTCCCTGCCAGCCGACGGTCCACAGGCCGAAGGTGAACCTGTCCTCGGGGGTGGGCTGGTAGCTCATACCGCGGCTCCTTGCTACGTACGACTATTTCGTCATGGCCGTTTACAAATTAGTATGCGGACGCATCCGAGGGAAGACCGATCTCGCCGAGCCGTGAAAATTGAGGGAGAGCCCGATGTCAGCAGCCGAAGGTCCGCTCGTCGTCGGCGTGGACTCGTCCACGCAGTCGACCAAGGCGCTCGTCGTCGACGTGGCGACCGGCGAGGTCGTCGCGAGCGGTCAGGCCGCGCACACGGTCTCCTCGGGGGCCGGGCGGGAGAGCGACCCGCGCCAGTGGTGGGAGGCGCTCCAGGAGGCGCTCAGGCAGTGCGGTGAGCCCGCGCGCGAGGCCGCGGCGGTGTCGGTCGGCGGGCAGCAGCACGGCCTGGTGACGCTGGACGGCGACGGCGAGCCGGTCCGCCCCGCCCTGCTGTGGAACGACGTCCGCTCCGCCCCGCAGGCGCGGCGGCTGACGGAGGAGCTGGGCGGCGCGAAGTTCTGGGCGGAGCGCACCGGTTCCGTCCCGGCGGCCTCCTTCACGGTCACCAAGTGGGCGTGGCTCGCGGAGAACGAGCCGGAGGCGCTGCGCGCGGTGAAGGCCGTACGGCTGCCGCACGACTACCTGACCGGGCGGCTGACCGGCGAGGGCACCACGGACCGCGGGGACGCCTCCGGGACGGGTTGGTGGGCCTCGGGGACGGAGGGCTACGACGAGGAGATCCTCGCCCACGTCGGCCTCGACCCGGCGCTCCTGCCGCGCGTGGTGCGCCCCGGCGAGGTCGCGGGCACCGTCCGGGACCGCCGCGGCCTGCCGTTCGCCAAGGGCACCCTGGTCGCGGCCGGCACCGGCGACAACGCGGCGGCGGCCCTCGGCCTGGGCCTGCGCCCCGGGGCACCCGTCCTGAGCCTCGGCACCTCCGGAACCGTCTACGCCGTGTCGAAGCGGCGCCCCGCCGACCCGACCGGCACGGTGGCCGGTTTCGCCGACGCGCACGGCGACTGGCTCCCCCTCGCCTGCACCCTGAACTGCACGCTCGCCGTCGACAAGGTCGCAGCCCTCCTGGGCCTCGACCGGGAGGCCGTGGAGCCCTCCACCGGCGTCACCCTCCTGCCCTACCTGGACGGCGAGCGCACCCCGAACCTCCCGAACGCCTCCGGCGTCCTGCACGGCCTGCGTCACGACACGACCGCCGGCCAGCTCCTCCAGGCGGCCTACGACGGCGCCGTGCACTCCCTGCTGGGCGCGCTGGACCTCGTCCTCGACGAGGACGCGGACCGCTCCGCGCCGCTCCTGCTGATCGGCGGCGGTGCGCGGGGCCGCGCCTGGCAGGAGACCGTACGACGCCTCTCCGGGCGTCCCGTACAGGTCCCCGAGGCCAAGGAGCTCGTCGCCCTCGGTGCCGCCGCGCAGGCCGCCGGGCTGCTCACCGGGGAGGACCCGTCGGCGGTGGCCCGGCGCTGGGGCACCGCGCGGGGGCCGGTCCTGGAGGCGGTCGCCCGGGACGAGGCGGCGCTGGAACGGATCTCGGGGGTGCTGCGGGACGCCGGGGGGCTGTTGGGCGAGCGCTAGGCACGGGCTTGCGGAAGGCACGGGCTCGCGGAAGGCGCGGGCTCGCGGAAGAGCAGGTCCCCTGCCCGCACCCCTCCCTGCGCCCCTCCCCGCACCCCTCCCTGCCGCCGACAGTTCAGGACACCTGACCGTCGGCACCACGGCCGGCTCTCACCCCGCCTCCCGCCCGGTGCAGCGCGCCAGCGCCTCCGCGGCCTCGCGGGTGCGCGGGTGGTCGCCGCCCTGGACGCGGGTCATGTCGGCCAGGAGCGCGGTGAGAAGGGCGGCGGCCTCGGCGCTGTCGCCCGAGAGTTCCAGGAGTTCGGCGCGTTGCTGGCGGGTGCGCAGCGCTCGCGGGTGGTCGGCGCCGAGCACGCCGTCGACCCTGGGCTGGAGTGCGGCCAGCTCCGTGAGCGCCGTGGCCGGCTCGCCGGCGAGGCCGCGCCAGAAGTTCAGGTTGACGCGGTAGGTGAGCGTCGTCGGATGGTCGGCGCCGAGCGCGCGCTCGGCGTCCTCGGCGGCGGCGGTGAACTCCTCGACCGCGAGCCCCCGGTCGCCCGCCAGGCCCCGCCAGTAGGCGAGGTTGTGCCGGGCGATGAGCGTGTCCCGGTGGAGGCGGCCGACAGCGGACTCCAGGCGTGCCACCGCCCGCAGGTAGATGTCGACCGCCGCGCGCGTGTCGCCCGCCTCGCCGGTCCACCTGCCCAGGTCGGTGAGGGCGCTCAGCGTGAGCGGATGCCCCGGGCCGTACCGCCGCTCCAGCACCTCGACGAGAGCGGCGCAGGCGTCCCGCGCGCCGATGGCGTCGCCCGCCAGGCCGCGGCAGAGAGCGGCATGACTCTGCGCGTCGATCACCAGGGCGTGGTCCGCGCCGAGTCCGTCGGCGGCCCGGCCTGCGAGTTCGGTGAAGTCGTCCAGGGCGGCGGCCACCGCGCCCTCCTCCATCCGGAAACGGGCCTCGTGCAGCCGTACCGTCAGGGTGTCGGGGTCCCTCGGGCCCAGAATCCGTTCGGCGTCCCGGCGGATGTGTTCCAGCTCCGCCCGGGTCGACGCCGCGTCCCCCAGTTCGCCGGCGGCCAGGGCCACGCGGCAGCGCAGGTACAGGACGTCGCGGTGCTCGTCCCCGAGGTGGGCGCGTGCCGGTGCCAGTAGTTCCTGGCAGACGTCCCGCGCGGCCAGGTCTCGGCCCAGTCCGGCCAGGTAGGGGCCGATCCGGCGCAGGACGGGGTGCATGCGCCCGTCCCCCAGCAGGTCGAGGCCCGCCGTCCGGCGCAGGGCTTCGACGCTGCGGTACAGGCCCGCTTGCGTCTCGGGCTCGTACGCGCACTCCGCCGTGGCCGACCAGAGTTCCTCGACCGCGTCGGCGGCGGCCACGGCCAGGCGCGGCCGGAGCTGCTCCGGCACGCTCTCGCGCGCCGCGCGCTGCACGAGGGCGTGCACCTCGACCGAGGCGGGTGTGCGAGAGGGGTCGTGGGTCACCAGGCTGAGCCGGTGCAGGGCCCGCAGCGAGAGGAGCACGGCCCGTTCGGCGTGGCCGTCCCCCGCGCGCACGATCCAGCGGCGAGCCGCCCGCGTGTGCAGCAGCGCCTCCGTGATGCCGTCCGGTGCGAGCATCGACAGAAGTTCCAGGGTGGCTCTGGCGCTTCCGGCGGGCGCGAGTGTCTCCGCCCGGTCCAGGGCGAGCTGCCAGGCGGTGGCCACGGTTTCGCCGTGCTCGTCCGCCGGGGAGGTGGCCGGCAGCAGATCGGAGAGCGTCTGCCGCTGGTCGTCGAGGAGGCGGCGGTACGTGGTCAGGGGCATGCCGGTGTCGATGAGGAACGCCGCCGCCTGGGACAGGGCGAGCGGGAAGTGTCCGAGCCGGTCCGCCAGGGCGCGCAGGTCCCCTGTGCCGTCCTCGTCGGCCGTGAGCCGTGAGCGGAGGTAGTCGACGGCCTCCTCGGGGGCGAAGGTTCCGACCGGCACGATCCGTGCGGACGGGCGGATCAGCGCCGCGTCCCGCCGACGGGTCGTCACCATGCTCTTGCCGTGCTCACCGGCCGGCCGGACGCCCCGCAGGTCGGCCGGGTCGTCGACGTCGTCCAGGACCACGAGCCATGGCCGCGTCGTCGTCCGCAGCCAGGCCGTGAAGAGGTCGGCCTGTGTCTCGTCGTCCCAGCCGCTTCCGCTCTCCCCGCCCGCGACCACCCGCCACGCGCGCGCGTACGTCGTGAAAACGGACTGGCGGGACGAGGCGGGCACCCACACCCGTACCCCGCCGGGCTGCCGGAACCGGTGGAAGGCCGCCGCGGCGAGCTGCGACTTGCCGACTCCGCCCGCGCCGGTGAGGACGACCTCCCGCACCGCGTCGTCCTCCAGCGCCGCGTCGATCGCGCCCGACAGGGCCGTCCGCTCCCGCAGCGAGGCCGCGTCGCTCGGCGGGCGGCCGATGACCACCTCGTCGACGGTGGCCGCGGGACGCGGCGCGGGCATTGCGGCGGCGCGGTCCTCACAGGCCGCGCGCCACCGCCGCTCCCAGTCGGCGATCGAGGAGCGCGGACCGGCGGGGCCCGCCGCCGACTCGACGGCGCGTACCAGGGCGATCACGGCGTGGAAGTCACGGGGCACCGACCGTCCGCTCAGCCACTCGCCGAGGCGGCGGGCGTTGACGTCGACGCGGCGCCCGGACGGCAGGGCCGTACGGCTCGCCCGGCGGGCCAGCACCTCGTCCGACAGATCCGGCACTCGGCGCCGAAGCCGCGTCAGCGCGTCGGCGAACGCCGCTCTCGGTGACTCCGGGGGCTCCGGCTCTTCCATCTCAGCGATCTTAGGCGGAACGCCCTGGGGACGGGAGCCTGTTGCGGACTCCCGGTCCGGCCCGCTCCGGGGACTTCCCGCACCGCCACCCCACCCGGTCCGACCTGCTCCGATGCCCTCCGGGGAGGGCACACGCGCGGCGGGAGGAAGCACCGGCGGCCTACGGTGCGGCTCCATCAGGCCCGACGAGCGGAGGCAGTGACATGGCACAGCAGCAGACGAACGGCAGCCTCGCCGGATGGAGGGCCCTGCTCCTCGTCGGAGTGCTCGGCAACGCGTTCGGCCTCGTCGCCGGGGCACCGGTCGTCACCCTCGTCGCGGCCCCGCTCGCGATCGTGGGCCTGATCGGCCTGATGGCGGCACGGCGCCGGCAGCAGTCTTAGAGAGCGGCACTCTCTACGGAGGAGGGGGACGACGATGCTCGCGTACTCGGGTCTGGGATGTCTGCCGCCGGCGCTGCTGGGCGCCTTGACGGCCGTCTGGTTCGCCGTCGCCGACGCGCGGGACGGCGACTGGGCGACCGCGTGTCTCGTCGCCGTTCCGATCGCCCTGGTGTTCGGCCTGGTCAACCTGGTGGCGGCCGTGGCCTGCAACCGTACGGAGGCGCCGGACCAGGTGCCGGGGAGCGACGAGACGGTGTGGAGTTCCCGGCACCGGGCGGGCGGGACACCCCTCCAGAGCTTCTCACCGTACTTCCTGGCGGCGGCCGGTCTCCTCCTCGCCGGCTGGACGCTGCAATGGGTGCACTGGCCGGTAGCCGTGGCCGGGTACGGCGCCCTGACAGCCCTCTACTACGCCCTGCCGTACTTCCGGCGACGCCCGCCGAAAGCCGTCACCGTGGCCGAGCGGGGAGCGTTCGCGCGGGCCCGTGGATGGGCGTTCCAGGACCGGCTGCCGTCTCTCACCCGGCGGTGGAAGCCCGGCCCTCTGCAACGGCTGTCAGCCACTCCGGCCGAGGTGCTGAACGCCCCGCCCCGGGCCGGGCTCCGGGCCCCCTTCGCGGTGATGTCCGGCACCCACGAAGGCGTGCGGTTCACGGTCGCGGACGCCTTCGAGCCCGAACCCTTCGCGCCGTTCCCGGCCTGGCAGCACCACCATGTGACCGTCTGCGCCGTGCATCTGGACGCGGCCTTCCCTTCCGTCCGGGTCGCGCTGCGGGGCCGCCGCAACCGGTACGCCCTGGAGATCGAGACCCTGCGGCCGGACTTCGCCGAGGCACTGGTCACCGAGGAGACCGTGCGGGCGATGCTCGACACGGGGACGAGGGAGTGGTCGGTCCAGGGGCGGGACGTCCTCACCGTCCTCAGGGACCAGCCGGACGACCCCCAGGACGGCGGCACCGGCGACGATCCGGCCGACTACGACCTCGACGCCGTCCGTGCGGTCGAGCGGCTCGCGGCCCTCGTCGCCCGGCTGCCCGCCGGTCTCGCCCCGTGGGCGCAGGAGGCCCTGCCGGATCTGCCGCTGAAGGGTTGACGGCGAGGGTTTCCGGGTAGCCCGACGGCTGCCGCGCCCTCAGCGGACCGCCCAGGTCACCGCCGTCGTCACGAGGAACACGACGGCTGCCGCGAGCCAGACGACAAGGGGGGTCGGCCATGAGCGCGTGGCCGACGCCGGCTCCTCTCCGCCTCGGGCTCCTTGGACTCCTTGAGCGCCGTGGACTCCATGGGCTCCTTGGGCTCCTTGGGAAGACAGCGCGTCCGCGAAGTCCCGCGCGGTGCGCGGACGGTCCTCGGGTTCCACGGACAGAGCGGCGCGCAGAAGGGCGTCGACGCCTCTCGGGACTCCCAGTTCCACGGGGATCGTCGGTGACGGCGGCGGGGTCTGCGTCGCGAGGAGGGTCGCGCGACCGCCGGGGCCGAAGGGCTTGTGCCCGGTCAGCAGCTCGTAGGTGACGACACCGAGGGCGTACACGTCGGCCCTCCCGTCGAACCCGCCGGTCTGGAGGGCCTGTTCGGGTGCCATGTAGGCGGGCGTGCCCGTGGTCACGGTCAGCCCCGACGCGTCCGCCAGTCGCTTCGCGCTGCCGAGATCAGCGACGAGTACGGCGGCAGGTGTGCGGCCGGCGTCGATCAGGAGGTTCGACGGCTTGACGTCACGGTGGACGACGCCCGCGTCATGGAGCACCTGCACGGCGTATCCGGCCTCGGCCGCCAGCCGGAGCGCCTCCTCGGGCCCGCAGTGCCCGACCTTCTCGGCCAGCGTGCCGCCCCGGACGTAGTCCATGACGAAGAAGGGGCGGTCGTCCTGGACACCGACGTCGTGCACGCGCACGACACGTGGGCTGGCGATCCTCCGCAGCAGCCTCGCCTCCGCCAGGAACCGCTGCCGTACGTCGGCGTTCGCGGCCCAGTTGTCGGCCAGGACCTTGACCGCGACGTCCGTGTCGAGTTCGGGGTCGTACGCCCTCCAGACGGTCGCGAACGAACCGGCTCCCAGTCTGTCTTCGAGGAGGTAACGACCAAGCTTCCGCATGCGGCGACATTCTGCCCGAGGCGTCGGCCGGGAACTGCGGGGTGGTCGGGTGGAGTCCAGGTCAGTGGAGTGCGGGGTCGTGCGTGAACGAGGGGGAACGGGATGATCGACGAGGACGAGCTGACGCGGCTCGTGGCGTGCGCGCAGGCAGGTGACCGGGCGTCCCTGGAGCGCCTGCTGACCAGGCTCCGCCCCACGGTCGTACGCCGCTGCTCCCGTTTCCTGCCGCACCACGCCGACGCCGAGGAGGCCGCGCAGGACGCTCTGCTGTCCATCAGCACCCATCTGCACGACTACAGCGGACGGGGCTCGTTCCTCGGGTGGGTGACCGTGATCGCCTCGAATGCCGCCAGGTCCACGTACCGCTCGATGCGCCGACGGGCGGAGGACAGTCACGCGTTCCTCCCCGAGGGCGCCGATCCCCGCACCACGAGCGTCATCGCGGGCACCCGCCTGGACCTGATGGACTCGCTGACGGCGCTGGAGAAGCGGCATCCGGCGCTGGTGGAGTCCTTCGTGCTGCGCGATCTGGGGGACCTGACGTACGCGCAGGTCGCGGAGGCGACCAACGCTCCCCTGGGTACTGTCAAGGACCGTATCCACCAGGCTCGCCGCTTCATGCGGGACCGTCTCGCCGATGACCGCTGAGACGTCGCGCGGCCTGGGCGACAGGGAGGGGGCGCCGCCGTGCGCATCCGGACGATCGCCGTCATCCTGACGGCCGCCGTCGGGCTCGGTCTGCTGACGGGCCGGTTCGTGCTGCCCGCCCGCTCGACGGCGGCCGACGCTGTGGCGTCTCCATCGGGTACCCCCTCGACTGGGGCGAAGCCCGCCGATGGCCCTGTGACGGACAGGAATCTGCTGACGCCGGACGCGTTCGGGCTCTCGCAGCGCGTCCACGTGCGGGACCGGTTCGGGGACGGCAGGTACGCGAACGCGGCCTGCGCCGGGGAGAAGACCCTCAGCCAGACCCTGGGAGGGCCTGGCGCGCACTTCCGCGGGTTCGTGACGATCGAGAACACGGACCCGGACGACCCGACGCTGGCGGTCGACCTGAAGGATCAGGTGGCGCGCGAGGTCGCCGCCGACGCCGGGACCGCGACGCTGGCGCAGAACTTCGCCGAGCGCCTGCTGCTGGAGGAGGTGCCGTGCCAGACGGAACCGGCGGGCCACTGGGTGTACGGGCCGACGCGCACGATCACCGTCGCTCCGGGTGTCACCGCGAGCTGGATGGGCACCTACGGCGGTGACCTGAACACCACGGGGGCCGCGCCGCGCGGCAAGGAGCCGTGCGGCGGCATCGCCGTGCTCCGGAGCGGCTCCCACTACGGGGTCCTGGAGGTCGGCGCCTGCCTGGACACGGCGGCGATGACGCGGATCGTCCGTACGGCCGTGACACGGCTCTGAAGCCGTCCCGAGCCCACCCCGGCGAGTGACCCAGATCACACCCCTTGCCGCGACTTTCCCTCCAACATCTCGCGGACCTGCGGCATCTCCCTGGTTGTACGACGCCAACCGCGTCACCACCGGACAGGAGACGAGATGTTCGACATGTTCGACCACCAGGCAGCCGGCAAGAGGTCCTCGCGTCGCGGTCGCACAGCGGGAGCGGTCGCCACCGCCTGCGCCGCCCTGATCGCGATCGCCGTCGGCACGCACCCCGCCGCCGCGAGCGCCACCCCGTCCGCCGAGCCCTCCCTCGGCACCGGCAACCTGTTGCAGAGCGAGGACCTCGTCCGACAGGGCCTGTCCCCGGTCGGCGCGACCGTGGCCCTGACCGGCGAGCAGTCCCTCTCCGCGTGCTCCGGCGAGGAGACGATGCGCACGCTGACCAGGGGGAAGAGCGTCGCCTACGCCGAGGCGGCCTGGTCGTTCGCCACCAAGGGCACCCTGCTGACCGAGTCCGTCGCCGCCGGTTCCACGGCCACGTCGGCGGCATCGTACGAGGCGCAGCTCAACAAGCTGGTGCGCGGCTGCCAGAACGAGCCGGCGGGGCACTGGTACTACGGCAAGGCGCACGCGTTCACCGTCGAGGACGGCCGGGGCAACTGGTACCCGTCCTACAACGGCGACGGCGAGGCCGCCGGTGGTGTCGCGGTGATCCGCAGCGGTCTGCGCGTCGGCATCGTCGAGCTGACCGGCACGCCCGGTGCCACCCCCGGCCACGTGGCCGGCATCGCCACCGGCGCCGTCCACCGGCTGGCCGGCTGATCCCGTCGCACGGGACGAGGGCACCCGGAGCAACTGGGGTACTGTCCAGAAATGGCCCGTCAGAGGGCACGCGGGAGGGGGAAGGATCACGAGGGGGCGGGGCGGCACCGGAGCGCTCCGCACAGCCGTACGTCACCGGGCTGCGGAAACGACAGGGACAGGGCAAAACTGGGTTGATATCGGAAGAACCTCGACGGACTCCTGACCCGTCGGCCGAAGGACGCCCCCGTATGACCGCCCCGCTGCACGACCCCCGTCCCACCGCCGCCGGCCGGGTGTCCTCCGACACCCAGCAGGGCATGCGGCGGCGCAACCTCGCGCGCGTGATGCACGCCGTCAGCGCGGAGGGATCGCTGTCCCGGGCGGCGGTGGCGTCCCGGATCGGGCTGACGCGGACGGCCGTGTCGACGCTGGTGGACGAGCTGATACGGGCCGGGCTCCTGGAGGAGCTGGGCCCGGAGCGGCCGGGGAGGGTGGGCCGGCCGGGGTCGGCGCTCGCGGTGTCCCGGCGCGGCCCCGCGGGGATCGGCGCGGAGATCGGCGTCGACCATCTGGCGGTCTGCGCGGTCGACCTGCGCGGTGAGGTACGCGCGCGTGCCGAACGGCAGGGCACGAACCGGGGCCGCTCCCCCGGTCCGGTCGTCGCGGAGCTGGACGAGCTGGTGCGGGGTGTCGTCGCGGAGGCGCGGGAGCAGGGGCTGTGGGCGGCCGGGCTCGCCGTGGCCGTCCCGGGGCTGGTGGCGCGGGACGGGCGTACGGTCGTGCGCGCGCCGAACCTCGACTGGCACGACGTCGATCTCGGCGGGCTGCTGCCCGGGGAGCCGGCGTTCACCGTGGACAACGAGGCCAATCTCGGGGCGCTCGCCGAACTCTGGCTGGGCGAGGACACCCCGGACGACTTCCTGCACGTGTCGGCCGAGATCGGGATCGGCGCGGCGGTCGTCGTGGACGGCGGGCTGCTGCGGGGGAAGCGGGGGTTCGCGGGCGAGCTGGGGCATGTGCCGGTGCATCCCGACGGGCCGGAGTGCGTGTGCGGCGGGCGGGGGTGCCTGGAGCAGTACGCCGGGGAGGAGGCCGTCCTGCGGGCGGCCGGTCTGGCGCCGGGCGGTGACCGGGTCGGGCTGCTCGCGGGGCGGGCGGCGGACGGGGACGAGGCGGTGCGGCGGGCGCTGCGGGAGGCGGGGACGGCGTTCGGGATCGCGCTCACCGGAGCGGTGAATCTGCTGGACCCGGAAGGGGTCGTCCTTGGCGGGGCGCTGGCCGGGCTCGCGCCGTGGCTGCTGCCGTCGCTGGAGGCGGAGTTGGCCAGGCGGACGGCGGGGCCGGTGTGTCCCGTGTCGGTGTCGCGGCTGGGGTCGGAGGGGCCGTTGCTGGGGGCGGCGCACTCGGTGGTGCGGGGGGTGCTGGACGATCCCGTGGGGGTCGGGGCCGGGGCTGGGTGAAGCGGAGCCGGTCCGGTGTGATCATCGGGCCTCGGGGCGAGGAGAAACGATCCATCTTGTGGACAACCCCCGCCTGCGGAAGCGGAATTACTCCTTTCGAGTGAGCGCGTTATCCACAGGCCCTGGTCTGTCCACAGATTCCCGAAGGGCCCACTTGCGGGTTGCCCGGCCGCCGTACGGTGTGATCACACGCACCGCAGCGGCGGGGCGGCGAACTTCCCCGTGACAGAAGGGCCTTGTATGAACCGAGCCAGTCCTCTCCCCGGCCGGCGGCAGCTGCTGAAGGGCGCCGCACTGGCCGCGGCCTCGGCCGTGGTGCTGCCCGAGCCGAGAGCCGGAGCGCAGACGCAGGCCGCCGACTACCCGTCGGCTCTGTGGGCGCCGGCCGTCGCCGCCAACTACACCGTCTCCGACCGCCCTTCCCCTCGGCATCCCGTCGACCTCGTGGTCGTCCACGTCACGCAGACGTCGTTCGACAAGGCCCTGACGATCTTCCAGAACCCGAAGAAACGCGTGTCCGCGCACTATGTGGTCCGTTCCTCCGACGGCCGGGTCGCCCAGTGCGTGCGGGAGGCGGACATCGCCTGGCACGCGGGGAACTGGGAGTACAACGCGCGCAGCGTCGGCATCGAGCACGAGGGCTGGGTGGACCGGCCGGCCTATTTCACGGACGCGCTGTACGAGCACTCCGCGCGGCTCACCGCGGCGGTCTGCGACCGGTACGGCATCCCCAAGGACCGGGCGCACGTCATCGGCCACTACGAGGTGCCGGGCAGCGACCACACGGACCCGGGCCGCGACTGGGACTGGGCGCGGTACATGAGACTCGTCGCCCAGGTCTGAGCGGCCCGATCCGGGCGAGTGGTGCCGCGACGGTTGTCGGCGTGCGCCCCCGGAGTGACGATGGCCGAAAGCACGCCCGACGCGCGGCGAACAGCGCCGTCCCAGCACCCCGCACCGCCCGATCCCACCTTCCGGGAGGCCGAGTTGACCGATCTCTGGGTGGCCCTGGAACCCGGGGCCGACCCCGCCGAGCGGGTCCGTACGCTGCGGCGGGCGCACGAGACGTTCACGGTCGCGGGGACGGTCGCGCAGCCGGTGCGCCGGGTGGTCGCCGACTCGTGGCGGCGGTCCGCGCGGGCCGGAGTGGGGCCGGACCGCACGGCGGACGTGGAACTGTCGGAGGGCGCGCTCGGGGCCTACCGGGCGGAGCATCCGCTGGCGCCGGTGATGCCACTGCTGCGGGAGCTGATGGCGCCCTTCGCGGCGGACGGGGCGCATCTGCTCGCAGTGTGCGACGCGCACGGCCGGCTGCTGTGGGTCGAGGGGGACGCGGCGGTCCGGCGGAAGGCGGGGCGGATGAACTTCGTGCCCGGCGCGCGGTGGGCAGAGAGCGCGGTGGGGACGAACGCGCCGGGGACGGCGGTCGCGGTGGACCGGCCGGTGCAGGTGTTCGCGGCGGAGCACTTCACGCGGCAGGCGCAGCCCTGGACCTGCGCGGCGGCCCCGGTGCACGATCCGCGGACCGGGCGGGTGCTCGGCGCCGTGGACGTGACGGGCGGGAACGCGCTGGCGCATCCGCACAGCCTGGGGTTCGTGCAGGCGGTGGCGCGGGCGGCGGAGGGGCAGTTGGCGCTGCTGGCGCGGGACCGGCCGGCCGTCGAGTCGTCCGAACTGGCGGCGCTGGGGCGGGACGAGGCGCGGTTGACGGTGGACGGCAGGCAGGTGCGGCTGAGCCGACGGCACAGCGAGATCGTCGTCCTGCTGGCCCGTCACCCGGAGGGGCTGACCGGGGACGAGTTGCTGTGCGCGCTGTACGAGGACGAGTCGGTGACGCCGGTGACCCTGCGCGCCGAACTGGCCCGGCTGCGCGGGGTGCTGGGCCCGGAGCTGCTCGCCTCACGGCCGTACCGGCTGACCGTCCCGGTGGAGTCGGACGTCGCCGTCGTGGAACGCAGGCTGGCGGCCGGCGCGGTGACGGCGGCGCTCTCCGCGTACGGCGGCCCGCTGCTGCCGGCCTCGCGGGCACCCGCGGTGACGCGGCTCAGGCGGCAGCTCGCGGACGGGGTGCGGGCGGCGCTGATCGCGGGGCGGGACCCGGACCTGCTGACCGACTGGGCGCACGCTCCGTGGGGTGAGGACGACCTGGAGGTGTGGCGGGCGCTCGCGGCGGTCCGGCCGACGGCGCCGGTGCGGGCGCGGCTCGCGGCGCTGGAGGCAGAGCTGACGGGGACGGGAGGCTGGGAGCTGTAGGGGCGGGGGCGTGGCTCGCGGCGTCCGGTGCCGGTGCGGCGCGCAACGTCGGTGCAACGTCCCGGTGCGTACGGTCCGAGGGAGCTGTCCAACGGCGGGCAGCGCTGGTGAGGGAGGCATGGGATGACTCGTTACGCCGCGCCCGGGTCGGAGGGGGCGCTCGTCTCCTACCAGGGGCGTTACGACCACTTCATCGGCGGGGAGTACGTGCCGCCGGCGCGCGGGCAGTACTTCGAGAACCCGAGCCCGGTGAACGGGCAGCCGTTCACCGAGGTGGCGCGGGGCACGGCGGAGGACGTGGAGAAGGCCCTGGACGCGGCGCACGCGGCGGCGCCCGGCTGGGGGCGGAAGTCGGCGACGGAGCGTTCGGACGTCCTGCTGAGGATCGCCGACCGGATGGAGGCGAACCTGGAGGCGCTGGCGGTCGCGGAGAGCTGGGAGAACGGCAAGCCGGTGCGCGAGACGCTGGCGGCGGACATCCCCCTCGCCATCGACCACTTCCGGTACTTCGCGGGGGCGGTGCGGGCGCAGGAGGGTTCGCTCAGCGAGGTCGACGAGGACACGGTCGCGTACCACTTCCACGAGCCGCTCGGGGTGGTCGCGCAGATCATCCCGTGGAACTTCCCGATCCTGATGGCGACGTGGAAGCTCGCGCCGGCGCTGGCTGCGGGCAACACGGTCGTGATCAAGCCGGCCGAGCAGACCCCCGTCTCGATCCACTACTGGATGTCCCTGATAGCCGACCTGCTGCCGCCGGGGGTCGTGAACATCGTCAACGGCTTCGGTCTGGAGGCGGGCAAGCCGCTCGCGTCGAGCCCGCGCGTCGCGAAGGTCGCGTTCACCGGGGAGACCGCGACCGGGCGGCTGATCATGCAGTACGCGGCGGAGAACCTGAAGCCGGTGACGCTGGAGCTGGGCGGGAAGTCGCCGAACATCTTCTTCGACGACGTCTGGGACAAGGACGACGACCTGCGCGACAAGGCCCTCGAAGGGTTCACGATGTTCGCGCTGAACCAGGGCGAGGTGTGCACGTGCCCCTCCCGGGGGCTGATCCAGCGCGGCAACTACCCCGACTTCCTCGCCGCGGCCGTCGCCCGCACCGAGCTGATCAAACCGGGGCACCCGCTCGACACCGAGACGATGATCGGCGCGCAGGCGTCCAGCGAGCAGCTCTCCAAGATCCTCTCGTACATCGAGATCGGCCAGAAGGAGGGCGCGAAGATCCTCACGGGTGGTGAACGCGCCGAGTACGACGGCGAGTTGAAGGGCGGGTACTACGTCCGTCCGACCATCTTCGAGGGCGACAACCGCATGCGTGTCTTCCAGGAGGAGATCTTCGGGCCCGTCGTCTCCGTCGCCGGTTTCGACGACTTCGACGACGCCATCAAGATCGCCAACGACACGGCGTACGGCCTCGGGGCCGGTGTCTGGACCCGTGACGTCAACACGGCGTACCGGGCGGGCCGCGCGATCCAGGCTGGCCGCGTCTGGACCAACTGCTACCACGCGTACCCGGCGCACGCGGCGTTCGGCGGGTACAAGCAGTCGGGGATCGGGCGGGAGACGCACAAGATGATGCTGGAGCACTACCAGCAGACCAAGAACCTCCTCGTGTCGTACTCGCCGAAGAAGCTGGGCTTCTTCTAGAGGCACGCGAAAGGGTGCCTGACCAGGCATTTCTCCTGGTCAGGCACCCTCTGACTTCGTCATTCACGCAGCTAAAGGTTGTCCCAATAACCGCGGGCCGTCCCTTCAACAACGGGCCAAGCCGCGCTCCTGGGGCTAGCCGAAGATGAGCTCGACGTCCTTGTCCACGCAGATCCACAGGACAGTGCCCAGCTGACTGACGTCTTCGATGAGCCGTCGGTGGACAGGATCGCCGTCGTCAGGCTGACGTTGGTCGAGAATTGCTGTCAGCCGGGGCAACATCGACGCGCATTGTGCAGGCGTGAGGTCGGGGCCATCGTCGTCTGGATGGTTGAGTAGTGGCACCAGCGTGGTGGAGACGCTGGACCATTGGCGGTCTCCGCCGAAGCCGTCCATTTCGGCGAGCGTAAACCCCTCGGCCTGGGCCAACCACTTCCTGAACAGGCTGAAGCCGGTGTAGGACCAGGAGACGTCTGGGCTCGCCACGTCGTCGTCACCTGGGAAGAGCATCAGTCCCATCTCGTCCCCTTACTTGCTCGGTGCCCAGATCTCTGGATGGCTGGTGTGATCACGGCGGCGGAGCCGTCCTGGACAACCCCGTTCACGGGACTGAGCCCGCGCACCTTGGGCAAGTTGGTGACCCAGCTGCAGAGAGAGGGAGCCGACCCTCCGAGTCGCGGGCGCCCGTGGAGGCTGTCACTGGCAGACCGTGTGCTGCTGGTGACCGCTTACTGGCGGACCAACGTGACGTTACGGCAACTGGCGCCGCTGTTCGGTGTGTCGAAGTCCGCGGCCAGTCGCATCATCGACCGCCTTGGCCCGAAGCTCGCGCTCACGCCACGCAGGCGGTTCGCGAAGGACGCAGTGCTGATCGTGGACGGCGCCCTTGTACCGACCCGCGACCGCAGCATTGCCGAGCAGTCCAAGAACTATCGCTGCTCCACCGCCCACCAGGTCGTCATCGACACCGACACCAGGGCGGTCGTGATAGTCGACCGGCCTGTGCCCGGCAACCGTCATGACTCCCGTGGCTGGGAGGAATCCGGCGCCAAGGACGCCGTCGGCCGCACCACAACCATCGCTGGCGGCGGCTACCAGGGCACCGGACTCGTCATTCCGCACCGCCGAGCCAGAGGCAAGGAACTCCCGGCCTGGAAGGAGGCACACAACCGCGCGCACATACGGGTTCGGGCACGCGTCGAGCACACCTTCGCCCGCATGAAGGGCTGGAAGATCCTCCGTGACTGCCGCCTGAAGGGCGACGGCGTCCACTACGCCATGCTCGGCATCGCCCGCCTGTACAACCTCGTCCTCACCGGATGACCGGGCCCCGGCCGCCCGCCCCTACGACCCTCAAGATCGCTTACGGGACAACCTTGAGTACTCCAGTGGGACTTCATGTCCTGAGCTGGTGGTTGTCGTTGTCCTGGTATGGATGAAAGCTGAAGCGGGCGGCCGGGCTCGGCACTGGGCGTCCACAGACGTGGCCGAACGCGTCGGCAATGCTCCGCATGAGCGTCAACCGCTGACATCCCGACCGGTTCCGCGCCACCTGGGATCAGGGTCGTGTGCAGGTCACTCGGGCGAACAGAGTGAGCGGCTGGCTGCCGTTGTTGGTGGCGCGCACGGTCCATCCGGTGGCCGTGGGGTACGACTCGTTGAACTGCACGGCGGGGTTGCCGAGGCCGCCGCCCCCGGTCGGCACCTCACCGGCAGGGCAGTCGATGTGAGCGGTTCCCGTGGCGCCCTGGGTCAGCTGTGTGCCGCCGCTGGCCCGCGCGCTGTGGGGGGTGTCGGTACACACCACCTGAGCGGGGAGCTGCTGCTCGAACGCGGAGTGGTTGAACGCCTGTACGACCCATTCGCTGGCGCCGATGTCGGACGACTGGCTCATATACATCCGGCTCGCGCCTTGGGTGCCGCCGATGTTTCCGCCGCCGGTGGTCACCATGCCGGCGGGACAGAACGCGCGGGCGAGCCCCGACTGCCCGGCCGGCACACGCACGGTGGGGATGCTCGATCGGCGTGTGTGACGCTGCGTGGTGCAGATCGCCACGGGCGTGACCGTCTGCGGGCTGTTGGACTCGTTGTAGACGTCGGCCTCCCAGCCCGCCGAGGACCAAGAGGCGGCGATGAAGACTCCGGTGCCGGTGGTCCGGACACCCCCTCCGGAACTCTGCTCGGGTGACTGACAGGGGACGTTGACGTTGGTCCCCGAATGGGGGGCCACGGTCTGGGGGCGCCCTACGTTGATCGTGTGGGGGGTCTGCACCCGCACGGGAGCCGGGTCGGCGTCGGCCGTGGCGGCCCCGGTGCACAGGGCGGCGGCACAGAGGGTTCCGACAGTGGCGAGCACGGCCAGGCGGAGGTGTTTCATGGGGACTCCAGGGGATTGACGGGAGGGAGAACGTCAAGACCGACATACCCAACGAACACCAAATGGCACATATATTCACCAATGTGGGTGATTGCGGTATTGAGTACGCCTCGCCAGTTTCCCGGCGTTCGCGAGCACCTGCGCACTTGGGGCAGCAGCGGAGAGGGCCGGCCGGAACATCGAGCTACCGATGTTCCGGCCGGCCCTCTCCGTATGGTCTGTTAGCCGCCTGACCCGCCACCACCAGGCCGTTGAACAGCAGAAATACAGAAGTCCGGCTGGAGTACCAGCCCGACGAGACGTCCTTCGACCGGCGGTGCGGACTCACCACCGACGCTGACGCCCTGGCCGGCTCGCTCAGCACTCCCGCACGCGATCGCGACCGCAGGTCACGCCCCTGTCGTCCAGCCGGTGAAACGGCCGATCCGGCAGGGACTGCCGCCTCACCGCAACGCCTGCCGGACACGGCAGGCGTGAGTGCCGAGCGAGTCCTGGTGCGAGAGGTGGGAATCGGACATTCCCGTGGGGCTATTCGGCCTTTTGGTAAAAATGATCACATTATGGTGTGGCGTTGGCCATAGCTTCGTCGCGCTGTCGTCATGACGGGTGCGCAGGGTGCCTGGACGATGCGACGGCTAGGGGGAAACACCTTGTTGTCGGGGAAAATACGCACCGCTGTGATCGCGGCCGCGGTGCTTGCCGTTGCGGGGACATGTACGGGTGCGGCTCAAGCCGGACCGGGGCGGAGCGAACTGAGGGTGACTCAGAGCCCGGCGGTCGCGGCTGTCAGTTCCGGTGCCACCTGTAGAGTCAACGCGGTTGTCTACAACCGGAGCGTGGCGTGCCTGACCTCCCAGGCGAGAGTCCAGGTGCTGCGCAACGGAGCCGAGATCGGGCGGGCCACGTTCACGATCAGTCATGAGATGACGCTCAACAAGAAGACGCTGAAGTGGTCGGAGACCACACGCGTCAGCAAAGCGGTGATCGTCAAAAGCGGCGGCGGTATCCGTATGGGGATGTCAGTCTCCTGCGGCAACCCGTGCAAAGCGACCAACCGTGTCACCCCGCACACGCTGGGTGCGGCCTTCTCGGGCACGGTCGACTACAGCGACGGGGTCAAGAAGAACAAGACCCACAACAGCGCAGCCAAGTACACCTTCACATTCACCAAGCCGGGCTACACCCTGGGAGGTTTCTCGTACTCCTCGCTGGGCTTCCGCTGCGACGACTCCTTCTGGAACGCGGCCAACACCCGCCGTATCCTCAGCCCGGGCTGTGTCTTTCCGAAGTACCAGCCCACCCTGACGAGCATGAGCACTCTGCCGAACATCGCCAAGAACATCCGCAACATCCAGGGCAAGGGCGGTCACTACGGAAAGCCTGGCTCCGGACACCCGCTGCACCGCCTCACCGACGATGCGAAGGCCAACGCGAACCGCCGGGCCGTCTGCGGGCGCGTGACGCCTGTCCCCGGTAAGTCGTGCGACGAGTATCCGTTCGCCAGAACCTATGAAGGAGGCACGGCGCTGCCGAAGGCGAGCCGCGGCATCGCCATGGTCCCGGCCACGGAACAGAACCAACAGGGCGGCCTGCTCATCGGCTTCTACAAACAGGAGCGAGTCATGGACAAGGATGGCTTCTGGGTCGCGGTCTGAGGCGACGCGCGAGATCCGTGCTGTGGTTCGGGCGTGTGGACCACAGCACGGTGTCCGGAGTTCAGGATCGGAGAACGATGACCGTTCAGAGGCCAGGCCGAGTCCAGGTTTCGCACCATCAGTACGTCATGTTCGACACGGATGCCGAGGAACCGGGCACCGGTGAAAGAGCCGAAGGCAACGGCCTCGTCCGCGTCAACGGCGAGTCGACCTACGCCCGCGTCCTGACCGGCACCTCCTACGGCGATGTCGGTCTCGTGTTCGCTGTAGCTGCCGCTGAGCCGCCGCTGGACTGCGAGGGCTGGGACGAGGTCGTGGAGGTCAGCCTGTACTTTCCGGCCGAGGGCCCTCTGGTCGGCGACCCCCTCTCCAGCGATCTGGACGAAGTGCCCCTCCACGGAGATCCGGGCGAACACCAGTGGTGGAGATTCCGAATCCATGCCCGTGGCCGGGACGCCGCAGCCGAAGTCGGCGATGTCCACGCCGATGAGGGTGACGCCGTCGTGGAAGAGCACCTCGTCCAGATCTGGGCGGCTCCCTGGAAGGAGGAAACCCGGCACCGGCTCACCGACCAGGTCGGCCACCGAGACCGCACGCCCGGCGCCGACGAGCACGCCGAGACAGACACCGCGGAAGCCGGCCATACGGTGCCTCCGGTCCCGGACCGTCACCTGCACCTCGCCCCGCAGCACACGCAGCTTCAGGCTGGTGCACCGGACTGAGTCCCCGGCTTTGCATCAGGTGGGGGAAGTGCTGCTCGGCGATCCACTGGTCAAGGAGTTCCGTGACCGACTCCGGACAACGGTCCGCGAGGAGCCGGGGCGGACGCGGAGCCGGCGGCGGAGGTGATCGATCCGCAGTCGGTCGAGACGGACGCCGCCGTCGGCTCCGACAACCGCGGGTCTGACGGCGGCAAGCTGGTCAGCAGACGACACGTCGTGGTGGACGTGCTCGGAGCTCCGCCCACAGGCGCGCCAGAAGATCGAACTGGTGCCCGATGACGTGTACGGGGTACGGCTGGCGCTCGGCGACGTCCACGGCATGAGCGACGACGAGGCCGAACGGATCACCGCGGGACGGCCGTACGCCGCTCTCGACGACTTCGTCACCCGCGCCCGCCCCTCCCGCCCCGTCGCCGAACGCCTCGTCCAGGTCGGCGCCCTGGACCGGTTCGGCGACAACCGCCGCGACCTGCTCCTGCACCTCACCGAACTCCACCGGCGCGGGCGCGACGCGGCCCCGGGGCAGCTGACGCTCACCGACGACGGCCGCGCGGCCCCGCTGCGGCTGCCCGACATGGACGACGCCGAACGGCTCGCCGCCGAACTCGGCACCCTCGGACTCGACGCCTCCCGCCACCTCATGACCGACCACCGCGAACTCCTGGAGGAACTCGGCGTCGTCCCCGCCGTCCGCCTCAAGGACCTGCCGCACGGCCAGGCCGTCCTCGTCGCCGGAGCGAAGAGCGCCGTCCAGACCCCGCCGATCCGCTCCGGGAAACGCGTCGTCTTCGCCACCCTCGACGACCCCAGCGGCGTCGTCGACCGCGCGTTCTTCGAGGACAGCCGCCAGGAACGGTCGTAAAGCGAAAGTCATCCAGCACGACACATCGACCTGACGTCCGACCATGAACACGTCTCTCAGCCGGCAGCGTCCCGTGCTGCATGGAGGAAGGGCGACACCGCCCTTCCAAGATCCGGACCGTACGCGGGCCAACACAGCATCCTGCACGTCAGTTCTTACCGCTTCTGCTGGTCAGAGCGCTGTCGAGCTTGTACCACCAGCTGACCAAGAACCTCCTCGTCTCGTACTCGCCGAAGAAGCTGGGCTTCTTCTAGGCAGGCACGAAGGGCGTCCCTCCAGGGGAGACTCCCGGTCGGGCGCCCTTCGGGCCCGTCGTTCGCACGGCGAGGCGGGAAGCCGGCTCGCCTCCGCTTCGCCCCGTTCGGCGGTTCACGGTCATTCGTCGGAGTCGGTGTCGCTCAGCTTGTGTGCGATCTGCTTGCGTGAAGTGATGCCGAGCTTGCGGAAGACGCGGCTGAGGTGGAACTCGACGGTGGAGGTGGTGACGAACAGCCGGGTGGCGATCTCCGCGTTGGTCGCTCCCGACGCGGCGAGCAGGGCGACATGGCGTTCCTGCGGGGTGAGGTCGCACTGGGTGTCGACGGTGCGTTTGCGCGCGGTCTCCCCCGTGGCCAGCAGCTCGGCCCTGGCCCGCTCGGCGAAGGGCGCGGCTCCCCAGGACTCGAAGGACTCGTACGCGGCCCGCAGCTGGACCCGGGCGTCGGCGCGGCGCCTGCGACGGCGGAGCCACTCGCCCAGGAGAAGGCGCGACCACGCCAGCTCCACGGCCACCGGGACCTTCTCGAACTGCGAGATCGACTCCTGGTACAGCAGCTCGGCCCCGGCACCGTCGGTCATCAGAGCCTGGCAGCGGGCGAGCAGCCCCAACGCCCACGGGGTGCCGGCCAGCGGAGCGCGCTCCTCCAGGCGCTCCATGGCCATGGCGGCGGCCCTGCGGTCACCGGCCCGCAGCCCGGCCTCGACCATGCCGGCGAGGTTGACGTCGCCGAGGACCAGCGAGTCGTGGTCGAACACCGCGAGCAGGGCGTCGAGCGCCTCCCGGTACCGTCCACGGCCGATCTCGAAGATGCTCAGGGCCTGGCCGGTCCACCGGACGAGCCCCAGGTCCTCGGACATGGCGCGCATCGTCGCGACCGAGGCCCGTAACTCCGCCTCCCGACCGGTCCAGGCGTACAGCAGGACCTTGTGGAAGTCTCCGGACGCGCCGTGCCCGGTCGCGACCAGGTAGTCGTCCGCCTCGTTGTAGCAGCTCTCGGCGGCGGCGAACCGGCCGTCCCAGATCTCCACGGTGGCGAGGGCGACCAGGGCGAAACTGAGCCCGTAGAGGGCCCCTCGATCACGGTTCGCCGTCACCAGCTTCCCGAGGATCTCCCGCTTGGCCTCGATGTCCCACAGCTCGTCGCCCGCGAGACTGACCATGGCGCTGAACGTGTTCCGGTCCCGGAGTTCGCCGGCGGTGCGCAGCCGGGCCAGAGCCGCGGCGAGGGCGGGGGCGCCCGCGGCGTAGCCGTACGCGATCGAGCGTGCCATCGCCGCCATCAGCGGATCGTGGCTCCAGGCCGGCGACGCCGTCTCGCGCCAGCCGTCGGCGGTGGCCTTGGCGACCTCGCGGACGGTGGTCCCCGCGATCGTCCGGCCGCCGACGATCGCCGCGTACGTCGCCTCGCGCAGCAGCTCCCAGCTCGCCGCGGGATCGGTGGCGCCGAGGTCGGCCACCGCGTCGAGCAGCATCGCGGGCACCTCGCGGGGGCGGGCGCACACCATCTCGACGGACGCCCGCAGCCGTATCGCGTGGGCCCGGGCGGTCGGCCCGGTCAGGTCCGGGGTGGCGAGTTCGAGGAGCGTGCGGACCGCAGGCAGGTTGCCGGAGGCGAGGTGTGCCGCCGCCGCTTCGAGATAGCGCTCGGCCCGCCTGCCCGGATGCGCGGTCAGCTCCGCCGCCCGGGTGAGGACCAGGGCCTGTTCGGAGTGTCCGCCGCGCGTCTGGGCCAGTTCGGAGGCGGCTTCGAGCTGTGCGGCCACGCTGTCGTCCGGACCGTCGGTCGCCTCGGCCAGATGCCAGGCCCGGCGCTCGGGGGCGCTCGTGGCGGCCAGGGCCGCCTGGACACCGCGTCGCTCCTGCGGGGACGCCGCCGAGTGGACCGCCGACCGGATCAGCGGGTGGCGGAACTCGGCGACGGTACCGCGGTTCAGTATCCCCGCGGCGATCGCGGGCGCGGCCGACCGGACGGACAGCCCGAGGGCGCCGGCGGCGCGCCACAGCGCCGCCTGGTCGTCCGTCGGTGTCGTGGCCATGAGCAGCAGCAGGGTCTGGGTGTCGGCGGGCAGCAGGGCCGCCGTCCGCCGGAAGTGTTCTTCCAACTGCCGGTTCACCGGGAGCGGTTCGGGCAGCGGGGTGATTCCGGCCAGCTGTTCCGGGCCCAGGTTCACCGCCAGTTCCAGGAGCGCGAGCGGGTTGCCTCCGGTGCCGGCCACGAGCCGCTCGGCGACCGCCTGGTCCAGGTGCCCGGTCACGCCGTCGGCCAGCAGGGCCCGGGCCTCCCCTTCCGCGAGCCCCTCCAGCCGGAGCGCGGGCAGGGCGCCGAAGACGTCGTGGCCGCCGGCCCCGTCCCGCCCGGCGAACAGCAGCCCGAGGCAGTCCGCGTACAGGCGCCGGCCCACGAACGCGAGCATCTCCGCCGACTCGCGGTCCAGCCACTGCACGTCGTCGACCAGGCAGAGCATCGGCGCCGCCGTGGCCGCGGCGGAGAGCAGCGTCAGCGCGGCCAGTCCCACCAGATGACGGTCGTAGGGCGAGGCGTCGGTCAGCCCGAACGCGGCGTTGAGGGCGTCGCGCTGACGCTGCGGCAGCGCCGGCAGCCGGCCTAGGTGAGGCCGCAGGAGCCGGTGCAGGGCGCCGTAGCCCAGCCGTGTCTCGGCCTCCACGCCGACCAGCCTGACGACGGTCAGGTCCGCGGCCGACTCGGCGGCGTACTCCAGCAGCCGGGACTTGCCGACTCCCGCGTCGCCGCTGAGCACCAGGGCTCCGCCGAAGCCGTCACGGACCGATGCGAGCAGCCTTCCGATCGCCGCGCACTCCGCGTGCCGGCCGACCATCGGCGGCGCCGCACGGTGAACCCCGGACCACACCATGAGATCTCCTTGTCGGGACGGCAGGAAGAGCGGTGCCACGGCCTCCCGGCCACTGGCGCCGCGGCCTCCCGGCCATCGGTGCCGCAGACTCCCCGCCACCGGTGCCGCGGCCTCCCGGCAGTCGGTGCCGCGGCCTCCCGGCTGTCCATCGACGGTAGGCGGGTCGGCGTGCGCAAAGCGTGCCGAGAAGGTGAACGCCCCGCCGGGCGGGCGTTCACCTCCGCCACGGCGTGAACCGGCCGCGCGTCGGGTCAAGTCCCGTCGGGGCGCCGGAGCTTGGCGCGTACGTCCTCGGCGTCGGGGTGCGCGATGGTCTCCAGGACCGTCAGTGCCTGCCGCCAGGCGTCCGCCGCCCGCTCGGGGGAGCCGTCGGCCTGCCACGCGTCACCGATGTGGACGAGCGTGTCCGCTTCCAGGTAGTCGTCGTGGATCTCGCGGTAGGCGGTCAGCGCGTGTCCGTAGCAGGTGAGGGCCTCCTGGTACCGGGCGAGGTGGTGGTGGGCGTAGCCGAGGCTGTCCCAGGCGGCGGCCTCCCCGTTGCGGTCGCCGAGCCGCTGGTTCATGGTGATCGCCCGTCGGCAGTCGGCCAGGGCCTCCTCGTACGCGCCGAGCAGGATGCGGGTCCAGCCGACCTCGTTGCAGATGCCCGCCTGTCCGCTGAGATGACCGGCCGCCTCGTACAGCGCGTGCGCCTCGCGGTAGTGGTCGAGCGCCTCGTGGTGCCGGCCCCGGCGGTTGGCCTGGAAGGCGAGGTAGCGGTGGACGCGCCCCTGGCCGGGCCGGTCACCGGCCGCGGCGAACAGTTCCAGCGCGGTGGCCAGGTGTTCGCGTGCCTCGGCGGGGCGCTCCAGACGCCCGTTCACGAAGCCCAGGGCCCGGTGCGCGTGAGCGCGTCCCGAGAGGTCGCCCAGCTCCTCGGCGGCGTCCAACGCCACGGCCTGGACGACCAGTTGGTCCTGCCACCGGCCATGCCGGTCGAGGAAGAGCTCCAGTGTCGCGGCGAGCTGCCAGCAGTGGCCGCCCAGACCGGACCGGGCCGCGTCCTGCACGGCCGCGAGGAGGACCGGACGCTCGGTGTTCAGCCAGCTCGCGGCCTTCTCCTGGCTGTCGAACACCACCGGACCGGCTCCGGCGGCGGCCTCCGGTGGCAGGGTCAGACGTTCCCGGTGGGGTGCGAGCAGGCTGTCGGCCCGGTGGGCGGTGTGCAGGAGGTGGTCGAACAGCCGGCGGCGTGCGGCGTCCCGCTCCTCGGCGGTGTCGTGCGATTCGGTCAGCTCGGCGGCGTAGATCCGCAGGAGTTCGTGGGCGCCGAAGCGGCCCGGGGAGTGCGGGGTGAGCAGATGCGCGCCGACCAGTTCGGTGAGCAGCGGGCGTACGTCCCTGAGCGGCAGGCCCAGCAGAGCCGCCGCGGTCGCGGTGGACGTCTCGGGGCCGGGGTGGAGCGCGAGGAGGCGGAACGCTCTCGCCGCACCCGCCGTGAGAGCGTCGTAGGACCACGAGAACGCCGTACGGGGGTCGGTGGCGGGACCACCGCCGGTGAAGCCGGTGAGGCTGCCGCGGGTCTCCCGCAGGTTCTCGGCGATGGACGCGAGGCTCCACTCCGGTCGGGCCGAGGCGCTGGCACCGACGACGGCCAGTGCCAGCGGCAGGGAGCCGCAGAGTGCGACGATCTCGTCGGCGGCGGCCGGTTCCGCGGCGACCCGCTCCGTGCCGAGCCGCCTCGCGAGGAACTCCCTGGACTCCGCGGCCGTCAGGAGGCCGAGCGGGAGGGGGTGGGCGCCGTCCGCGACGACCAGGCCGTGCAGGTGGCTGCGGCTCGTGACGACGATCAGGCAGCCGGCGGAGCCCGGCAGGAGCGGGCGGACCTGCTGCGTGTCGCGCGCGTTGTCCAGCAGCACCAGGACCCGGTGGCCGGCCAGCAGGCTCCGGTAGAGGGCGGTCTGCGCGTCGAGGCCGGCCGGTATGCGGTGCGCGGGGACGCCCAGGGCGTCGAGGAAGCCGCGGATCACCTCCGCGGGGTTCGCGACCGAACCCGACGGGTCGAATCCGCGCAGGTCGGCGTATAACTGGCCGTCGGGGAAGCGGTGGGCGATCTGGTGGGCCCAGTGCACCGCCAGGCTGGTCTTGCCGACGCCCGCCATGCCGCCGATCGCGCTGATCACCACGGCGTTCGGCGGATCGTCCGACGGGGCCAGGAGGGCGTGCACCCGGTCCAGTTCGGCGCGGCGGCCGGTGAACATGACCAGGTCGGGCGGGAGTTGCGCGGGACGGACCCACCTCACGCCGACGGGGGTTTCCGGTACGCCGCCGTACGCCGGCCGGGGTGCGCTGTCACCGGCACCGGCACCGGACCCCGGCCGGCCCGGCGGTGTGGAGGCGGCGCCGCGCGGCAACCGCTGTTCGGCGGCCAGGAGTTCCGGTCCCGGGTCCAGCCCCAGCTCGTCGACGAGTCGCGTACGGACGTCCCGGTAGGCGTGCCACGCCTCGGCCCGGTGGCCGGTCGCCACGAGCGCCGTGACGAGGCGCGCGTGGAGCACCTCGTCCAAGGGGTGGGCGGCGGCCGTCCGCCTGAGGACCGGCAGCAGCTGCCCGGTGAGCGCCGGTCCGGCTTCGAGGGCCGCCACGGCGGCTTCCTTCACCGCGGCCGGATACTCCCGGTCCACCGCCGCGAAGACGGGGTGCGCGCGCACCTGTGGCGCGATCCCCGACGCCGTGGGACCGCGCCACAGGGCGAGCGCCTCCAGCAGCGACACGGCGGCTCGGGCGGGATCGCCCAGCTCCCGGGCCGCACCCGCCTCGTCGCGCAGGGCACGGAACCGCTGGAGGTCCAGCTCCCCCGCGCCGAGTATCAGGCGGTAGCCCCCGGAGCCGCGTACGAGCCGGCTCGACGTGCTCCGCCCGGACGGCTCCGTGTCCAGCACCCCTCGCAGAGCGCCCACATGACGGCTCAGCACATTGACGGAGCTGACCGGCGCCTTCTCGCCCCACAGCACATCGACCATCTCGTGGACGGGAACGGGCTCCCCCGCCCGCGTCAGGAGCAGGGCCAGCAGGGCACGCCGCTGGGCCGGCCCCGGAGTCAGTTCCGTCTCGCCCCGCCACACTCCGACGGGCCCCAACACCGTGAAACGCACAGCTCGGAGTCTATGCCGCCGGCCGTGCGCACCGGCCGACGTCCGTCGTTCCCGGTCTCGGCCGCTCCCCGCCCCGCAGCCCTGTCGCCGCACGCGCGCGGCCGACCGAACTCGGCCCCGTACGACCGGTCTTCGCCCGGCGGTCCGGGGTACTGTGAGCTGGGGGAAGGTCCCTGACGGCACGGCCGGGACGCGCATCGGCCGGGGCCTCGGGACGGGGAGGTTCATGACCATGGTGCTCGACGCGTTCGGCAGGGCGACGGCAGGTACGGGCACCGGCTCGCGCCCCGCCGGTCGTCGTGTCCGGTGCGCCGCCCGGTGAAGGGTCCGTCGGCCGGGCACCCGACCGGTCCTTCCGACGGTCCGCAGGAGACGCCGCGTTTCGCCGTGCTCGGTCCGGTACGCGCCTGGCGGGCCGGCGCCGAGCTGAGCCTGGGGCCCCCGCAGCAGCAGGCGTTCGCCGCCCTGCTGCTGGCGAACGCCGGCCGGCCCGTCGGCGTCGCGGAAGTCGTCGACATGCTGTGGGGGCCGGACGCGCCGCCGAGCGCCGTCAACGTCGTACGCCGCTATGTGGGGGCGCTGCGCCGGGTGCTGGAGCCGAGGCTGCCCCGGATGGCGACCGGGAGTTGGCTGCTGCGGGAGGGCGGCGGATACCGGCTGGACGTCGACGTCACCTCACTCGACCTGCTGCGCTTCCGCGATCTGCGGACCCGGGCGCGTGCGGCCGACCAGGCGGACGACGGCACGCACGCCCTGGAGCTGTACGCGCAGGCGCTGGCGCTGTGGCGCGGTCACGCGGCGGCCGGGACACCGGACCGGGCTCGCGGCCACCCGGTGTTCGCGGGGCTCGACGGCGAGCGGCTGGCCACGGTCAAGGAGGCCGCCGACACGGCCCTGCGCCGCGACCGGGCCGAGCAGGTGCTGGCCCAGTTACAGGGCCTGGCGGACGACCATCCCCTCGACGAGCCGCTGCACAGCCGGCTGATCCGGGCGCTGTCGCTGACGGGCCAGCAGGCCCAGGCGTTGGAGACCTACCGGAAGATCCGGGTGCTGCTGGCCGGGGAACTGGGCGTCGAGCCGTCCTCCGAGCTGCTGGCCGCGCACCGCGAAGTGCTGACCGCGCGGACCCTCCCGGCACCCTTCGCGGCCTCGGACGGCGAGGGCTCACCCGGCCGGGCCACTGCTCCCGGCACAGCTCATGACGACCTGCTCGTCCCGCTGCCCCGGCCCGCCCAACTCCCGGCCGCCTACGAACACTTCACCGGCCGCGAGGCCGAGATCGCCCACCTGACGCGCCGCCTCCCGGCCGCCCCGGGCCCCGGCGGACCCGGGACCACCATGGTGATCAACGCGATCGGCGGCATGGCCGGAGTGGGCAAGACCACCTTGGCCGTCCAGCTGGCCCATCGGGTGGCGGACCGGTTCCCGGACGGCCAGCTCTACGTCAACCTGCGGGGCTTCGATCTGCACGGCGCGGCCATGGACCCGGCGGAATCCGTGCGCGGCTTCCTCGAAGCCCTGGGGGTCAGCCGCACGCAGATGCCCGACAGCCCCGAGGCCCAGGCGGCTCTGTACCGAAGCCTCCTCGCGGACCGGCGCGTCCTGGTCCTGCTGGACAACGCGCGCGACGCCGACCAGGTACGTCCGCTGCTGCCCGGCGCCGCCGGCTGCCTGGTCCTGATCACCAGCCGCAATCAGCTGACGAGCCTGGTGGTGTCCGGCGGCGCACACCCCCTCACCCTGGACCTCCTGTCCCCGGAAGACGCCAGGCGGTCGCTCGTACGACGGCTCGGGGCCGACCGGGTGGCCGCCGAACCCGCCGCCGTCGACACGATCGTCTCCCTCTGCGGCGGGCTGCCGCTGGCGCTGTCGATCATCACGGCCCGCGCCCTGATGAACCCGACGTTCTCGCTGTCCGGCGTCGCGGCGGAGCTCGTGGAGGCGAACGGGAGCCTCGACGCGTTCGACGGCTTCGACGCGACGACGGACGTACGGACCGTGTTCGGCTGGTCGTACCGCACGCTGACCGGTGAGGCGGCCCGGCTCTTCCGGCTGCTGTCCCTGCATCCCGGGCCGGACATCGGGACACACGCCGCCGCCGCGCTCGCGGACCGCCCGGCCGGCCGGGTCCGTTCCCTGCTGGGCGAACTGACGCGTACGCACCTCCTCACCGAGGAGGCCCCGGGCCGGTACCGCTTCCATGACCTCCTGCGCGCGTACGCGAACGAACTCGCCCGTGCCGAGGGCGGTGCGGGAGACAGCGAGGAGGAACGGCGCGACGCGCTGTGCCGCATGTTCGACCACTATCTCCTCACCGCGTACGCCAGCGCCCCTCTCCTCGATCCGGCGGGTGTCTTCCCTTCGCCGGCCCCGTCACCGGGGACGACGGGGACCCCGGTGGTCCTGCGGGACGCCGAGTCCGCCCTCAGCTGGTTCAGCACGGAGCGGCTCGTCCTGCTGGAGGTGGCGCGGCAGGCGGTGGACGACGGGTTCGGCGGCCACACGTGGCGGCTGGCGCGGCTGCTGGACCCGGTGCACGAACGGTTCGGGCACTGGCACGACTGGGCGGACCTCCAGCGCGTCGCCCTCGTCGCGGCCCAGCGGCTCGCCGACCCCGTCGGTGTCGCGCACGCCCACGGCGGTCTCGGACGCGCCTGCTCACTGCTGCGCCGCTACCCCGAGGCCGAGGACCACCTGCGCCACGCCCTGTCCCTGTTCGAGGCCCTGGGCGACGACCTCAGCCAGGCACACACCCGGCGCGCCCTCGGCTGGGTGATGACCCGCACCGAGAGGCACGGCGAAGCGATCCGGCAGACCCGGCACGCCCTGGACCTCTACCGCATCGCGGGCCATCTGAGTGGGCAGGCGGACGCGATGAACGCGATCGCCTGGTACGAGGCGGTGCTCGGCGACTACGACGAGGCCATGGCCGACGCCGTGGGTTCGCTCGCCCTGTACCGGCGGATGAGCGACCGGGGCGGCCCGAACGAGGCCAACGCCTGGGACACCCTCGCCTACGCCCATCACCGGCTGGGCAACTTCGGGCGGGCGCGCACCTGTTACCTGCGGGCCATCGGCATGCTGCGCAGGAACGGCGACCGTTACAACGAGGCGGGCAGTCTCACCCGGCTCGGCGACACCCACGCGGCGACCGGCGACGACGAGGCCGCTCGCGCGGTGTGGGCGCGGGCGGGGGAGATCCTCACGGAGATCGATCCCCCGTGGGCGGCCGAGGTGCGGGCGAAGCTGCGGACATCGGCCGCCGTGGCCGAGTGACCGACGGTCTCTCTCCTGAGGTGGGCGCGTCCCACTGGGGTGGGTCCCCGGTGCGAACGCCGTTCACGCGGTGCTGTCCTGACGTGGCCGTCGATCCCCGAACCGAAAGGCGACCCGACTCCCATGTCTCCCGAACCCCTGCCTGCGACCGGCCGCCGCGGATTCCTCAGAGGCGCCGCCGCCGCGACCCTCGGTGTGGGCGCGCTCGCCGGGCCCGCCCACGCCGTCGAGGGCGGCGGCCTGCCCGACTTCGCCCCGATCCCGGCCGCCTCGACCGGCCCCAGGATGAACCCGGACGGCTACCACGTCGGCCGGATCGCCGGAAACCTGTACTGGGTCACCGACTCCTACTACCAGTCCATGTTCCTGACGACCACGCGGGGCGTCGTCCTCGTCGACGCCCCGCCGACCATCGGGCACAACCTGCTGCGCGCGATCGGCGAGGTCACCCGGGT
This sequence comes from Streptomyces sp. NPDC004539, assembly GCF_040610055.1. NCBI lineage: Bacteria > Bacillati > Actinomycetota > Actinomycetes > Kitasatosporales > Streptomycetaceae > Streptomyces > Streptomyces sp. NPDC004539. The sequence continues at coordinate 185,095 of NZ_JBEXLS010000007.1, read as the reverse complement.
CAACGGCCGGCCGGACAAGGTGACCCACCTGGTCTACTCGCACTCGCACGCCGACCACACGGGCGCCGCCGGCCTGTTCGGAACCGACGTCGTCCGGATCTCGCACGCCGCGACGGCCGCCCTGCTGGCCCGCGCGGCGGACCCCAACCGCCCGCTGCCGACGGTCACGTTCCGCGACAAGTACCAGCTCAGGGTGGGTGGCGAAACCCTGCACCTGGCGTACCACGGGCCCAACCACTCCCCGGACAACATCTACGTCTACGCGCCCGAGTACGCCACCCTGATGCTGGTCGACGTCCTGTACCCGGGCTGGGTGCCGTTCAAGAACCTCGCGGTGTCGCAGGACATCCCCGCGTGGATCAAGGCCCAGAGCATCGCGATGGACTATCCGTGGCGGACGTTCGTCGGCGGCCATCTCGGGCGGCTCGGGGTCCGCGCGGACGGCGCCCTCCAGATCCGGTACATGGACGACCCGGAGGCCAGTACCCGCTCCGCGATCGCGGCCGTCGACCCGAACCCGTTCTTCGCGAAGTACGGCGCGCAGGGGAACTCGTGGGCGATCTTCAAGACCTTCCTCGACGCGGTCGCGGACGCGGCGGCGGCTCCCGTGGCCGCGCAGTACACCGGCGTCCTCGCCGCCGCCGACGTCTTCACGAAGGACAACGCCTGGACGCTGCTGGAGTCCCTGCGGATCGACGCGGGGGTCCTCGGGCCGTTCGGCGTCCGCCCCTGAACCACTGGGGTGTCACCCCGGTGCGAGTGCGCCGGGGTCCGCGGTTCCGTGTGGGTACGCCGGTCGGCGCATCCGTACGAGAAGGGCCCCACCATGACCGCTCCGCTTCCCGTGGTCTTCGTCCACGGTCTCTGGCTGCACGGCACCTCGTGGCAGCCGTGGACGGACCTGTTCCGCGACGAGGGATACGACCCGTCCGCGCCCGGGTGGCCCGGCGACCCGGACACCGTCGAGGAGGCACGCCAGAACCCGGAGAGCATCGCCGGGCACGGCATCGACGACGTCGTCGAGCACTACGCGGCACTGATCGCGGAGCTGCCGGCGCGGCCCGTCGTGATCGGTCACTCCTTCGGCGGGATGATCGCGCAGAAGCTGCTCGGCCAGGACCGCACCGCCGCCGCGGTCGCCATCGACGCCGCGCAGATCAAGGGCGTTCTGCCGCTGCCGCTGTCCGCGCTGCGGGCGACGTTCCCGGTCTTCAAGAACCCGGCCAACAAGCACCGGTCGGTCTCGCTGACCGCGGAGCAGTTCCGGTTCGCGTTCGGCAACGCCATCTCGGCGGAGGAGTCCACGGCCCTGTACGAGCGGTGGACCATCCCCGCGCCGGGCAAGCCGCTGTACGAGGCCGCCGCCGCCAACTTCGACCCGCACTCGCCGGCGAAGGTCGACACGCGCAACAGCGGTCGCGGTCCGCTCCTGCTGATCTCCGGCGGCAAGGACCACACGGTGCCCGAGGCCGTCACCCGGGCCACCCTCAAGCAGTACCGGCACTCCGAGGCCGTCACCGACATCACCGACTTCCCCGACCGCGGGCACTCCCTGACGATCGACTCCGGCTGGCGCGAGGTCGCGGACACCGTCCTGGCCTGGCTGCGGCAGCAGGGTCTGGACCCCCGTCGATGAGCTCCCGCCCCCACTCCCCGGAGAGATCCGTGAGATTCCGCCTGCTCCGCTCCCCCCGCCTGCCCAGTTCCCCCCGCCCACCCCGCTCCCGCCGTCTGACGGCCGCCGCCTTCGCCCTCGCCGTCGTCCTCGGATCGGTCACCGTCACGGCCGCGGCCTCCGGCGAACCGGCGCGGCCGGTCGGTGAGCAGATGCCCGCCGGCTTCAGCGAACACAAGACCCGGGTCGCCGGAACCGGCATCAACTACGTGATCGGCGGCCACGGCCCGACCCTGGTCCTGATCCACGGCTACCCCCAGACCTGGTACGAGTGGCGCGGCATCATGCCCGCGCTCGCCGAGCACTACACCGTCATCGCACCCGACCTGCCCGGCGCGGGGAAGAGCGACGCCCCGGCGTCCGGCTACGACAAGAAGACCATGGCCGCCAAGCTGCACGCGCTCCTGCTGTCGCTCGGCAAGGACGAGGACGTGAACGTCGTCGGTCACGACATCGGCACGATGGTCGCCTACTCCTACGCCGCGCAGTACCCGCGCAGTGTCCGGAGACTCGTCCTCAGCGAGGCCCCGCTCCCCGACCCCGGCATCTACGAGTTCCCCTCGCTGACGGCCCAGGGCCCCGGGGCGTGGCACTTCGGCTTCTTCTCCCTGCGGACCGGACTCCCCGAGAGCCTGATCCAGGGCCGCGAACTGACCTGGGCCACCGGCTTCATGCGGGGCATCGCCGTCCACAAGGACGCCCTGACCCCCGAGGACCTCCAGGTCTTCGCCTCCTACCTGCGCGACCCCGCACGCCTGGAGGCGAGCCTCGCCTGGTTCCGGACCCTCCCGCAGGACATCGCCGACAACGCCCGGTTCCAGAGGAAGCCCCTGACCATGCCGGTCCTCGCGATCGGCGCCGACGGCAGCCTCGGCAAGTCGGTCGCCGAGCAGGTACGCCGCTACGCCACCCACGTCACCCCGGCCGTCGTCCCCGACTCCGGCCACTGGATCTACGAGGAGCACCCGAAAGAGACGACCGGCCTGCTGCTGGACTTCCTGGGAGGCCGGCGATGACGACAGGACGCCGCAGGAGACCGATGTTCTCGGCGATGGTGCTCGCGACACTGCTCGCGGTCCCGGCGCTGTCCGCCGCCACGCCCGCCGGCCCGGCGTCCGCCGCACCGAGCGCGCCCAGGCCGACCGTGGTCCTGGTCCACGGCGCGTTCGCCGACTCGTCGAGCTGGGACGCGGTGATGTCGCGGCTCGAACGCCAGGGGTATCCCGTGATCGGCGTGGCGAACCCGCTGCGCGGCCTGGCCGCGGACTCGGCCTACGTGTCCAGCGTCCTGGACACCCTTCCAGGGCCGGTGATCCTGGTCGGCCACTCCTACGGCGGCGCCGTCATCACCGACGCCGCGGTGGGCCACCCGAACGTCAAGGCCCTCGTGTACATCGCCGCGTTCGCCCCCGACCAGGGCGAGTCGGGCCTCGCGATCCTCGGGCAGTACCCCGGCAGCCGGCTCCCGCCGTCGCTGACGGTCCGGCCGTTCCCGGGCGGGCAGGACGCCTACGTCGACCCCGCCGATTTCCGGCAGGTCTTCGCCGCCGACGTACCGGCGGGCAAGGCCCGGCTGATGGCGGCGGGACAACGGCCGGTGGCGCTGGCCGCGTTCGCGGAACCCAGTGGCGCGCCCGCCTGGAAGACCGTTCCCTCCTGGTTCCTGGTCGCGGGTGCGGACCGCGCCATCCCGCCGGCCGCCGAGCAGGCCATGGCGCGCCGTGCGGGTTCCCACACCGTGGTGGTCCGCGGCGCCTCGCACGCGGTCCTCGTCTCGCGTCCCGGCACCACCGCGCACGTCATCGAGACCGCGGCCCGCGCCACTTCCTGACCCGGCCTCACCCACCCACGAAGGGAAACCGACATGCCGTACATCACCGTCGGCCAGGAGAACTCCACCGACATCGAGCTGTACTACGAGGACCACGGGAGCGGGCGGCCCGTCGTGCTGATCCACGGCTACCCGCTGGACGGCCACTCCTGGGAGAAGCAGCTCCCGGCCCTGCTCGACGCGGGCCACCGGGTCATCACCTACGACCGGCGCGGCTTCGGCCGGTCGTCGCAGCCGACCACGGGCTACGACTACGACAGCTTCGCCGCCGATCTCGACGCGCTGCTGTCCGAGCTGGACCTCACCGACGCGGTGCTCGTCGGGTTCTCCATGGGCACCGGGGAAGTCGGCCGCTACCTGGGCACATACGGCTCGCAGCGCGTCGCCAAAGCCGCCTTCCTGGCCTCCCTCGAACCCTTTCTCCTCAAGACGGACGACAACCCGGACGGCGTCGACCGGTCCGTCTTCGACGGCATCCTGGAGGCGGTCACGAAGGACCGCTACGCCTACTTCACCGGTTTCTACGAGGCGTTCTACAACCTCGACGAGACGCTCGGCGTCAGGATCAGCGAGGAGGCGGTGCGGGCCAGTTGGAACGTGGCGGCGGGGGCGTCGGCGTACGCGTCGGTGGCCTGCGTGCCGACCTGGATCACCGACTTCCGCGCGGACGTCGCCAAGATCGACGTACCGGCGCTGATCCTGCACGGCACCGCCGACCGGATTCTGCCGGTCGACTCCACCGGACGCCCCTTCCACGCGCTGCTGCCCTCGGCCGAGTACGTCGAGATCGAGGGCGCCCCGCACGGTCTGCTGTGGACACACGCCGAGGAGGTCAACGCCGCTCTGCTGGCCTTCCTGAGCAAGTGATCCACACACCGGGGTCCGCCCGCCCGGGAGTTCCCCGGGCGGGCACCCTGGTGTCGTCGTGAGGACGGGGAACGCCCCCGGACCGGCGGCGCGTGTGACGGCTCGTCCAGTGAGGGAACTTCTCGACCGGGAGCTCATGCGCTCACTGGTCGCCCCCGGCGCCCCGATCGACCGGGCGGGCTTCGCCGATCTGTACGCGGCCACCGGGACGGGATTCCGGGAAGCGGGTGGCATGGGACGAGGTCGCGGTGCTGCGCTTCGACGACGTGGGCAGGGTCAGGGACATGTGGTTCATGTGCCAGGAGCTGGGGCTCGCCGAGCAACTCGGGTACTCGCTGCGGCTGGGCTGAGGGAAGGGGGCCCGCCGGCTCTCCCAGCCTGGCCCCGACTGGGCCACCCTCCCGCGCGCCTCCGTGTCCCGCGAGGGAGATCCTGGAGGCATGGGTAGCGATCACACCACCGCGTTGGGGGACTTCCTGCGGTCGCGGCGCGGACGGCTGGGGCCGGCGGAGGCCGGGCTGGAGGCGGGGACGGGGACGCGGCGGGTGCCGGGGCTGCGGCGGGAGGAGGTCGCGCTGCTCGCGGGGGTGAGCCCCGACTACTACACCCGGCTGGAGCAGAACAGGCATCCGCAGGTGTCCGCCGCCGTGCTCGACGCGATCGCCCGGGCACTGCGGCTGGACGAGGTGGAGCGCGAGTACCTGCACGGGCTGGTCCGCACGAACAACATCGGCTCGGGCGGAAGAGGCCGGCCGGGCGCGGTGCCTCGGGTCCGGTCCGCCGTCCATCAGATGCTGGACGTGCTGGGCGAGACCTCGCCCGTCCTGGTCGTCAACCATCGCCGGGACGTCCTGTCCGCCAACCGGCTCGCCCGCGCCCTGCTCACCGACTTCGACGCACGGCCGTACCGCGAACGGAATCTGGCCCGGTTCGTCCTGCTCGATCCGGCCGCCCGGGAGCTGTACGGCGACTGGGAGGAGGTCGCGCGGACCTTCGTGGCCGTCCTGCGGCTGGCCTCCGGCACCCGCCCCGAGGACCGGCTGCTGAACGAGCTGGTCGGTGAACTGTGCGTCAAGGTGCCGGAGTTCAGCGGGTGGTGGGACACGCATCGGGTGCGCCAGTGCGCGTACGGCGAACAGCGCGTGCGGCATCCCGTCGTCGGTGATCTGACCCTGCGCCACGAGACCCTCGTCCTGCCGTCCGACCCCGGCCAGGAACTCTGCCTCTACACCGCCGAACCCGGCAGCGCCTCCGCCGAGTCCCTGCGGCTGCTGGCCGACTGGACGGCTCCCGGGGCCGGCGCATCCAGCGGTCCCGTCGAACCGGCTGAACGCACGAAGCCCGCCTAGCCCGCCGGCTCTGCCGACCTCGTTGAAAGGCCCCCTATGAGCCCCGCCCACCTCCGTCTCCTCTGGCCCGACTGGCAGGGCGCCGGCGCCGACGTGGTCGGTCAGCTCGCCCCCGAGTTCCCGCTCGACGTGGCCCGCCGCGCCTACACCGTCGGCACCGCCGTCCTGACGGCCGTGATGCCACCGCACGACGGTCCCGTGGCCGCCGTACCCGTCCCCCTAGAGGACCCCGCCGAGCCGGACCGCGACGGTGTCGAGTCGAAGACCGCGGTGACGCGGCAGCTCGCCGACGCCCTGCGGATCATCGGTGAGCACGACCCGGACCGGATCACGACGTTCGGCGGCACCTGTGCGGTGAGTGTCGCCCCGTTCGCCTCCCTCGCCGCCCGGTACGGAAACGACCTCGCCGTCGTATGGATCGACTCGCATCCCGATGTCGACACCGGGGGGACGGAGTACAACGGCTACCACGCGATGGCCGTCTCGATGATCACCGGGCGCGGTGACGCGGAGCTGTCGGCGCTGCTGCCGGGGACGGTGGCGCCGGAGCGGGTGGCCCTGGTCGGGCTGCACGACTGGGTCGAGGACGCCTACCGGCATGTCGGGGAGTGGGGGCTGACCGCCTTCGGGCCGGACGAGCTGCGGGAGTCCGGCCGGCCGCTGCTGGACTGGCTCGCGGGGACGGGCTGTTCGCGGGTCGCGATCCACTTCGACGTCGACACCGTCGACGCGCGGGAGGGGGTGCTCGGCCTCGGGAAGGTGCCGGGCGGGCTCACCGGGGCCGAGGTCCGGCGGATCGCCGGGGAGTTGGCGGGGGCGGCCGACGTGGTGGGGACGACCGTCGCCGAGTTCTTTCCCCGGGACGTCGTCCATGTCCAGCAGGTGCTGCGCGGATTCCCGCTCATCGGCGGGTGATGTGTCCCGGACCTTCGCCGGACGGTCCGTTCGATGATCCGTCGAACAAGCCAACCGGAATCCGCGACACCCGCACGCGCCGAAGATCACCAGGGAAGAAAGGGCAGTTCGCCTGGTGATTCGACTATTCACGCCGAGCCGTCCGACAGCGCCGCACGGGATGTAAACCGGCCAGGCCGATCAAGCAATAGTTGACACCCTCAACAGCGCCCCTGTTATCGTTCCACTAAATCGGTTCAGTGGACGGAGAGGGTGTCTTTCCATGCCTTTGACGAGAGGGAATCGCCTAGCTCGGACCGCCGATAAGGAGAATGACGAAGGGGTCGCCGTACGCACTCGGGTGGAGGTTCCCGTGCATATCGGCGACGGATTGTGGCGGACCGCGGAAATGGTGAGTTTCAGCGGCCTCGCCGACGGGCTGGAGCACATAGCGGTCGTCTTCTCCGACGGCTCCTCGGCCGTTTCCGCGCCCGCACACCTGCCCGCACCCCTCGTACGCGTGCATTCGGAGTGCCTCACCGGCGACGTCTTCGGCTCGGCGCGGTGCGACTGCGGGCCGCAGCTCGGGGAGGCCGTGGAGCGGTTCGCCGGCTCCGGGGGCATCCTCCTGTACCTGCGGCAGGAGGGCCGCGGCATCGGGCTGTACAACAAGCTCGACGCGTATCAGGTGCAGGACGACAAGGGGCTCGACACGTTCGCGGCCAACCGTGCGCTGGAATTCGAGGACGATCTCCGGGAATACCGTCCCGCCGCACAGATGCTGCGCGCCCTGGATGTTTCCCGGGTACGCCTTCTCACCAACAATCCCGACAAGGTGCGGCAGCTTGAGGCGCAGGGGATCGAGATCGAGGGAATACAGGCCACCCAGGTCTTCCGGACGGAACGCAATACACAGTATCTGCGAGTGAAAGCGGAAATCGGCGGGCACACCATAAATCTCGTCGGGTGACTCTCGGGAAATCCCGTCAGGAAATGCTCACGCCCCTGACACCCCGGGGCCGAAGGAGAGGACTCCCGTGACCGGCTTCCTGATTCCCACCGCCGAACGGCAGGCTGACCAAGACACTCCCCGCCCCGGCGCGGACCCCACCCCCGCCGACATCGTCATCGTCGTCCCGATGTACCGGGAGTCACCGCAGACCTGCGCCCGTTCGGCATCCGGCATGCTGCGCCTGGCCCACCCCCGCGAGCGGATCACCGTCCTGTGGCTCGTCCCCGAGGGCGACGAACTCAGCCTGGGCCCCGCACGCGCCGCGTTCGCGCGGCTGGCCACGGCCGGGTTCGACCCGAGGTCCCAGGTGCGGACCGTGCCGGACATGCGCCCCAAGGGCCGCGCGCTCAACCACGTGCTGCCCGACCTGAACGGCCACGACATCGTCCTGTTCCTCGACGCGGACGTCATGCCGGGCCCCACGCAGCTCACCGACGTGGTGCGGGCGTTCGACGAGGGCGCCGACCTCGTCGAGGCGTTCGAGTTCCACGAGGCGCGCACCTGGGTGGGCCGGGCGATCGCCGCGGAGAACGCCGCCCACATCGCGTCGATGATGTTCCTCCAGCAGCGCCTCGGCACCCCGTTCCTCCAGGGCAGCTCCGTCTACGTCAGCACCGCGTTCCTCGCGAAGACCGGCGGCTTCATCGACGACGAGGCCGAGGAGTGCTTCGTGTGGTCGATGTTCGCCGGCCGGCATGATCCGCAGGTCCGTTTTCTCGCCAACTTCTCCTACGGGGCGCCGATCGACGAACTGACGACCGCGCTGCGCCAGCGGGTGCGCTGGCTGCGCGGGCAGCTCGCCGCCCTCAAGCATCTGCCGTCCCCCCGGCTCACCCCGGCCGGCCGCCTGGCGCTGGCCGCCACGGGGGCCAGCATCGTGGCCCAACTGACCCTGCCGCCCGCCCTGTTGCTGGCCCGGCGGGGCAGCCGTACCCGGCGGATCGCGCTCGCCGCGCTCGCCCTGGAGGCCGTCCGGATCGCGCGCACGGCCGCCTCACCGCAGTGGCGTCACCTGGGTATAAAGGACGGCTGGTGGACGCTCCTGGCGTTCGAACTGGTCCAGGGCGTCGCCGGGTGGCGGGCGGTGTTCGAGCTGGCCACCGACGACAAGGTGTGGCACAGCGTGCGCGGCGACGGGCACGTGTGACCGGAACTCGACAGAACAGGCAGGTACGCACATGACTCTCCCGGACATCGACTGGGTGACCGTCCCGGCCGGCGTGCTCGTGCGGGGGACGGACGAGCGGGACGTCCCCGCGCTGGTCCGTGACCACGCCGATCTCGGCATCCCCGCAGACTGGTTCCTCAAGGAGTGTCCGCGGGTGGAGGTGCACGTCCCGGAGTTCGCCGTGAGCCGGACGCCGGTCACCCGCGCCCAGTGGGCGCCCTTCGCCCTGGAGAAGGGGCTGGCCGCCCATCAGGCCGGGGACGGCGACGGCCTCCCCGTCACGGGCGTCGACTGGCGCACGGCCACGGAGTACTGCGCGTGGCTCGCGGACCTGACCGGTCTGCCGGTGGAGCTGCCCTCGGAGACCCGGTGGGAGCGGGCGGCGCGCGGCGGGGACGACCGGGTCTACCCGTGGGGGGACCGCTTCGACGACGCGCACGCCAACCTGCTGACGGCGGGTCACGGCGGGCCCGTACCGGTCGGCTCGTTCCCGTCCGGCGCCGGGCCGTTCGGCACCCTGGACATGGCGGGCAACGTCGACGAGTGGACGTCGACGGTGTACAAGCCCTACCCGGGCGCGCCGGGGAGCGTGCCGGCCGACGAGGCGTGGGCCAGCGACCCGCACGTGACGCGCGGCGGCTCCTGGCGCCACAACCGGGACCTGGCACGCTGCGCCCGCCGCCACGGGGTCTACGACGCGACACCGCACGACATCGGCTTCCGGGTCGCGGCCGGCGGCTGACCCGGGCCCCGAGGACGCGGGACCGCACACCAGGCACCCACCCCCAGTACCGAGCACGTCAAGCAGCGCCACGGGCCGAGGAGGGCCATGAAGGCCATCGAGGTACACGGTCTCCGCAAGGAGTACCGGATTCCGCAGAAGGAACCGGGCCCTGCGGGCACGGTCAGGCACTTCCTACGTCCCCGGTACCGGGCGAAGGTGGCCCTCGACGGCGTGGAGTTCGAGGTGGCGCAGGGCGATTCCGTCGGCTACCTCGGCTCCAACGGCGCCGGCAAGTCCACCACGATCAAGATCCTCACCGGGCTGATGTCCCCCACGGCCGGCCACGTCCGGGTCAACGGCCTCGAACCGCACCGCGACCGCCGGCGGCACGTACGCGGCATCGGCGCCGTCTTCGGCCACCGCACCGGCCTGTGGTGGGACCTGCCGGTCATCGACTCGTTCCGGACCCTCGCCGCCATGTACGAGATCCCGGACCCCGCCTACCGCGCCAACCTGGCCCTCTTCACCGAACTCCTCGAACTCGACGACTTCCTGTCCGTCCCCGTGCGCCAGCTCTCCCTGGGCCAGCGTATGCGGGCCGACCTCGCCGCCGCCCTGCTGCACGACCCGCGTCTCGTCTTCCTCGACGAGCCGACCGGCGGACTGGACGTCAACTCCAAGGCGGCGGTGCGCCAGTTCATCCGCCACCTCAACCAACGGCAGGGCACCACGGTCTTCCTGACGAGCCACGACATGGCCGACATCGAGGGGATGTGCGACCGGCTGATCATCCTCGACCGCGGCGGCAAGGTCCTGGACGACGACATCGTGAGCGTCAAGCGGCGGCTGACCGCCGACCGGCGGCTCGTCGTGACCGTCCCCGCCTCGCAGGACGTCGACGAGGTCGCCGCGACCGTACGCGCCGCCACCGGCGTCGGCTGCACGGTGCTCGACCGGCAGCGGCTGTCCTGCGCGTTCGACCGGGACACGACGAGCGCCGCGCGGCTGGTCGGCGTCATCATGCGCGACCACGAGATCATCGACTTCGAGCTGCGGGAGCCGACGCTGGAGCACATCGTGCAGCGCCTCTTCCGCCGTCCCGCGACCGCGTCCGAGCGGCGGGGGTGAGCCGCCTTGACGGCCTTCCGCGCGCTGGTCGGCGTGGCCGCCCAGGAAGCCTTCATGTACCGGGGCCGGTACGTGGTGGGTGTGCTCATCGGGCTGGTCCAGATATCGGTGCTGTTCTACGTCTGGCGCGCGATCATGGGCGACGGGCGGAGCCAGTCGGGGTACGACTGGCCGCAGATGCGGACCTATCTGCTGCTGTCCTTCCTGCTGACACTGCTCCTGTCGTTCGGCACGGAGGAGCGGGTGTCGGCGAGCATCCGTGACGGCAGTGTCTCCATGGAGCTGCTGAAGCCGGTGCCCTACCTGACGCTGCGGTCCGCGGAGCTGCTGGCGGCGCTGCTGATGGAGCTGCTGTCGGTCGGCGTGTGCCTGGCGGCGGCGGTCCTGACGGTCCTGCCGGCGGTGGCGCCCGCGACGGGCACGCGCACCCTGCTGGCGCTGTCGTTCCTGCTGGCGGTGGCGTTGAAGGCGGCGATCGCGGTCACCACCGGGGTGATCTGCTTCTGGACGACCAACGTGCTCGGGCTGATCGCCTGCCGGCAGGCGCTCGCGCTCCTGCTGTCCGGTGCCATGTTCCCCCTCCAGATGCTGCCGGACTGGCTGCGGACGGTGGCGTACGCGCTGCCGTTCCAGGGCACCTTCAACACCCCGGCCCTGATCTACTTCGGCCGGGTCGGGGCCGGGGAGGCGGCGGGTCTCGTCGCGGTCCAGGCGGTGTGGCTCGGCGTACTGGCGGGGGTGGCGGGGCTGCTGCTGCGGCGCGGATTCCGGCGGCTGGACGGCTATGGCGGCTGAAGCGTCCGTACGTACCGCCGCCGTCAGGCACTTCGCGCTGCTGCTGCGGCTCCAGTACCGGGCCAAGTCCGCGTACCGCGCCGACCTCGCCCTCCAGATCGTGTCGGCGCTGCTGCGGCAGGGCACCTGGCTGGTCTTCCTGCTGGTGCTGCTGCGCCGCACGCCGGCGGTGGAGGGCTGGACCACCTGGAAGATGATCTTCCTGTACGGGCTGGCGACCGCGCCCCTCGGTCTCAACGTCCTCCTCTTCGACGGGGTGTGGAAGCTGACGGAGCTGATCCGCAAGGGGGAGCTGGACGCGCTGCTGCTCCGTCCCGTAGATCCCGTGCTGAACCTGTTCACCCGGAACGTGAGCCTGCACGGCCTCGGCGACCTCGCCGTCGGCTGTGTCGCGATGGGGCTGGCGGCGGGCCATCTGGAGCTGCGGACGGGGGTGTGGACGCTGCCGCTGCTGGTGGTGTGCGTGCTGTCCGGCAGCGTGATCTACGGCTCCGTCAACCTGGCGTCGGCGGCGCTGGGCTTCTGGTTCCGGGAGCTGCACAACGTCCCGTTCCTCGTCCAGCAGTTCACCGACCTGGCCCGGTTCCCCCTGGGCATGTATCCGCGTCTGCTGTCCGCGGTCTTCTTCTTCCCGCTGCCGTTCGCGTTCGTCACCTACCTCCCGGTGACCGCGCTGACGGGCGACGGCTCCCTGTGGGTCCTGCCGGCCGCGCCGGTGGCCGCCGTCCTGCTCCATCTGCTGGCCCGCTCCGTGTTCCGGCACGGGCTGCGGCGCTACGAGAGCGCCGGGAACTGACACCCCCGTACGTCCCCACCTTTCCTGTACGTCCGCTCCTGTACGTCCGTGAGGAGAGTGACTCCGCCATGAAGTTCACCGACGGGTACTGGCTGTGGCGGGAGGGCACGGAGGCGGTCCACCCCGCACAGGTGTACCGCGCCACGGCCACCCCGGACTCCCTGACCGTCCTCGCGCCGGTCAAGCCGATCAGGACCAAGGGCGATCTGACGAGCGGCCCCGTCGTCACCGTCCGCTGCACCAGCCCGCTGCCGGACGTCATCGCCGTGGAGATCAGCCACTTCGCGGGCGACGAGCCGGCCGGCCCCGAACCGGACCTGGACCTCTCGGGGGCCGCCCCGGTCAAGGTGACGGTCGACGACGACACCGCCGTCCTGACCAGCGGTGAGCTGTCCGTGCGGTTCGCGCGCGGGGACACCTGGAGCATGGACTTCCTGGCCGGTGACCGGGTGCTGACCCGCAGCGGGCCCAAGGCGATGGCGGTGATCACGTCCGACGGCCGGCCCTACGTCCGGGAGCAGCTGGACCTCGGGGTGGGGGAGCACGTCTACGGGCTCGGCGAGCGGTTCGGGCCGCTGGTGCGCAACGGGCAGTCCGTCGACATCTGGAACGCGGACGGCGGCACGTCCAGCGAACAGGCGTACAAGAACGTGCCGTTCCACCTCACCGACGCCGGTTACGGGGTGTTCGTGCACCACAGCGGCAAGGTGTCGTACGAGGTGGCCTCCGAGGCGGTGGCGCGGGTGCAGTTCAGCGTGCCGGGGCAGTCCCTGCGCTACTTCGTGATCCACGGTCCGACGCCCAAGGAGATCCTGCGCCGCTACACCGCGCTGACCGGCCGCCCGGCCCGGCTGCCGGCCTGGTCGTACGGGCTGTGGCTGTCGACGTCCTTCACGACGTCCTACGACGAGGACACCGTCACCTCGTTCATCGACGGCATGGCCGAACGGGACCTGCCGCTGTCGGTGTTCCACTTCGACTGCTTCTGGATGCGCGGCTACCAGTGGTGCGACTTCGCCTGGGACGAGGACGCGTTCCCCGACCCGCCCGGCATGCTGAAGCGGCTGAAGGCCCGGGGCCTGCGGATCTGCCTGTGGATCAACCCGTACATCTCGCAGCACTCCCCGCTGTTCGAGGAGGGCAGGCGGGCGGGCTACCTGCTGCGCCGGCCGGACGGCGGGGTGTGGCAGTGGGACCGGTGGCAACCGGGCCTGGCCGTCGTGGACTTCACCAACCCCGGTGCCCGCGCCTGGTTCGCGGAGAAGCTCGGGGCGCTCCTCGACATGGGGGTGGACAGCTTCAAGACGGACTTCGGGGAGCGCATCCCGCTGGACGTCGCCTACTTCGACGGCTCCGACCCGGAGCGGATGCACAACCACTACGCCCACCTCTACAACGAGGTCGTGTTCGACGTCCTGGAACGGCACCGGGGGAAGGGCGAGGCCGTGCTGTTCGCGCGCGCGGCGGCGGCCGGCACCCAGCGGTTCCCGGTGCACTGGAGCGGCGACGGCGAGTCGACCTTCGCGGGCATGGCCCAGAGCCTGCGCGGCGGACTCTCCCTGGGGCTCTGCGGGTTCGGCTACTGGAGCCACGACATCGGCGGGTTCGCGGGGCTGCCCGACGCGGCCGTGTTCAAGCGGTGGATCGCGTTCGGGCTGCTGTCCTCGCACAGCCGGCTGCACGGCGGCGGCTCCTACCGGGTGCCGTGGGCGTTCGACGAGGAGTCGGTGCGGGTGCTGCGCGACTTCACCCGGCTCAAGATGCGGCTCATGCCGTACCTGGCCCGGATCGCCGACGAGGCGCACACGCGAGGGCTGCCGATGATGCGCCCGATGGTCCTGGAGTTCCCCGACGACCCGGCCTGCGCCCCTCTGGAGGCGCAGTACATGCTGGGCGACTCGCTGCTCGTCGCGCCCGTCTTCTCGGCCGAGGGACACGTCCGCTACTACGTGCCCGAGGGCGAGTGGACGTGTCTGCTGTCCGGGCGGACGGTGACGGGCCCCCGCTGGGTCGCGGAACAGCACGGCTTCGACAGCCTGCCGCTGCTGGTCAGGCCCGGTTCGGTGCTCCCGATGGGGGCCGTGGACGACGGCCCCGAGTACGACTACGCGGCCGGCGTCGTCCTGCGCCTGTACGCGCCGCCCGCGACACTGCACACGACGACGGACGTCGTGGACGCCGAGGGCACGCTCCTCGCGTCGTTCACCGTCGACCGGCGTGCCGGCCGCACCCGTGTCTCGGTGGACCGGCCGGTACCGGACTGGTCCGTCCAGTTCGTGAACGCCCCCGGAGCGGACGGCGTGCCATTGCGCCCCGCGCCCGGTGCCCTCGTCATCGAGGCCGCCGAGTAACTCCCGACGACCCAAGGGACGAACCCATGCGTACGATCGACCTCCCGGAAAGCCCCTCGGGGCACGCCGCCCCCCTCACCCACGTGGCGTTCCGCGCCGACGGCCTGCGGCTGGCCAGCGCCTCGTACGACGGCTCGGTGATCGTCTGGGACACCAGCGTGCCGGAGCGCCCGGTCCGGCTGGCCGGTCTCAAGCACCGGCGCCTCGTCAACTCCTCGGCGTGGAACCCGGTCACCCCGCAGCTGCTGGCCACCGCGTCCGCGGACAAGACGACGGCCGTCTGGCACGTGGCGGACGACGGGGCGAGCAGCCTCGTCACCGTCCTCGCCCGGCACACCGACGACATCAACTCGGTCGCCTGGATGCCGGACGGCCGCCGGCTGATCTGCGTGTCGGAGGACGGCCGCGCCACGGTGTGGGACACCGCCACCGGCGCCTTCCTGTCCGAGATCGGCTCCCACACCGCGCACTGCATGATGGTGTCGGTGAGCGTCCAGGGCCGCGTCGCGACCGTCGGCGAGGACGGCCTCGTCTCCGTGACGGCCCTCGACGAGACGGCCGAGCCCGTCACCCGCCGCTACTCCGCGTCCATCGAGGGCTGCTCCTGGGCCCCCGACGGCTCGGCGCTGGCGGTCGCCCGGGACGACGGCGTCGTCGAACTGCTCTCCCCCGGGCTGGAGTCGCTCACCACCGTCCAGGTGTCGAGGTCGGCGGCGCGCAGCGTCGAGTGGTCGGACGACGGCGCCACCCTGGTCGTCGGCGCCTACGAGGGCGGTCTGCACTTCTTCGACCGCTCCGGGAACCGGCTGCGGCAGATCTCGGACTCCCGTATCTGGCCCCGGTCGGTGTCCACGGCCGGGGGGCTCGTCGCGGCCGGGAGCTTCTGGGGCGGCCCGCATCTGCTGTCCCTGTCCGACGGCCGGGAGCTGTCCGCGCCCACGACCCCCACGTACGGCCCGAACGCGCTGGCCCGCAGGGGTACCCGGCTGCTCGTCGGCTGCGACTCGGGCGCGGTCCTCGCCCTCGACCTCGACGAGCCGGGGGCGCCGGCGCTGGTCCACCAGGTCGCCGACGGTCCCGTCCTCGCCCTGGCCGTCCGGGACGACGTCTTCTACGCCGGGACCTACGACGGGCGGGTGATCCGCTGGGCGAACGGGGTGCGCACCGCGAGCGAGCCGCTCGGGGCGCCGGTCCCCTCCCTGTGCCTGGACGGCGACGTCCTGGTGGCCGGCACCTACAACGGTGAGCTGATCGCGCTCGACCCCGGCACGCTGGAGGTGCTGGGCCGGCGGGAGGCGCACGGCGGTTCGGTGAAGTCGCTGGTCTCCCTCGACGGCGGCGGGTTCCTGTCGGCGGCGACGGACCGGACGGTCGCGTCGGGCGGGTACGCGGGCCGGACGGCGCTGTGGGAGCACGGCAACCTCGTCAACGCGGTCGCGCAGCTCGCGGGGAGCGTGGTGGCGAGCGCCTCGCGGGACCACACGGTGAAGGTGGGCCGGCTGACCGGCGGGGCCTCCGGGGTGCGTGCCGCCGGTGTGCAGACGCTGCTCGGTCCCGACGAGTCCGTGAAGTGCGTCGGTCTCCTGGGCGGTCCGGAGCGTCCGGTGGTGCTGGCCGGGTCCTACGACTTCGGGCTGTACGCCTGGGAGATCGACTGGTCGGACAGCGCGGGCACGCTCGCCTCCGGCCGGGTCGTCGACGAGTTCGGGCAGGGGCTGTCCTGCATGCTGCCCTGGGACGGCGACCGGGTCGTGGTCGCGGGGTGGGACGGCAGGATCGCCCTCGTGGGCCGCGCCCCGGAAACGAGCGGCGCGGGAAGGGACGGCGCGGGAAGGGACGGCGTGAAGGCGGCCGGCCCGGTGACGGTCCTCTCCTCGGTCCGGCTCGACGAGCTGCTGCCGAAGGCCGTGTGACGGACGGCCGGACCCGGTGTCCGCCCACGGGGCAGCGGCTCCGTGGGCGGCGCCCGTGGTTCAGCCGCCCGGTCCGGTGCCCACCGACCCGTGCAGGAGCGCCAGCCCCGCCGGGGTGATGGTGTGCACGACGGTCTTGCCGTGCCGGATGCTCAGCACCAGCCCCGCCCGCCGCAGCACGGCCGTGTGATAGCTGGCCGCCGGGTCGGAGATCCGCAGGCGGCGGGCGAGTTCGCCGGTGGTGCGGCCGGTGGCGGCCTCCGTGAGGAGGGCGGCGCGGGTGCGGCCGATGAGGGCGGCGAGCGGGGTGTGGTGCTCGGGGAGGCCGCGGGCTCGGCGGGCCCAGCCGGGGGTGTGCTGGACGGGGTGGACGAGGACGGGCGGCAGGTCGGGGTCGGCGAGCATGACCGGCCGCCGGACGCAGAAGAACGACGGCTGGAGGAGCAGTCCGCGTCCGTCGAGGCGCAGTTCGCGGTGGACGGGGTAGTCGGCCTCCAGGACGGGGGGCCGCCAGCGCAGCAGGGGGCGGAATCCGGCCAGCAGCCCGTCGGTGCCGCCCTCCATCACCGCCCGGCCGCGCAGCGCCCGGTCCGCGTCGAGCTGGGCGCGGATGTGCGTCCAGAACGGGGCGAGGGCGTAGCGGTGGTGGGTGAGGAGGGCGGTGCGCAGCCGGTGCAGGGTGGTGAGGTCGCCGTCGGCGAGGGCGCGGATCTCGGACGGGACGGACGGGCTGCCGCGCCGGGAGGCGGCGAGGCGGCCCAGGTCGCGGTGGAGCACCGGGCGGGGGGTGGCGAGGACCGTGTCGACGCCGCCCTCCAGTTCGTCGTGTCCGCGCAGGTCGGGGGTGAGGAAGTCGGGCGAGTAGCCCTGGGGCGGCAGCAGCAGGCCGAGGAGCCGGCCCGCCGCGGGCAGCCGGGGCCGTACGAGGCGTCTCCACTCGCCGAACACCGGCGCGTTCCCCTCGGTGATGAGCGCCTGGTAGCTGTTGGTGATCTCCCACAGGGGGTCGGGGCCGGGGGCGACGCGCACGCGGGCGACGTCCTCGCGGGTGAAGTGGATGCGCAGCATGCGGACTCCGTGGGGGGTGGTTCCTCGTTCTCGGCGGCCGGCCGGTTCCTCCGATGCTCCCGCCCCGGTGGTCCCAGGGTGAACCGTTCGACAAGCCACATTCGACACACGCGGCTTGTCGCCGGATTCCGCGTTGACGCGAGCCCGGTATGCCGGGAGGCTCCCAGAGAATTCGCATAGCTGTACCACGCAGCTATCTCTTGCACCGTGCACGTGTCCCGCGCGTCCGAGGAGAGCCGGATGGACAGAAGGCGTAAAGAGATCTGTGTCGTCGGTGCGGGTCCCCGGGGCCTGTCGGTGCTGGAGCGGCTGTGCGCCAACGCGCGCCGGGCCCCGTCCGGCGGCCCGGTCGTCGTGCATCTCGTCGACCCCGGCACCCCCGGCGCGGGCCGGGTGTGGCGGCCGGAGCAGTCCCGGCACCTGCTGATGAACACCGTCGCCTCGCAGGTGACCGTGTTCACCGACGACAGCGTCCGCATCGACGGGCCGATCGAACCGGGCCCCTCGCTGTACGACTGGTCGCGCCAGCTCGCGCTGCTCGGCGTCGAGGGCCACGACTACGACGAGGAGACCCTCGCGGAGGCCCGCCGGCTGGGGCCGGACGCGTACCCGAGCCGCGCGTTCCACGGCCACTACCTGGGCGACTGCTTCCGGCAGATCCTGGCCCGCGCCCCCGAGCACGTCGAGGTCCGGGTGCACCGCTCGCAGGCGGTCGCCCTGTCCGACGTGCACGGCGCGCGCGGGGGCCGGCAGGGCGTGCGGCTCGCCGACGGGACCCGGCTGACCGACCTGGACTCGGTCGTCCTCGCGCAGGGCCACTTACCGGCGCGGCCGACGTCGCGCCAGGAGCGGACGGCCACGCTCGCCCGCATCCACCACCTGACCTACCTGCCGCCCGCCAACCCGGCCGACGCCGACCTCAGCGGGATACGGGCCGGTGAGCCGGTGCTGCTGCGCGGGCTCGGCCTGAACTTCTTCGACTACATGGCGCTGCTCACGCTCGGCCGGGGCGGCGTCTTCGAACGGGGCGCGGACGGCGGGCTCGGCTACCGGCCGAGCGGTCGGGAGCCGGTGATGTACGCGAGTTCGCGGCGCGGGGTGCCGTACCACGCGCGCGGTACCAACCAGAAGGGCCCGCACGGCCGTCACCTGCCCCGGCTGCTCACCGCCGAGTACGTCGAGGGGCTGCGCGCGGGGGCCGCCGACGGGAGGCGGCCGTACTTCGGCGAGGACCTGTGGCCGCTGATCCGCTGGGAGGTGGAGAGCGTGTACTACGCGACGCTCCTCACCTCCCGGGGCGGCCGGGCGGAGGCGTTCGACGGGGAGTTCCTCGCGCTGGGCCCCGGCGCGGACGCGGGCGCGCTGCTGGAGCGGTACGGTGTCGAGCCCGCCGCCCGCTGGGACTGGGAGCGGCTCGTCTCGCCGCTCGCGGCACGGCGGTTCACGAGCCGCGAGGAGTTCGGCGCCTGGCTGCGGGGCTACCTGGAGCGGGACGTCCGCGAGGCGAGGGCCGGGAACGTCGACGGGCCGCTGAAGGCCGCGCTCGACGTGCTGCGCGACCTGCGCAACGAGATCCGGCTCGCCGTCGACCACGGCGGCATCGACGGGAACTCCTACCGCGACGACGTCGAGGGCTGGTACACCCCCCTGAACGCGTTCCTCTCCATCGGCCCGCCCGCCTCCCGCGTCGAGGAGATGATCGCGCTCCTCGACGCCGGTCTCCTGACCCTCACCGGTCCGGGCACGCAGATCCGCTTCGACACCGCGCACCCGTCGTTCGTCGCCCGCTCGACGACCGTGCCGGGACCGCCGGTCAGGGCCCGCGCGCTGATCGAGGCACGCCTCCCGGAGCCGGACGTCCGCCGCTGCGACGACCCGTTGCTGCGTCATCTGCTGGCGACCGAGCAGGCGGGCCCGTTCCGGATCGACGGGAGCTGCGGGACGCTGTACGAGACCGGCGGGCTGGCCGTCGGCGAGCGCCCGTACCACCTCCTCGACAGCCAGGGCCGCCCCCATCCGCGCCGCTTCGCGTTCGGCGTGCCCACCGAGGCCGTCCACTGGGTGACGGCCGCCGGTATCCGCCCCGGCGTCGACTCCGTGACCCTCGGCGACTCCGACGCCATCGCCCGCGCCGTCCTCGCCCTCCCCCCGCTCTCCCGTGTCCCCCACGAGGTCCGCCCGGCGCAGGACGACACCGAGTGGACCGGGGTGGTCGTATGACCGCCGCCGGTCTCGACTCCGGGCTCCTGTCCCCCGTCCGCGCCGGCACCCCCGTCGAGGCGCTGGTCTCCGACGAGTCGTGGGTGCGGGCGATGCTCGACACGGAGGCGGCACTGGTCCGCGCGCAGGCCCGGCTGGGTACGGTGCCGGCGGGGGCGGCCCGGACGATCACCGCCGTCGCCGCCGAAGCCGCCCTGGACGTAAGGGAGTTGGCGCTGGCCTCCCGGGAGACCGCGAACCCGGTGGTGGGGCTGGTCCAGGCGTTCACCCGGCGGGTGGCCCAAGTCGACGCGACTGCCGCCGAGTTCGTGCACCGGGGCTCCACCAGCCAGGACGTCCTGGACACGGCGGCGATGCTGGTCGCCCGGCGAGCGCTGCGCCCGACGATCGCCGACCTGGACAAGTCGGCCGAAGCGCTGGGGAGTTCGGCCCGCGCCCACCGGGACACCCCGATGCCGGGCCGCACCCTGGCCCTGCACGCCGTCCCGACCACGTTCGGACTGAAGGCGGCCGGCTGGCGCGAGCTGCTGCTCGACGCCCGCCGCCGACTCGCCCGGGTGGCCGACGAGGGCCTGCCGGTGTCGCTGGGCGGCGCGGCGGGCACGCTGGCCGGGTATCTGGAGTACGCGGCGGTGGACGGCGCGGGCGCGGACGCCGCCTACCCGACGCGCCTGCTGGAAGCGTTCGCCGCCGAGACCGGCCTCGCCGTCCCGGTCCTCCCCTGGCACTCCCTGCGCACTCCCCTGGCCGACCTCGCCGCCGCCCTCGCCTTCACGGCGGGCGCGCTGGGGCGGCTCGCGGTGGACGTCCAGACGCTGGCCCGCACGGAGGTCGGCGAGGTCGCCGAGCCCGCCGCGGCGGGCCGGGGCGCGTCCTCCGCGATGCCGCACAAACGCAACCCCGTGCTCAGCACGATGATCCGCGCGGCGGCGCTGCAAGTCCCGGCGCTGAGCGGGGCGTTGACGCAGTGCATGGTGACGGAGGACGAGCGGTCGGCCGGGGCCTGGCACGCCGAGTGGCTGCTGCTGCGGGAGTGTCTGCGGCTGGTGGGCGGCGCCGCGCACACCGCCGTCGAGCTGACGGCGGGGCTCCAGGTCCGCCCTGAACGCATGCGCGCCAACCTGGACTTGACGGACAGTCAGATCGTGTCGGAGCGGATCGCGGCCCGCCTCGCACCCCGGCTCGGCCGGGCCCGCGCGAAGGAGCTGCTCTCCCGCGCGTCCGCCGAGGCCGACGGCTCGGGCCGCCCGCTGGCCGGGGTCCTGGCGGACCTCGTCCCCGAGGTGCCCGCCGACGAGATCGCCGGACTCTGCGACCCGACCGCGTACTTGGGGGCGGCGCCGGCGCTGGTGGACCGGGCGCTGGGCGGCTGAACCGCGGCGGGCGTCAGCTCTCCGCGGTGCCGTAGAGCCGCAGGAAGGTGTCGACGCCGTCCACGACTATGGAGGTGACCTCGGACTCGGGCAGCGGGAGCGCGCCGTAGAACGTGCGCTGGTTGACGTCGGTGATGGTCAGCAGGTTGAAGTGGTTGGCGGCGCGCTCGGGGTCGTCGAGGTCGAGGAGGCCGCGTTCGGCGATCCGGCGCAGGTAGGGGGCGAGCCGCTTGTGGGCGGAGAGCGGGCCGGCGTCCCGCCACGCCTCCAGGACGTCCCGGGGGATGCGGGACGCCTCGGCCTCGATCGTGCGGACCAGGGCGAAGTGGTCGGGGAACGCCGTGACGGCCGCGACGCGCTCCAGGCCGAAGGCGATGAGGTCCTCGCGGATGTCGAGGACCTTGCGGAGGTGGCGTTCGAGGATCTCCGCGACGGCGGCGGTGACCTGCTCGGCGCCTTCCAGGGCGACCGTCTGGAAGAGCTCTTCCTTGTCGGCGAAGTGGTTGTAGATGGTGCGGTTGGAGACCCCGGCCTCCAGGGCGATGGTGTCCACGCCCGCTCGGGTGTAGCCCTCGCGGCCGAAGACGGCACGGGCCGCGCGCATGATCGCCCGCCGCTTCTCCGGCATGCCGCGACGGGCGTCCGCCGTCGCCGTACCCGTCGCCATGGCAGTCCCTCCGATCGGCCGCAGGTGCGCAGCGTACCCGGCACCGGTGGGGGGCCGGTGTCCCTCGGGGCTACGCCGGAGGACCTACATCGATCGTCGCATTGTTTGCACCCATCGGTGCAACTCATACTCCAGCCGTAGCAGTTCGCTCCTGCGTCACGCTCCAGAGGGGGGCTCTCCGCCATGACCCGTTCCGCACCGGACCGGCAGTCCCAAAACGCGCCGGTATCACGCCCCGGGGCGCCGCCCGGAGGGCCCCGGCCGGCGGCGCTCGCGCTCGGCCTGCTGGCCACGCCGACCGCGCTGAGCGCCAACGCCGCGACGACGACGCTGCCGGACATCGCGCGCGACCTCGGGATCTCGGTCTCCACGGCGACCTGGGCGGCCACCGTCTTCGGGCTCGCCATGGCCCTCGGCACCCCGATGATCACCGCGCTGCTGCGCCACCGGGGCGTCCGTACGGCCGTGCTGGTCAGCGCCGCGCTGATCGCCGCGGGGACGCTGACCGTCCTGCTCTCGGACTCGCTGCCGGTACTGCTCGCCGGCCGGGCCGCCCAGGCGTTCGGCGGGGGCGGGATGATCAGTACGGCGATCAACCTCGCCGGGACGCCCGGCCGGATGGGGGTCGTCACGGCGGGCAGCGGGATGCTGGGGGCGCTCGGTCCGCTCGGCGGTTCCCTGCTCGGCGACCACGTCTCCTGGCACGCGGCGCTCTCCCTGTCGGCCGTCGCCCTGCTCGCCGCGCCGTACGTGTGGCTGCGCGCGCCCGCGCACCGGCCCGCCGAGGGGCACGCCCCCTTCGACGCCGTGGGCGCGCTGCTGACCGGGGCGCTGATCTGCGCGCTCGTCCTGCTGGGCCGCTTCCCGCCGGCGGCGGCGCTCTGCGCGGTGGCCCTGGTCTGCGGCCTCGCCGTGTGGACCCGGCGCCGGCCGGAGGGGTTCGTGCCCGCCGCCCTGCTGCGAACCCCGGTCTATCTCACGGCGTGCGCCGTGGTGTGCGCGCTCTCCACGACGTACTTCGCGCTGCTGTACGCCGTCCCCCGGCTCCTCGCGGACGACGCCGGCTGGGACACGTCCGCCGTGGGCGCCGGTGTCCTCGTCGCCCTGCTCGTCGGGTCCTCGCTGTCCTGGGGCATGGCCGCCGCCGCGAACCGCCTGCGCCGCGGGACGGTCCTCACGGTGCTGCTCACCCTCGGTGTGGTCGCCCCGGTGACGGTGGCCCTCGGCGCCCCGGCGCTCCTGACGCTCGCCGCGCTCGGGGTCGCCGTCTTCGTCGCCGCCTCCGGTCAGGCGACCCTCTCGGTCGTCGCCGTCGGCGGCGCCCCCGCGCGTCTGCGCACCACCGCCCTCGGCCTCTTCACCCTCTGTTTCCAGCTCGGCGCCGGCTTCGGACCGGCGATCGTGGCGCTGCTGCCGGTGTGACGGCACGGCCCGCCCCAACGCGCGAGGCCCGCCCCACAGTTGTGGGACGGGCCTCGTCTCGGAGCGCTGGGCAAGCCTTGCACCTGCATTTCCCCGCAGGAAGCGGGGCGTCTTTCCTTGGACCACCAACGCATCGTCCGTTCCCCCGAGTTGGGGCGACCGGCGCAAGATCAATACTAGGGCATGCCGAGGGGTGCCCGAACCACCCGCCCGTTCTCCGTGGTTGGATTTTCCCGTGACACGACGGATCTTCATCGACAAGCAGAGCCCGAAGGCGTACCACGCGCTGGTGCAGACCTCGGAGGCGGTACGGGCGACGGCCGCCGAGGCGGGGCTCGGGCGAACCCTGATCGAACTGGTCAACCTGCGGGTGTCGCAGCTCAACGGCTGCGCGTTCTGCCTGGACGTGCACACCAAGGCGGCGCTCAGGGAGGGCGACTCCGCGCGCCGGCTCGGGGTGCTGGCCGCCTGGCGGGACACCGAGCTGTTCACCCCGCAGGAGCGGGCGGCCCTCGCCCTCGCGGAGGTGACGACCCTGACCACCGACGCGGACGCCCAGGAGGCGGCGTACGCGCAGGCGCGCGAGGTGTTCACGGAGGACCAGCTGTCGGCGGTGGTCTGGGCGGCCGTCACGATCAACGCGTTCAACCGGGTGTCCATCATGAGCAAGCACCCGGTGCGCTGAGTGTTCGGCCCCGAACTCCTCGGCGACCTGACGGGCCGGCGCGTCCTGGACCTCGGCTGCGGCACCGCCCGCCATGCCGCGCACCTCGTGCGGACGTACGGGGCGCAGGTGGACGCGGTCGACACGTCGCCGGAGCGGATCGAACAGGCCCGCGCCCGGTACGGCGGCCTGCCGGGGCTGCGGCTGTTCGAGGCGGACCCAGTGGACCACCTGCGGCGCGCGCCGGCGTCGTACGACGTCGTGTACGCGGTGGACACGGCGGATTCAGCCCCCTGCCTCGACCCGGCCCGGCTGCTGCCCGCGCTGGCGACCGCGCTCGCGCCGGGCGGGACGTTGTGCCTGCGGGTGCCGGAACCGGACGTGTGGGCCCGCCCGTTGGCCGATCACGGGCTGGTGGTGGACGGCGTCGAGACGGTCGGCCCGGACTCGTACCGCGTGCTGCGCGCCCACCGCCCCTTGCGCACCGCCTCCCGGCCGCGCACGAACCTGCCGCCCGTCCCGCACGCGGCGCTCGGTGTCGGCGCGATCCTGTACGGCCCCCGGGGTCTCCTCCTCGGCCGGCACCGGCGCGGCACGTGGGAGCTGCCCGGCGGGACGGTCGAACCGGGCGAGTCGCTGGCGGAGACGGTCGTGCGGGAGCTGCGCGAGGAGACCGGGATCGAGGCGGAGACCGGTGCGGTACGGCTGCTGGGGACGCTGCTCGACGACGTGGACGGGGTCGTGCGGATCACCGTCGGCTCGGTCGTCTCCGCCTGGCGGGGCGAGCCCTCGGACCAGCCCGGGGAGCGGGTCGGGGACTGGCGCTGGTACCCGCTGGACGGGCTGCCGCCCTCGCTGTTCGTGTGCAGCGCCCAGTCCCTGACGGCGTGGCGGCCCGGCCTCCCGATCGACCACGCCCCCGCCCATTTCACTCCGTTCGCCGGGTGACCCGTCCGTACAGGCGTGCTTTCATCACCTTTTCTTGTGGTTTGACACCGTTTCACCCGTTCCGGGGCGCTTCGCCGTAAGAGCATTCCGTCATTCGTCGACGGACTGGCAGGGGGCGACTGGTGAGACGACTGACGACGGTCCTGACGGTGTGTACCGCGCTGGTGGGCGCGGCCCTGACGGGAACCCCGGCGGACGCGGCCGTGGCGCGGGGGGTGACCTACCGTCAGTACGACATCCGGGGTGCGGCGGGTACGGCCCACGCGCACGTCCTGAGCGTCGACCTCTCGCTCGCGCGGCTCGGTCTGCTGTACCCGGGGGTCGTCGCAGGGCGGGCGACGGTCTCCCGGCTGGCCGACGCGCAGCGGGCGGTCGCCGGGGTGAACGGGGACTTCTTCAACATCACCGAGACCCAGCACCCGGGCGTCACCGCGACCGGCGCGAGCGTCGGACCGGCGGTCGCCGACGGCGAGTTCCTGAAGGGCGCGGTCCCGGACGGCCAGCGTTTCGGCCCCACCCCGCCGCCCGGCACGAGCACGCGGGACGTCGTCGGCGTCGGTCTCGACGGCCGCGCCCGCCTCGGCACCCTCGCCTTCAGCGCCACGACCGACTCCGGTCTGCCGGTCTCCGGCCTCAACCAGTACGCCCTCCCCCGCAACTCCGTCGGCGCCTACACCTCCCGCTGGGGCGGCCTCCCCCGCACCCGGGCGGTCTGCGGCACCGACACGGACCGGGCGGCGCCGTGCACGAAGGACACGTACGAGGTGAGCGTGCGCGGCGGCGAGGTCACCGAGGTCTCCGCGACCCCCGGCGCGGGCTCCATCCCCCCGGGCACGACCGTGCTGCTGGGCCGGGAGCGGGGTGCCCAGTATCTGCGGGCCCTGGTCAAGGGCCAGGCCCTGTCGGTGCGTTACCCCGCCGAGGTGCTCCACCCCCCGTTCCGTTTCGCCCTCGGCGGCTACCCCCTCCTGCGCCAGGGCCGCCCCCTGTCCGGCCTGGACGACACGACGTCCGCGGTCCGCACGGCGGTCGGCGTCTCGGCGGACGGCCGCCACGTCGTCCTCCTGGCCCTGGACGGCGGCCCGGCCTACCGCACGGGTCTGACGGTGGCCGAAGTGGCGCGGGCGCTGCGGGACCTGGGCGCCCGGGAGGGGTTCAGCCTGGACGGCGGAGGGTCGACGACGATGGTGACGCGGGCGCCGGGGGCCACCGCGACGAAGGCCGTCAACCATCCCTCGGGCGGGGCCGAACGCCCGGTTCCCAACGGCATCGGGGTCTTCGAGGACTGACGGGGACTACGGCCGGATGCCCGCCACCAGATCGGCCGTCGCGGTCAGTCCGCTCTGGATCGTCGGCGCAATGCTCGTGCTCGCCAGGAAGAACCCCAGCAGCAGGCAGGTGAACACGTGCGACACC
This sequence comes from Streptomyces sp. NPDC004539, assembly GCF_040610055.1. NCBI lineage: Bacteria > Bacillati > Actinomycetota > Actinomycetes > Kitasatosporales > Streptomycetaceae > Streptomyces > Streptomyces sp. NPDC004539. Next base: position 158,814 of record NZ_JBEXLS010000007.1, on the reverse strand, counting down.
TTCAATCCCCCGTTGCGGACGAACACCACCACCAGAATCAGCAGCAGCACGACCAGGGAAACGGACACGGCCAACGCCAACCTCCTCCACTACGCCCGCTTTCGCGGCATTCGGCCGCAAGTGTGGCGCAGTGGAGGGGCGAAGCGGCTGAGTGACCTGTCCCTCGAACGGGTGGTTACCCGGCCCGGGGGGTGTCCTTGTGGGTGTCGAGGAAGGTTTCGAGGCCGGCGAGGTCGTCGGTGTTGAAGTAGTCGGCGCCGGCGGCGAGAAGCTCGGTCCACAGGGCGTCGCGGGAGGGGCCGGCGAGGTCCGGCGTGGCCCAGAACCGCACCTTCTGTCCCCGCTCGTGCGCCGAGGAGATGATCCCGCGCAGCCGCTGCCGCTCGGCCTCGGGGAACGGACCGGCGCCGAGCCAGGTGAAGTTGAGGGTCCAGTTGTCGCTGATCAGGGGGATCAGGGAGGCGGGCGCGGCGGTGCCGAGGTCGGCGAGGCGGCCGTCGTAGAAGGCGTGGCGGACGGTCTGCGCCTCCAGGGGGCCGCGTGCGGCGCGGTCGCCGGAGATGACGGCGGTGACGGGTCCCTTGCGGATGCGGCCGTGCGCGTAGGTGGTGAACAGGCCGGGGTAGCGCTTGAGATGGCGGTCCAGCTCCAGGTAGGTCGAGGAGCCCTCGGTCTTGATGTCGATCAGGAGCTGGAGGGGCTTCCGCCACCCCCGGTACACCGAGCCGTGGTTGGCCTTCACCCGGGCGGCGAGGGGCGCCAGGTAGAGGGATTCGAGCGTGCGCGTGGGGTCGAGTTCGCTCGCGTCGTGGGCGATGAGGAGCTGTCCGTCGACGAGGAAGATGTCCGCCTCGACGCTGCCGAACCGGTGGTCGAGGGCGTCGAAGAGGGGGCGGGGGTGCTCGTAGTCGTTGTGGGCGTGCGCGCGCCACAGGGGTTCACGGCGGGTGGGGGGCCGTTCGGCCGCGAGCGCGCTGACGCCGGGCAGGGCGACGGTGCTCGCGAGGGCGGCGCCGAACGCGCCGAGGGCTCTGCGACGGGTGGTGAGGGCCATGCGCTGCTCCCTGTCTCGTGGGGGTCCCCCGCGAGTATGCGGGCGTGGACACCTCAAGAGGAGGAAGCGGGGCGGGAGTTGGCCGGACCGCCGTCACGCGTTCACCGGGGGCGGCCCGGGACATGCGGGAGCCCGCCCCAGGTGGGGCGGGCTCCGGCGGGGTGAACGCCCTCGGCTGTCAGGGGGCTTGCAGGTCGACCAGTGCGGCCAGAGTCGTCCGGTGCGCGCCGGCCGTGCCGTACGCGATCGAGTCGGCCTTGGCCCGCTTGAGGTAGAGGTGGACCGGGTGCTCCCAGGTCATCCCGATCCCGGCGTGCAGTTGCAGCGCCTCCTCGACGGCCCGCACGGCGACCGGCGACGCGTACGCCTGGGCGACCGCGACGGCCACCTCGGCATCCGAGCCCGTGGCCAGCGCGTCGGCCGAACTCCGGGCCGCCGCGCGCAGGTTGACGACCTCCAGCCACACCTGCGCGAGCCGGTGCTTGAGCGACTGGAACCCGCCGACGGGCCGGTTGAACTGCTTGCGGTCCTTGAGGTAGCGGACCGTCTCGGTCAACGCCCAGTCCGCGACGCCCAGTTGCTCGGAGGCCAGCAGTCCGGCGGCGGACCGCAGCGCGCGCCGCACGGCGGGCCCGGCCTCGCCGAGGCGGCGTCCGGGAGCCCCGTCGAGACCGACCGTGCCCAGCGGCCGGGTGAGGTCCAGGGACGCCTGCGGGGTGACGGTCGCGTCGGCCGCCGCCACCGCGTACAGCCCGCCGTCCTCCGCCGGGACGAGCAGCACGTCGGCTGCCCCGGCGTCCGCGATCCCCGTCAACTGCCCGTGCAGCCGCCCGTCTTCGAGGCGGGCGACGGAGAACGCGGTGCCCGGCGCGCGGTGCAGCCCGACCGCGAGGACCCCGACGGTCCGCCCGGACGCGAGCCGCCCGAGGAGTTCGGCGTCCCCGCACTCCAGGAGCGCCTCGGTGGCGACGACGGCGCTGGACAGGTACGGCACGGGCGCGACGGCGCGGCCCAGCTCCTCCAGGACGACGGCGACCTCGCGGTGCGTGGCACCCTGGCCGCCGTGCTCCTCGGGGACCAGGAGTCCGGCGAGGCCCATGCCCTCGGCGAGCGCCTTCCAGGCGGCGAGGTCGTGCGGCGCGTCCGACTCGACGCGGGTGATGACCCCGGCCGGGTCGCAGTGGTCGCCGAGCAGGTCCCGGACGGCGGACCGCAGGGCCTCTTCCTCCTCCGAGTACAGCAGGTCGGGAGTCGAGCTCATCGGGCCAGGTCCTTCCAGGCGACGTCCTTGTCGGTGCGCGGCTCGGCGGGCAGGCCCAGGACGCGTTCGGCGACGATGTTCAGCAGGATCTCGGTGGTCCCGCCCTCGATGCTGTTCCCCTTGGCGCGCAGGTAGCGGTAGCCGGCCTCGCGTCCGGTGAAGTCGACGAGTTCGGGGCGGCGCATCGTCCAGTCGTCGTACAGCAGGCCCTCGGAGCCGAGGAGTTCGACCTCAAGGCCGCTGATCTCCTGGTTGAGGCGGGCGAACGCGAGTTTCATGCCGGCGCCCTCGGGGCCGGGCTGTCCGGCGGAGAGCTGCTGGCGCAGCCGGTCGGCGGTGAGCCGGGAGACCTCGGACTCGACCCACAGCTTCAGCAGCCGCTGGTGGAGGTCGTGGGTGCGCAGTTCGGGGCGTTCGCGCCAGGTCTTCGCGACGGGCGCGATCATGCCGCCCTCGCGGGGCAGGCGCATCCCGCCGATGGCGACGCGCTCGTTGTTCAGCGTGGTCTGCGCGACCCGCCAGCCGTCGCCGGTCTCGCCGAGCCGGTGCGCGTCGGGGACACGGACGTCGGTGAGGAAGACCTCGTTGAACTCGGCCTCGCCGGTGATCTGGCGCAGCGGGCGGACGTCGACGCCGGGGTCGGTCATGTCGCACAGGAAGTACGTGATGCCGGCGTGCTTGGGGACGGCCGGGTCGGTGCGGGCGATGAGGATGGCCCAGCGGGCGTTGTGCGCGCCGGACGTCCACACCTTCTGCCCGTTGACGATCCAGTCGCCCCCGTCCTCCTGGACGGCGCGGGTGCCGAGCGCGGCGAGGTCGGAGCCGGCGCCGGGCTCGCTGAAGAGCTGGCACCAGACCTCCTCGCCGGTCCACAGCGGCTTCAGGAAGCGCCGTTTCTGTTCGTCGGTGCCGTACTTGAGGATCGTCGGCGCGGCCATGCCGAGGCCGATGCCGTTGCGGCGGGCGTCGTTGTCGGGTGCCCCGGCCGCCGCGAGTTCGGCGTCCACGGCGGCCTGGAGGGCGCGCGGCGCGGCCAGTCCGCCGAGACCGACGGGGTAGTGGACCCAGGCGAGCCCGGCGTCGAAGCGGGCGCGCAGGAAGTCGAGCCGGCCGGTGCTCTGCGGCGGGTGCGCGGCGAGCAACTCGGCGGTGAGGCGGCTCAGTTCGGCGGCGTCGCTCACGCGGACACCTCCACGACGACCCGGCCGGTGGTGACGCCGTCGGCGAGCTTCTGGACGACGCCGGCGGCGCCCGCGAGAGGGACGCGCTCGCTGACGAGGGGCTTGATGGCGCCCTGGGCGGCGAGTTCGGTGAGCTGTTCGTGGCAGTGCTGGATCAGCTTGGGGTTCTTGACGGCGTACAGGCCCCAGTGCAGGCCGAGGACCGAGTAGTTCTTCACCAGGGCGTGGTTCAGCGAGGGGCTCGGGATGGAGCCGCTCGCGAAGCCGACGACCACGATCCGGCCCTCGAAGGCGACGGTCTTCGCGGACTGCTGGTACGCCTCGCCGCCCACGGGGTCGTAGATCACGTCGGCGCCCCGGCCGCCGGTGGCCTCCTTGACGGCGCCGACGACGTCGTCCGCGCGCCGGTCGATGACCACGTCGCAGCCCAGCTCGCGGGCGACGGCCGCCTTGTCGGGGCCGCCGACGACGCCGATGACCCGGGCCCCTGCGGCCTTGCCGAGCTGGACGGCCGCGCTGCCGACCCCGCCGGCGGCGGCGTGCACGAGGAGGGTCTCGCCGGCCTCCAGACGGGCCCGACGGTGGAGTCCGAACCACCCGGTCTGGTAGCCGATGTGCAGGGCGGCGGCCTCGGCGTCGTCCAGGGAGTCCGGGGCGGGGAACAGGGCGGCGGGGTCGGCGACGGCGTACTCGGCGAGGGCGCCGTACGGCAGGGCGGGGTTGCCGATGACCCGGCGGCCGTCCTCGGTCTCACCGCACAGCTCGACGCCCGGGGTGAAGGGCAGCGGGGGCTTGACCTGGTACTGGCCCCGGGCCATCAGGACGTCGGGGAAGTTGATGCTCGCGGCGCGCACCTTCAGCAGGATCTGGCCCTCGCCGGGCGTGGGCGGCGCCACCTCCACGAGCCGCATCACCTCGCTCGGCTCGCCGTTCTCGTGCACTTGCCATGCCTGCATGTGGTGCCTCCACGGGGGACTGCTTCGTCTGACCGGGGTCGGTTCGCATACTAAGCGGTCGCTTGCCGAGAAGGAACACCTACGTGTCCTCGGCGGCGCCCCGCCCCTTCTTGGGCCGCGCCCGCACATGCATCCGCTCCCCCTGCGGCCCGAACAGGCTGAGGAACTCAACCGGCCCCTCCCCCGTCGACCCGAACCAGTGCGGCGTCCGGGTGTCGAACTCGGCCGCCTCCCCGGCCGTCAGGACGACGTCGTGCTCCCCCAGCACCAGCCGCAGCTTCCCGGAGAGCACGTACAGCCACTCGTACCCCTCGTGCGTCCGGGTCTCCGGCTCCTCGGACCGCTTCGGCTCGACCGCCTTGTACGCCTGGACGCCGCCCGGCTGCCGGGTCAGCGGATAGAACGTCCGCCCGCCCCGCACGAGCGGCTTCGCCCGCACCCGGGGGTCCCCGACCGGCGGCGCCCCCACCAGCTCGTCCAGCGGCACCTGGTGCGCCTGCGCGATCGGCAGCAGCAGCTCCAGCGAGGGCTTGCGCAGCCCCGACTCCAGCCGGGACAGCGTGCTGACGGAGATCCCGGTGGCCTCCGCGAGCCCGGCCAGCGTCACCTGCCGCTCCTTGCGGATACGGCGCAGCCGGGGCCCCACTTCGGCGAGAACGTCCTCGGTACTCATGCCCCGCATTGCAGTTTCGGCAACCGTGTTTGTCAACCCCGCACACCGGGACGCCCGCCCGCCGGACTCCGGGGAGGCCCGCGCGAG
>NZ_JBEXLS010000007.1:0-153503 GCF_040610055.1 Streptomyces sp. NPDC004539 | reverse complement strand
GAGAACGCCGCCCGCCGGACTCCGGGGAGGCCCGCGCGAGAGAACGCCGCCCGCCGGACTCCGGGGAGGCCCGCGCGAGAGAACGCCGCCCGCCGGACTCCGGGGAGGCCCGCGCGAGAGAACGCCGCCCGCCGGGATGTGCTCCCGCCGCCCCCGTAGCACCATGGCCCTATGCTCCTGGCCCGGCTCGCCGAGGTCTCCCGGGAGGTCGCCGCCGCCTCGGCCCGCTCCCGCAAGACCGCGCTGCTCGCGGACCTCTTCCGCGAGACGGCCCCCGCCGACGTCCCCGTGGTCATCCCCTACCTCGCCGGCCGCCTCCCGCAAGGCAGACTCGGCATCGGCTGGAAACTCCTGAGCCGTACGACCGACCCCGCCCCGGCCCCGGCCCTCACCGTCCTCGACACGGACGCCCGCCTCACCGCGCTCGGCGCGATCAAGGGCACCGGCTCCCAGGCCGAACGCGCCCGCCTGCTCACGCAGTTGATGAGCGCGGCCACCGCCGACGAACAGCGCTTCCTGCTGGGCCTGTTGACGGGCGAGGTCCGCCAGGGCGCGCTGGACGCGATCGCCGTGGAGGCGCTCGCGCAGGCGACCGAGGCTCCCCCGGCGGACGTTCGCCGCGCGGTGATGCTGGCGGGCTCCCTGCAACCGGTCGCGGAGGCCGTCCTCAAGGAAGGCCCCTCGGCCCTCGCCGGCTTCCGGCTCACGGTCGGCCGCCCGGTGTTCCCCATGCTCGCCCACACCGCCGCCTCCACCGACGAGGCGCTCGCCAAGCTGGGCCCCTGCGCGGTCGAGGAGAAGCTCGACGGCGTCCGCGTCCAGCTCCACCGCGCCGCCTCCGAGATCCACGTCTACACCCGCACCCTCGACGAGATCACCGACCGCGTCCCCGAACTCACCGCCCTGGCCCGGCAGTTCGAGGCCACCTCGTTCATCCTGGACGGCGAGATCCTCGCCCTCGACCCGGCGACGGACCGCCCGCTCCCCTTCCAGGACACGGCGGGCCGCGTCGGCTCCCGCGTCGACGTCACGAAGGCCGCCGAGACGACGCCCCTGTCCCCCGTCTTCTTCGACGTCCTCTCCGTCGACGGCCGCGACCTCCTCGACCTCCCCTACCGCGACCGGCACGCGGAGCTGGCCCGGCTCGTCCCCGAGCCGATGCGGGTGCGCCGCGCGGTCGTGAGTGAGCCCGTGCCGGCCGCGGAGTTCCTCGCCGGGGCCCTGGCCAGGGGTCACGAGGGCGTCGTCCTCAAGGCGCTCGACGCGCCCTACAGCGCGGGCCGCCGGGGTGCCTCCTGGCTGAAGGTGAAGCCGGTCCACACCCTCGACCTGGTGGTCCTCGCCGTCGAGCGCGGGCACGGCCGCCGCACGGGCAAGCTCTCCAACCTGCACCTCGGCGCCCGGACCGCCGACGGCGGCTTCGCGATGCTGGGGAAGACCTTCAAGGGGATGACGGACGCGATGCTGACCTGGCAGACGGAACGGCTCGGGGCGCTGGCCACGGCGGACGACGGGTGGGTCGTCACCGTACGGCCCGAACTCGTCGTGGAGATCGCCTACGACGGGCTCCAGCGGTCCTCCCGCTATCCGGCGGGCGTCACGCTGAGGTTCGCGCGGGTCGTGCGGTACCGGGAGGACAAACGGCCCGAGGAGGCGGACACCGTGGAGACCCTGCTCGCCGCGCACCCGGAGGTGCGGCCGTGAAGCGCAGTGCCGGGCTGCTGCTGTTCCGGCGGCGGGAGGGGCGTACGGAGGTGCTGCTCGGGCACATGGGCGGGCCCCTGTTCGCGCGGAAGGACGCGGGGGCCTGGTCGGTGCCCAAGGGTGAGTACGGGCCCGAGGAGCCGGCGTGGGAGGCGGCGCGGCGCGAGTTCCGGGAGGAGCTGGGGCTCGAACCGCCGGACGGGGAGGCGATCCCGCTCGGCGAGGTCACGCAGGCCGGGGGCAAGGTCGTCACCGTCTGGGCGGTGGAGGCGGACCTCGATCCGGCGGCGGTCGTACCGGGGACGTTCCGCATGGAGTGGCCGCGCGGGTCGGGGCGGGTCCAGGAGTTCCCCGAACTGGACCGGGTCGCCTGGTTCGACCTCCCGGAGGCCCGCGCGCTCGTCGTGGCGGCGCAGAGCGCGTTCATGGACCGGCTGGAGCTGTCGGGGCACGGTGACGGCTAGTTCCGCAACATCATCATTGTTTGGCATGGTCTGTGCCGGTTGCGCGGTTACGATCGCTGCGTGAACCGCGAAGTGACTCTCCCTCTGATCGTCGACGAACGCGGCGATCTCCAGGTGGCCGCAGCCGACGTCAGCAAGTTGCTCCGCACCCTCGGCGGGCGCTGGCTCCACCTCGTGGAGGCCGGCGACTCCGGCTGGGACGAGGAGACCGTGGCCGAGCTGACCATCGAGCTGGCGAAACTCGCCGACCGCATCGACGTCGCCTGCATCGCGCACAGCAGCGGACGCACGCCCTAGACCTGCCGCGCCGCCGCTCGCCCGCCGAGGCTCCCCTGTCGCTGGAACGGAGTAGTTCCGCGCGAGATCGGCAGGAGCCCGGGTGATCGTGGGGGCACCACCCTCTCTGGTGGGGGCACCAACCTCTCTGAGGGACCCCGGTCCCCCGGACGGCGAAAGCAGGCTGGTTCATGGCGACTTTGTGCAGGCCCTCCGTGTCCGTGCCCGAGCACGTGATCACGATGGAGGAGACGCTGGAGCTGGCGCGTGAGCGGCACGCGGACCACCCTCAACTCCCGCTCGCGCTGCGGCTGATCGAGAACACGGGGGTCAAGACGCGGCACATCGTGCAGCCGATCGAGGAGACCCTCAAGCACCCCGGGTTCGAGGAGCGCAACCGGGTCTACATATCCGAGGCGAAGGCCCGGGTGCCCGCCGTGGTGCAGCGGGCGCTGGACGACGCGGAGCTGCTGACCTCGGACATCGACGTGATCCTGTACGTGTCGTGCACGGGGTTCATGATGCCCTCGCTGACGGCGTGGCTGATCAACGAGATGGACTTCGACCCCACCACCCGCCAGATACCGATAGCCCAGCTGGGCTGCGCGGCCGGCGGGGCGGCGATCAACCGGGCGCACGACTTCTGCACGGCCTACCCGCAGGCCAACGCGCTCATCGTGGCCTGCGAGTTCTGCTCGCTGTGCTACCAGCCCACCGACCTCGCGATCGGCTCCCTGCTGTCCAACGGCCTCTTCGGCGACGGCATCGCGGCGGCCGTCGTCCGGGGCCGGGGCGGCGAGGGCATCGAGCTGGAGCGCAACGGTTCGTACCTGATCCCGAAGACCGAGGAATGGATCATGTACGACGTCCGCGCGACCGGCTTCCACTTCCTGCTCGACAAGCGGGTCCCGGCGACGATGGAACCCCTCGCGCCGGCCCTCCAGGACCTGGCCGGCACGCACGGCTGGGACGCCGCCGACCTGGACTTCTACATCGTCCACGCCGGAGGCCCCCGCATCCTCGACGACCTGAGCAAGTTCCTCCAGGTCGACCCGCACGCCTTCCGCTTCAGCCGGGCCACGCTCACCGAGTACGGCAACATCGCGAGCGCCGTCGTCCTGGACGCGCTGCGCCGGATGTTCGACGAGGGCGGCGCCCCCGACCGGGCGCGCGGACTGCTCGCCGGGTTCGGTCCCGGCATCACCGCCGAGATGGCCCTCGGACGCTGGAGCCGCGCATGACCGAGGAGACGATCGCGCAGGCGGTCCGGCAGTGGCCCGCCCTCGATCTCCAGGGCACCGAGTTCGACCCCGTGCTGCGGGAGCTGATGGCCGAGGGGCCGGTGACCCGTATCCAGCTGCCGAACGGGGAGGGCTGGGCCTGGCTGGTGACACGGATGGACGACACGCGCATGGTCGTCAGCGATCCCCGGTTCAGCCGGGAGGCGGTGATGGACCGGCCGGTGACCCGGCTCGCCCCGCACTTCATCCCGGAGCGCGGCGCGGTCGGCTTCCTCGATCCGCCGGACCACACCCGGCTGCGGCGCTCGGTGGCCGCCGCGTTCACCATGCGGGGCGTGGAGCGCGTTCGGGAGAACTCCCGGCTGCTGCTGGACGGGCTGGTCGACGAAATGCTCGCCGAGGGGCCGCCCGCCGACCTCACGGCGGCCGTGCTGACACCGTTCCCGATCGCGGTGATCTGCGAGCTGATGGGGGTGCCGGCCGCCGACCGGCACGTCATGCACACCTGGACGCAGCTCATCCTGTCCTCCTCGCACGGCAGGGAGGTCAGCGAGAAGGCCAAGGCCGAGATGGGCGCGTACTTCGCCGATCTGATCGGGCTGCGCGAGGGCGCGTCCGGGGAGTCCGGGGAGGATGTCGCCTCGCTGCTGGGGGCGGCCGTGGGCAGCGGGGAGGTGACTCTCGACGAGGCCGTCGGGCTCGCGGTGCTGCTCCAGATCGGCGGCGAGGCCGTCACGAACAACAGCGGCCAGCTGTTCCACCTGCTGCTGACCCGGCCCGACCTGGTGGCGCACCTGCGTGCGGAGCCGCTGATCCGGCCCCGGGCCATCGACGAGCTCCTGCGGTGGATTCCGCACCGCAACGCCGTCGGGCTCTCCCGGATCGTGACGGAGGACGTCGAGGTCAGGGGGGTGCGGATGCGGGCGGGCGACGCGGTGTACGTGTCGTACCTGGCGGCGAACCGGGACCCGGCGGTCTTTCCCGACCCGGACACGATCGACTTCTCCCGCTCCCCCAATCCGCATGTCGCGTTCGGGTTCGGGCCGCACTTCTGTCCCGGGAACATGCTGGCCCGGCTGGAGGAGGAGCTGCTGCTGGACGCGGTCCTGGACCGGCTGCCGGGGCTGCGGCTCGCGGTGCCGGCGGATCAGGTGCCGTTCAGGAAGGGCGCGTTGATCCGGGGTCCCGAGTCGCTGCCGGTGACCTGGTGACGGCCCCGGAGGGGCTGCTCGTGCCGCCGGGGCACGGGCGGATCGTCGAGACCCCGGCGCAGCGGGTGACGTTCAAGGTGACCGGCGAGCATTCGCGGATGGCGTCCGCGTTCGAGGTGGAGGTGCCGCCGGGGTTCGACGTGGGGGCGCACGTCCACACGCGCAGCGAGGAGCTGTTCTACGTCCTGGAGGGCGAGCTGGACGTCCTCGCCTTCGAGCCGCGCGTCCGGACGCCGGACAACTGGCAGCGCTGGGAGTCGACTTCGGGCACCCGGGTGGTCCGGGCGACGCCGGGCACCGTCATCGTCGTCCCCCCGGGCTGCCCCCACGCGTTCGCGAATCCGACGGACGCCCCGGCGAAGATGTTCTTCCAGGCGTCCCCTCCCCCGGACCACGAGCGGTACTTCGAGGAGCTGCTGGAGATCCTGGGGAGCGGGGGGCCGCCGGACCACGAGGCGATCGAGGAGCTGCGCGGGCGCTACGACATCGAGCAGCTCACGCCGTTGAAGCACCGTTAGCGGATGGGAAACCCGGAGAGGGTACGCGCGATGACGAGCTTCTGGATCTCGCTCGTGCCCTCGAAGATGGTGTAGATCGCGGCGTCCCGGTGCATGCGCTCCACCGGGTACTCCCGCGTGTAGCCGTTGCCGCCGAGTATCTGGATCGCCTGGCCGGTGACCTTCTTCGCGGTCTCGCTGGCGAACAGCTTCGACATGGAGCCCTCGGCGGCGGTGAACGGCTTGCCGTTGATCGCCATCCAGGAGGCGCGCCAGACCAGGAGGCGGGCCGCGTCGATCTGGGTGCGCATCTCGGCGAGCTGGAAGGCGACGCCCTGGTTGTCGATGATGGGCCGCCCGAACTGCTCACGCGTCTTGGCGTAGTCGAGGGCGACCTCGTAGGCGGCGCGGGCGGTGCCGACGGCCATGGCGCCGACGGCCGGCCGGGACGCCTCGAACGTGGCCATCGCCGCGTTCTTCACGCGCTCCCCGCCCGACTTGGCCCGCTCGTGCGCCCGCGCGAGGCGCTCGTCCAGCTTCTCCTTGCCGCCGAGGAGGCAGGAGCCGGGGACGCGGACGTTGTCCAGGACGACCTCGGCGGTGTGCGAGGCGCGGATGCCGTGCTTCTTGAACTTCTGGCCCTGGGACAGCCCCTCGGTGCCGGGCGGGACGATGAAGGAGGCGTGGCCCTTGGAGCCGAGGTCGGGGTCGACGACCGCGACGACGACGTGGACGTTCGCGATACCGCCGTTGGTCGCCCAGGTCTTGGTGCCGTTGAGCACCCACTCGTCCTTGGCCTCGTCGTACACGGCGCGGGTGCGCATGGAGGCGACGTCGGAGCCGGCGTCGGGCTCGGAGGAGCAGAACGCGGCGACCTTCACGTCGTTGACGTCGCCGTACATCTGGGGAATCCAGGTGCCGATCTGTTCCTCGGTGCCGTTCGCGAGGACGCCGACGGCGGCGAGGCCGGTGCCGACGATGGACAGGGCGATGCCGGCGTCGCCCCAGAACAGCTCCTCCATCGCCATGGGGATGCCGAGGCCGGTGGCGTCGAAGTACTGCTGGGCGTAGAAGTCCAGGGAGTAGATGCCGACCTTGGCGGCTTCCTGGATGACCGGCCAGGGGGTCTCCTCGCGTTCGTCCCACTCCGCGGCGGCGGGGCGGATGACGTCGGCGGCGAAGCCGTGGAGCCAGTCCCGGACCTCTTTCTGCTCGTCGTTGAGTTCCATGGTGAACTCGGCCATGACTCCTCCAGCGCGGCGGTGCACAAACAGTGATACTTAAGAGCATGTTACTAGCGGTAACCCAAGTGTGTTACCCGCCAGTAGTAAAAGTCAACTCCAGACGCAGGTGTTAGTTTGCGCAGGCGTGACCGAAACACCACAGGGGAGCGAAAATGGACACCTCACAGCGGACCGAGCAGCAGAGGTCTGCTGACCGCCGGCGCCGCGAGCTGCTGGAGGCCGCGGACCGGGTGGTGCTGCGGGACGGACCGCAGGCGTCGATGAACGCGATCGCCGCGGAGGCTGGGATCACGAAGCCGATCCTGTACCGGCACTTCGGGGACAAGGGCGGACTCTACGCGGCCCTCGCCATGCGCCACACCGACGCGCTGCTCGCCTCCCTGCGGGCCGCGCTCGACGCCCCGGCCGAGCGGCGCGAGCGGGTCGAGGCGACCCTCGACACGTACCTCGCCGCGATCGAGGCCCGCCCCCAGGTGTACCGGTTCCTCATGCACCCCGCCGAGGGGACGTCCGGCGGCGACCAGGGCTTCGACGTCGGCCGGCACTCCGCGCCGCTGCTCAAGCGCATGGGCGAGGAGCTGGCCCAGGTCATCGAGGAGCGGCTGGACCTGGGGCCGGGCGGACAGCAGGTGGCCCGGGTCTGGGGACACGGCATCGTCGGCATGATGCACGCGGCCGGGGACTGGTGGCTGGGGGAACGGCCGTGCGAGCGGGCCGAGTTGGTGCGGTGCCTGGCGGATCTGCTGTGGGGGAGGCTGGCGGCGGCGGGGGACCGAGTCGGGGGTCCCGGGTTCTAACCGCCACGGTTCCAGGGCGCCTTGCTCACCTGCTTCATCAGCTTCCGGCGCCGGCGCCCCTCCACCCGGTCCGCGTACGTCTTCCCCGCCAAGTGGTCCATCTCGTGCTGGAGGCACCGTGCGAAGAAGCCGGTGCCCTCCACCCTGATCCGCTCACCTGTCACCGTGAAGCCCTCGACGACCGTCTCGTCGTAGCGTTCCGTCCCCGCCTCCAGGCCCGGCAGGGAGAGACAGCCCTCGGGGCCCCGGATCACCAGGCCGCCGGTGCTGATCAGGCGGGGGTTGACGAGGTGGCCGCGGTGCTGGACGTCCTCGTCGTCGGGGCAGTCGTACACGAAGACGCGCAGGGACTCGCCGACCTGGTTCGCCGCGAGGCCGACGCCCTCGGCGGCGTACATCGTCGCGAACATGTCCTCGACGAGCGCCGCCAGTTCGGGGGTGAAGGCGGTGACATCGGTGCAGGGGGTGTGAAGAGACGGTGCGCCGTGCACGGTGACGGGGCGGACTCGCCCGCGCGTGCCCGGGATGGAGCGGTGCGGCATAGCGGTAAGGGTACGGTCTTGTGACACGCGCATGTCGATCGGCCGTGAGGCGGTGGCGGGATTCGGGAGTGCGAATGGATCTCGATAGGCTGGCCACTACACCACGTTGTCGTCAGGCAGAGGCGCGGCGCGTACGAAGGAGGATCGAGGACTGATGGCAGGCAACTCGGACCCGCTCACGCCGCGGGCCAAGATCGCCGTGACCGCGGGCAAAGCGGTCGCCGCGGCATCCCGGGCCGCCGGCCGCGGCAGCGGCTCGGTGATCGGTGGCAAGGTCGCCCTGAAACTCGATCCCGACCTCCTCGCCCGGCTCGCCCAGAACCTGGACGTCGTCCTCGTCTCGGCCACCAACGGCAAGACCACCACGACCCGGCTGATCGCCGAGGCCCTGCGCGCGGCGGGCCCGGTCGTCTCCAACGCCCTCGGCGCGAACATGCCCGCGGGCATCACCTCGGCGCTCGCGGGCGGTTCGGACTCCCGGTACGGCGTGATCGAGGTCGACGAGAAGTACCTCGCCGGAGTCGCCCGCGACACCGACCCGAAGTGCATCGCGCTGCTCAACCTCTCCCGTGACCAGCTCGACCGCGCCGCCGAGACCCGCATGATGGCGGAGGCTTGGCGCGAGGGGCTGGCCGGCTCGAAGGCCGTCGTCGTCGCCAACGCGGACGACCCGCTGGTGGTGTGGGCCGCGTCCTCCTCGCACAACGTCATCTGGGTCGCGGCCGGCCAGATGTGGAAGGACGACGCCTGGTCCTGCCCGTCCTGCGGCGGCGTCCTCCAGTGGCCCGGCGACGACTGGTACTGCGCGGAGTGCGGTTTCCGCCGCCCGCAGCCGAGTTGGGCCCTCTCCGGTGACCACGTCATCGACCCGCACGGCTCCGCCTGGCCGATCCACCTCCAGCTCCCGGGCCGCGCCAACAAGGCCAACGCCGCCTCCTCGGCCGCCGTCGCCGCGGTGTTCGGGGTGCCGCCGCAGGTCGCCCTGGAGCGCATGTACCAGGTCCAGGCGGTCGCCGGCCGCTACGACGTCGTCCAGTTCCAGGGCCGCGACCTGCGGCTGCTGCTGGCGAAGAACCCGGCGGGCTGGCTGGAGACGTTCAGCCTGATCGATCCCGCGCCCGCGCCGGTGATCCTCTCGGTGAACGCGCGCGGCGCGGACGGCACGGACACCTCCTGGCTGTGGGACGTCGACTACACGCGGCTGACCGGGCACCCGATCTGTGTCATCGGCGACCGCAAGCTCGACCTCGCGGTCCGGCTCGAAGTGGCGAACCAGCACTTCCAGGTGTTCGACTCGGCCGACCAGGCGGTGGCGGCGTGCCCGCCCGGCCGCATCGAGGTCATCGCCAACTACACGGCCTTCCAGGATCTGCGCCGCCGCGTCGGCAACTGAGGGGATGTTCAACCAGTGAGCGACAACCAACTGCGGGTCGTCTGGGTCTACCCCGACCTGCTGAGCACGTACGGCGACCAGGGCAACGTCCTGGTCGTCGAGCGGCGGGCGCGGCAGCGCGGTCTGGACGTGGCGCGGCTCGACGTCCGCAGCGACCAGCCGATCCCGACGTCCGGGGACATCTACCTGATCGGCGGCGGCGAGGACCGTCCGCAGCGGCTCGCGGCGGAGCGGTTGATCCGGGACGGGCACCTCTACCAGGCGGTGAACAACGGCGCGATCGTCTTCGCGGTCTGCGCCGGCTACCAGATCCTGGGCCACGAGTTCGTCAACGACCAGGGCCAGCGCCAGCCGGGCCTCGGCCTGCTCGACGTGACGACCGTGCGCGGCGAGGGCGAGCGGTGTGTCGGTGACGTCCTCGCGGACATCGACCCCCGGCTCGGCCTGCCGCAGCTCACCGGGTTCGAGAACCACCAGGGCGTCACGCACCTCGGCCCGACGGCCCGCCCCTTCGCCCGGGTCCAGATGGGCAAGGGCAACGGCACGGGCGACGGCACGGAAGGCGCGTACAACGACACCGTGTTCGGCACGTACATGCACGGTCCGGTGCTCGCGCGCAACCCGCTGATCGGCGACCTGTTGCTGAAACTCGCACTCGACGTGAACGCGCTCCCGCCGTGCGACGACCGCTGGTACGAGGCGCTGCGGGGCGAGCGGATCGCGGCGGCCCAGCAGCCCGCCTGACCTGTGTGTTCACCTGCTTTTCGGGGCACCGTCAACAGCCCGTCTGACGGTGCCCCCGCGCAGGTGAGCGGGTACGTCCAGCAGACGGACGCACCCTTCGGATCGACCCCTTCCTGACGCTAGGGTGTGCGGGAATCGTGCCGGACGACGTGGTCCGGTCTCCGGCCCACGTGAAGAAGGTTGTTGCGGGCTATGCGCATTGGTGTCCTCACGTCCGGCGGCGACTGCCCCGGTCTGAACGCGGTCATCCGGTCCGTCGTGCACCGTGCCGTCGTCGACCACGGCGACGAGGTCATCGGTTTCCGGGACGGCTGGAAGGGCCTCCTGGAGTGCGACTACCTCAAGCTCGACCTCGACGCCGTGGCGGGCATCCTCGCGCGCGGCGGCACCATCCTCGGCTCCTCCCGCGTCCAGCCCTCCCATCTGCGGGACGGCGTGGAGCGCGCCAAGGGGCACGTCGAGGAGCTGGGGCTGGACGCGATCATCCCGATCGGCGGTGAGGGCACCCTCAAGGCCGCACGCCTCATGTCCGACGCCGGTCTGCCCGTCGTCGGCGTGCCGAAGACCATCGACAACGACATCGCCGTCACCGACGTCACGTTCGGGTTCGACACGGCCGTCGGGGTCGCGACGGAGGCGCTGGACCGGCTCAAGACCACCGCCGAGTCGCATCAGCGGGTGCTCGTCGTCGAGGTGATGGGGCGGCACACCGGCTGGATAGCGCTGCACTCCGGGATGGCGGCCGGGGCGCACGCCATCGTCGTCCCGGAGCGGCCCTTCGACATCGACGAGCTGACCCGGCGGGTCGGGGAGCGGTTCGAGGCGGGGAAGCGGTTCGCGATCGTCGTCGCGGCGGAGGGGGCGAAGCCGAAGGCCGGGTCCATGGCGTTCGACGAGGGCGGTAAGGACATCTACGGGCACGAGCGGTTCGCGGGCATCGCCCGGCAGCTCTCCGTCGAGCTGGAGAACCGGCTCGGGAAGGAGGCGCGGCCGGTGATCCTCGGGCACGTGCAGCGGGGCGGGACGCCCACCGCGTACGACCGGGTGCTGGCGACGCGCTTCGGCTGGCACGCCGTGGAGGCCGTGCACCGCGGGGAGTTCGGCCGGATGACCGCGCTGCGCGGCACGGACATCGCGATGGTGCCGCTGGCGCAGGCGGTGGAGACGCTGAAGACGGTGCCGCAGGAGCGGTACGAGGAAGCGGAGTGCGTTCTCTAGCCGTCTGCCGGGTGCGGGTCCGCTGTGGCTGGTCGCGCAGTTCCCCGCGCCCCTGGGTGGGTCTGCTCCCCCGGTGTCAAGAGGTGCCGGGGGTCGCTCTACTCTTGTAGGCGCATATTTCCCCCACCTGATCTGGAGCCGCCCTTATGGATCACAGCGGGCACGGCATGACGATGGATCTGCCGCCGTTCACGCTGGGGCGGGGGCTGGAGTGGTCCGTCGATCCCTTCTTCCTGGTCGCGTGTGTGCTGGGGCTCGGGCTGTACGGGTGGGGGGTGCTGCGGCTGCGGCGGCGGGGGGACTCCTGGTCGTGGCTGCGGACCGTGTCCTTCGTGCTCGGCGTGCTGACCGTCGCGCTCGTGATGTGCACGAAGCTGAACGACTACGGCATGGTCATGTTCAGCGTGCACATGGTGCAGCACATGGTCATCAGCATGGTCTCGCCGATCCTCGTGCTCCTCGGGGCGCCGATGACGCTGGCGCTGCGGGCGCTGCCGGTCGCCGGGAAGGGCCGCAAGGGGCCGCGTGAACTGCTGCTGATGCTGCTGCACAGCCGGTACATGAAGGTGATCACGCACGCCGCGTTCACGATCCCGCTGTTCATCGCATCGCTGTACGCGCTGTACTTCACGCCGCTGTTCGACACGCTGATGGGGTCGAAGGCCGGGCACATCGGCATGATGGTGCACTTCTTCGCCGTCGGCATGGTGTTCTTCTGGCCGATCATCGGCGTCGACCCGGGCCCGAACCGCCCCGGCTACCTGATGCGGATGCTGGAGCTGTTCGCCGGCATGCCGTTCCACGCGTTCTTCGGCATCGCGCTGATGATGGCGTCCACCCCGATGGTGAAGACGTTCGAGAACCCGCCCGCCTCCCTCGGCGTCGACGCCCTCTCCGACCAGAGCGCGGCCGGCGGCATCGCGTGGGCGTTCAGCGAGATCCCCTCCGTGATCGTCCTCATCGCCCTCCTCTTCCAGTGGTACGGCTCCGAACAGCGCCAGGCCAAGCGCAAGGACCGGGCCGCCGACCGGGACGGCGACAAGGAGCTGGAGGCGTACAACGCCTATCTCGCGTCCCTGAACTCACATTCGCGTTGATCCCGAGGCACCATGGGTTGTGGACACGCCCAGCGGAGGGCGGCCCTGAGGAGGGTGTCGCGATGGCCGGTTCCACGGACAGTTCCACCAAGACCATGGGGGTGGTCACCGTCGGCGGACTCGTCGCGGTGACGGCCTACACGGTCGCGCTCGGCAGCAACGGCTGGCTGTGGTTCGGCTGGGTGGTGCTGGGGCTGATCACGCTGGCGCTCGTCGTGCTGCGTCAGCCCTGAGGTTCACTGCGGTGCCAGCCGGGCGGCCGAGTGGACGCCCGGCTGGTACTTCGGGAGGCGGGCGGTGATCTTCATGCCGGCGCCGGGGGCCGTCTCGATGACGAGGCCGTAGTCGTCGCCGTAGACCTGGCGGAGCCGGTCGTCGACGTTGGAGAGGCCGATGCCGCCCGAGGGGCTGACGGCGCCCGCGAGGATGCGGCGCAGCAGCTCCGGGTCCATGCCGGCGCCGTCGTCCTCGATGACGACGGTGGCCTCGGCGCCGGTGTCCTGCGCGGTGATCTTTATGTGGCACTTGTCGGCCTTGCCCTCCAGTCCGTGCTTGACCGCGTTCTCCACGAGCGGTTGCAGGCACAGGAACGGCAGGGTGACCGGGAGGACCTCGGGGGCGATCTGGAGGGTGACGGCGAGCCGGTCGCCGAAGCGGGCGCGGACGAGGGCCAGGTAGTGGTCGATGGCGTGGAGTTCGTCCGCGAGGGTCGTGAAGTCGCCCTTCCTGCGGAACGAGTAGCGGGTGAAGTCCGCGAACTCCAGGAGCAGTTCACGCGCCCGCTCGGGGTCCGTCCGGACGAACGAGGCGATCACCGCGAGCGAGTTGAAGATGAAGTGCGGGGAGATCTGCGCGCGCAGCGCCTTGATCTCCGCCTCGATCAGCCGGGTGCGGGAGTCGTCGAGATCGGCGAGTTCGAGCTGTACGGAGACCCAGCGGGCGACCTCGGCGGCGGCGCGGACGAGGACGGCGGACTCCCGCGGTGCGCACGTGACGAGCGCGCCGTGCACCCGCTCGTCCACGGTCAGCGGGGCGACCACCGCCCAGCCGACGGGGCACTCCGGGACCTCGCAGGTCAGCCGGAACGCCTCCCCCCGGCCTGTCTCGAGCGCCCCGGAGAGCCGCTCCATGATCTCCGCCCGGTGATGCGCCCCCACCCCGTCCCACGCCAGGACCCGCTTCTCGTCCGTCAGGCACAGCGCGTCCGTCCCCAGCAGTGACCTCAGCCGCCGCGCCGACTTCCGCGCGGAGTCCTCGGTGAGCCCCGCCCGCAGCGCCGGCGCGGCCAGCGAAGCCGTGTGCAGCGTCTGGAACGTCGCGTGCTCCACCGGTGTCCCCAGGCCCCCGAGCACCTCGGGCCGGGCCGTGCGCCGCCCCAGCCAGAAGCCCGCGGCGAGCAGGGGAAGCGCCGCGACCAGCAGTCCGGCGAGGAAACCGCTCATGGGCCGGGCTCCGGGGGGTGGGGGGCGGACTCCGGGAGGAGGGGGGTGCGGGTCTGGGCGTCGTCATGGGGTGGAGGGGTGCTCTGCGACGGGACGCGGTCATGGCGAGCCGGGGCGGCGAACTCCGCCCCTCCCGGACCCGGTCCGGCCGAGGCATCCGGCACCGGCCCGCCTTCGGGGGACGCCGGCTGCGGGGGCACCCGGTCATGGACGCGGGCGGCGCCCGAACCGTACGCGTCACCACGCGGCACGGGCTCGCACGACGCCGGCCCGTCGGCAAGCGGAGTCGGCCGGGGAGGCATCCGGTCCTGTGCCCGCGCGACGCCCGGTGTCTTCCCCGCCGGCCCGGCACCCGGCGCCGACCCCTCTGCGGTGCCCGCCCCCGCCCCGCTCAGCGGCAGTACGCCCTCGGCGTGCGGCCCCTCACGTGAAGACACCCGGTCCTGCGCCCGCCCGGCAGCCGTGTCCGCCCCGGCGCCCGACGCGGTCCCGCCCGGCTCGGTGCTCGGCTCCGGTTCTTCCGGCGCGCGCCCCGCCCCGCCCCTCACCGGCTCCTCCCCCACCCCGTAGGAAACAGCCGCCCCCGGCCCCCGGCCCTCCGCCAGGGCCTCCGGCAGGTGGAAGCGGGCGAGGATGGCGGCGGTGCCCGGGGGGACCCGGCCGGGGGTGGCGAGGGAGACCAGGATCATCGTGAGGAAGCCGAGGGGGACGGACCAGAGGGCGGGCCAGGCCAGCAGGGCGTGGAGGGTGCCGGTCACCGGGAGGCCCGCCATCGTGGTCGCCACGGCGACGAACGCCGCGCCGCCGCCCGCCAGCATGCCCGCCGCCGCGCCGGGCGGGGTGAGGCGGCGCCACCAGATGCCCAGGACCAGCAGGGGGCAGAAGGAGGACGCGGAGACAGCGAAGGCGAGGCCGACCGCGTCCGCGACGGGGAGGCCGCCCACGAGGAGGCTCGCCGCGAGGGGCGCCGCCATCGCCAGCGCCGTACCGAGGCGGAAGTGCCGTACTCCCCGGGCCGGGAGGACGTCCTGGGTGAGGACTCCCGCGACCGCCATCGTGAGGCCGGAGGCGGTCGAGAGGAACGCGGCGAAGGCGCCGCCCGCGACGAGCGCGCCGAGGAGGTCGCCGCCGAGCCCGCCGATCACCCGGTCCGGCAGCAGGAGGACCGCCGCGTCGGCGTCGCCGGTGAGGGCGAGTTCGGGGGCGTAGAGGCGGCCGAGGGCGCCGTACAGCGGGGGCAGGAGGTAGAACGCGCCGATGAGCGCCAGCACCGTCACCGTCGTCCGCCGGGCCGCGACGCCGTGCGGGCTGGTGTAGAAGCGGACGACGACGTGCGGGAGGCCCATGGTGCCGAGGAAGGTCGCGAGGATCAGGCCGTACGTGGCGTACAGGGGGCGTTCCTCGCGGCCCGCCGCGAGCGACGTCGACATGCCGCCGTTGCTGCCGCGGTCGGCGGTGGGGACGTCCGCGCCCTGCGGGAAGACCAGCCTCGTGCCGCGCTCCACGCGGTGGGTGCCCATCGGCAGGCTCACCTCCGTGCCGGTGTACCGGCGGCCGTCCACCCTTCCGGTCACCTTCACGGTCAGCGGGCTCGCGAGGTTCAGATCGAGGGTCGCGTCGATGCGGACGGACCGCTGCTCACGGAAGGTCGCCGGCTCGTCGAAGGCGCGTTTCGGCCCCCCGTCACCGTGCCAGGCCAGCGCCAGGAAGAGCGCGGGGACGAGGAGCGCGGTCAGTTTCAGCCAGTACTGGAACGCCTGTACGAACGTGATGCTGCGCATGCCGCCCGCCGCGACGGTCGCGGTGACGACGACGGCGACGATGACCCCGCCGAGCCAGCCGGGCGCCCCCGTGAGGACCGTCAGCGTCAGCCCGGCGCCCTGGAGCTGGGGCAGCAGGTACAGCCAGCCGACGCCGACGACGAACGTCCCCGCGAGCCGCCGCACCGTCCGCGACGCGAGCCGCGCCTCCGCGAAGTCGGGCAGCGTGTAGGCGCCGGAGCGGCGCAGCGGGGCGGCGACGAAGAGCAGGAGGACCAGGTATCCGGCGGTGTAGCCGACCGGGTACCAGAGCATGTCGGGGCCCTGGACGAGGACGAGCCCGGCAATCCCGAGGAACGACGCGGCGGACAGGTACTCCCCGCTGATCGCGGCGGCGTTCAGGCGCGGGCCGACGGTCCGGGAGGCGACGTAGAAGTCGGACGTCGTCCGCGATATCCGCAGCCCGAACGCGCCGACGAGGACGGTCGCGACGACGACGAGCGCGACGGCCGGGATCGCGTACGAGGGGTTCATCGCTCTCCGGCGTTCATTTGTCCTCGACCAGGCGTACGAAGTCCCTCTCGTTGCGTTCGGCGCGGCGGACGTACCAGGCGGCCAGCAGGACCAGCGGGACGTACAGCCCGAACCCGAGGATCAGCCAGGTCATGCGGCGGGCGCCGGGCAGGGAGGCGAAGAGGAGGGGGAGCGGGCCGACGAGGAGCGCGAGGACGGCGGCGACAGTGAGCGCGGCCCGCAGCTGGCTGCGCATGAGGGAGCGGACGTAGGTGTGGCCGAGGGTGGTCTGTTCGTCGATCTCGGTGCGCGGGCGGTAGGCGCCGGAGGGGCGCCTGGTGCGGCGGGGCGGGCCGGTGACGGTGACGCGGCGCTCGGCGGGGTCCTGGTGGGGCACCTGTCAGAGTCTCCTCGTCGGCGGCGGGCGGTAGGGCGTTTTCACGTTCTCCTCATCAGCAGGTCCCGCAGTTCACGCGCGTGGCGCCGGCTGACCTGGAGCTCCTCGGCCCCGACGAGGACGCTCACCGTACCGGCGTCCAGGCGCAGTTCGCGTATGTGGCGCAGGGCGACGAGGTGGCGGCGGTGGATACGGACGAAGCCGCGGGCGCGCCAGCGCTCCTCCAGGGTGGACAGGGGGATGCGGACGAGGTGGCTGCCCTGGCCGGTGTGCAGGCGGGCGTAGTCGCCCTGGGCCTCGACGTGGGTGATGTCGTCGACGGAGACGAAGCGGGTGACGCCGCCGAGCTCGACGGGGAGGTGGTCGGGGTCGGGTTCGTGGACGGGGATGTGCGGGGCGGCGCCGCGCAGTTCGGCGGCGCGGCGGACGGCCTCGCCGAGGCGCTCCTTGCGGACCGGCTTGAGGACGTAGTCGACGGCCTTGAGGTCGAACGCCTGGACGGCGAAGTCCTCGTGGGCGGTGACGAACACGATCAGCGGGGGGCGGGCGAAGCCGGTCAGGAGCCGGGCGAGGTCGAGCCCGTCCAGCCCCGGCATCTGGATGTCGAGGAACACCACGTCGATCGCCTCGGGCCCGCCCGGTCCCGACTCCAGCGCCCGGTTGATCCGCCGCAACGCCTCGGTCGCGTCCCCGGCACCCTCGACACTCCCTATCCGCGGATCGGCGTTCAGCAGATAGAGCAGCTCCTCCAGGGAGGGGCGTTCGTCGTCGACGGCGAGGGCGCGCAGCATGAATGGGGAGTGTAGGGGGGAACGCGGCTTGTGCACACGTACCGGGGGTCTGCGTATCCGCTGGATACAGTGCCCGCATGAACTCTGGCGCGGCCCCCTTCGACGAGCTGGACCGGAAGATCGTGACGGCGTTGATGGCGAACGCGCGGTCCAGTTTCGCCGAGATCGGGACGGCGGTGGGGCTGTCGTCGACGGCGGTGAAGCGGCGGGTGGACCGGCTGCGGGAGACCGGGGTGATCACGGGGTTCACGGCGACGGTGAAGCCGGCCGCGCTGGGCTGGCGCACGGAGGCGTACGTGGAGGTGTACTGCGAGGGCGCCGCGCCCCCGAGGCGGCTCGCGGAGGTGGTGCGCAACCATCCGGAGATCACGGCGGCGATGACGGTGACGGGCGGGGCGGACGCGCTGCTGCACGTGCGGGCGCGGGACGTGGAGCACTTCGAGGAGGTGCTGGAGCGGATCAGGACGGAGCCGTTCATCCGGAAGACGATCAGCGTGATGGTGCTGTCCCATCTGCTGCCGGAGGCACCGGAGGCGGGGGCCAGCGGACCCGCACCAGACGTGCGTGAAGGCGCTTGAACACGCAGCATTCCTGCGTCGACACGCAGCGCAGCTTCCTTGTCCTGCGCCCCGGCGAGTTCCTACCGTTGATCACGTCTCGTAGATTTCGCTGGAAAAGCGGAGGAACACCTCTGTGTACGACTCCCGTGTGGCGCGCTCCCGGCGCTTCCTGGTCTGCGAACCCAGGCACTTCGCCGTGCAGTACGCGATCAACCCCTGGATGCATCCCGACACCCCCGTCGACGTCGATCTCGCGCAGGAGCAGTGGCAGTCGCTGATCCGCGCCTACCGGACCCACGGCCACACCGTGGACACCGTCGAGCCCGCCCCCGGCCTGCCGGACATGGTCTTCGCCGCGAACTCGGCGGTCGTCGTGGACGGCCGGGTCCTCGGCGCCCTCTTCCACGCGCCCGAGCGGCGCCCCGAGTCCGTCCACTACGACACCTGGTTCAAGACCGCCGGGTACGACGTGCGCCGTCCGGAGCACGTCGTCGAGGGCGAGGGCGACCTCGTCTGGACCGGCCGCTACCTCCTCGCCGGCACGGGTTTCCGCACGACGCGGGAGGCGCACCGCGAGGCGCAGGAGTTCTTCGGCCGGCCGGTGATCGCGCTGACGCTGACCGACCCGTACTTCTACCACCTGGACACGGCGCTGTTCGTGCTGGACGACGACAACATCTGCTACTTCCCGGAGGCGTTCTCCCCGGGCAGCCGTGAGGTGCTGGCCGGGCTGTACCCGGACGCGGTCCTCGCGACCCGGGACGACGCGCTGGCGTTCGGCCTGAACTCCGTCTCCGACGGCCGGCACGTCTTCATCGCCCCGCGCGCCGAGGCGCTGGCCGCGCGGCTCGCCGACCACGGCTACGTCCCCGTCCCCGTCGACCTCTCGGAGTTCCACAAGGCCGGCGGGGGCATCAAGTGCTGCACCCAGGAGATCCGCTGATGACGATGGTGTCCGAACCGCGTACCTCTGCCGAGCTGATCCGCGCCGAGGAGCCGGTCCTCGCCCACAACTACCATCCGCTGCCGGTCGTGGTGGCCCGCGCGGAGGGCGCCTGGGTCGAGGACGTCGACGGCCGCCGCTACCTGGACCTGCTCGCCGGGTACTCGGCCCTCAACTTCGGCCACCGCCACCCGGCGCTGATCGAGGCGGCGCACCGCCAGCTGGACCGCCTCACCCTCACCTCCCGCGCCTTCCACAACGACCGTCTCGCCGAGTTCGCCGAACGCCTGGTGAAGCTGACCGGCTACGACATGATGCTCCCGATGAACACGGGCGCGGAGGCCGTGGAGAGCGGCATCAAGCTCGCCCGCAAGTGGGCGTACGACGTGAAGGGCGTCCCCGACGGGCAGGCGACGATCGTCGTCGCCGCCGACAACTTCCACGGCCGCACGACGACGATCGTCAGCTTCTCCACGGACGAGACGGCCCGCGCCGGCTTCGGTCCCTTCACCCCCGGTTTCCGGATCGTCCCGTACAACGACCTCGCCGCGCTGGAGGCGGCGATCGACGAGACGACGGCGGCGGTCCTGATCGAGCCGATCCAGGGCGAGGCGGGCGTCCTCGTCCCGGACGACGGATACCTCTCCGGCGTACGGGAGTTGACCCACCGCACCGGCTGCCTCTTCATCGCCGACGAGATCCAGTCCGGGCTCGGCCGCACCGGTCACACCCTCGCCGTCCAGCACGAAGGGGTCGTCCCGGACGCGGTGCTCCTCGGCAAGGCCCTCGGCGGCGGCATCGTCCCCGTCTCGGCGGTCGTCGGCCGCCGCGAGCTCCTCGGTGTCCTCCACCCCGGCGAACACGGCTCCACCTTCGGCGGCAACCCCCTCGCGGCAGCGGTCGGCACGGCCGTCGTCGACCTCCTGGAGACGGGCGAATTCCAGCGCCGGGCCAGGGAGTTGGGGGTCGTCCTGCACAACGGCCTCACCGGCCTGCTGGGCCACGGCGTCGTCTCCTTCCGCTCCCGCGGCCTCTGGGCCGGCGTCGACGTGAACCCGTCCCTCGGCACCGGCCGCGACATCAGCGAACGCCTCATGCGAGAGGGCGTCCTGGTCAAGGACACCCACGGCTCCACCATCCGCATCGCCCCACCCCTGTGCATCACGGAGGAGGAACTCCGCTCGGCGATCGGGGTGTTGGGGAACGTGCTGGGCTGATCGCGGGCCGGGTTCCCTCTACGCTTGGATCTGCGGTGACAGGTCCGGCGAACAGGGGGAACCCAGGTGTCCGATGATCCGGAGGAGTCTGAGGACGGGGAGCACCGCGGCTCGACAAGCCTTGTGCAGGCATGCTCGGAGTGCCGCTGCCAGACTGCTGTCGGTCGGCAATGACGGCGACGGACTGGAAAAGCGAGCGACAGACCGGGAGAGCGTGTCGAGCTGATTGCCGACGGGCTCCCGGCACGCCAAAATCTTTGGTGAGTGACCCTACGGAGCGTAAGGAGCCTTCCTTGGGAAGCACCCCACCCGGCCCCAGTCCGGCGCCGGACGACGACGAGTGGCCCGCACCCAGCGACGAGTGACGCCGGACCCGTCGCGGGGCGTACGGGATGCGCTCCCGCCGGGTCCGTTCCCGTGTGTTGCGGGCCCGCCTACACTGGCTCCACTTCATGTCCCGGCTGACCTGCCGGAACGTCGGAGCGAGGAGCGGGCCTTGTTCTATCAGTTGTTGAAGCATGTGTTGCTGGGCCCGTTGTTGAGGGTGTTGTTCCGGCCGCGGATCGAGGGGCTGGAGAATGTGCCGGAGGACGGGGCGGCGATCGTCGCGGGGAATCATCTGTCGTTCTCCGATCATTTTCTGATGCCGGCCGTGATCAAGCGGCGGATCACCTTTCTCGCCAAGGCCGAGTACTTCACGGGGCCCGGGGTGCGGGGGCGGCTGACGGCCGCGTTCTTCCGGAGCGCGGGGCAGATTCCGGTGGACCGATCCGGGAAGGAGGCCGGGCAGGCGGCCATCCGGGAGGGGCTCGGGGTGCTGAGCAAGGGAGAGTTGCTCGGGATCTACCCGGAGGGGACCCGGTCGCACGACGGGAAGCTGTACAAGGGCAAGGTCGGGGTCGCCGTGATGGCGCTGACCGCCGGGGTGCCCGTCGTGCCGTGCGCGATGATCGGGACGTTCGAGGCGCAGCCGCCGGGGCAGCGGTTCCCGAGCCTGCACCCGGTGACGATCCGGTTCGGGAAGCCGCTCGATTTCTCGCGGTACGCGGGGATGGAGCACGAGAAGGCGATCCTGCGGGCCATCACCGACGAGATCATGTACGCGATCCTGATGCTGTCGGGGCAGGAGTACGTCGACCAGTACGCGGCGGTCGCGAAGGCCCAGACAACAGCGCAGGCGCAGAAGTTCCCTCGGATGCCGCTGAGTTGAGGTGCGGAACAGAGGGGACGGCCCCGGCGGAGGCCGTCCCGTGGTTCCTTACGGCTTCGGCGTCGCGTGCGGCCCGCACACCACGTCGGCCGCGTCCAGCGTCCCGCTCAGGAGGTACGCGTCGACCCGCTGGTTGACGCACGGGTTGACGAGGGCGGTCACACCGTGGGAGCCCGCGTTCTTCTCGGTGATGAGGCGGGAGCCCTTGAGGCGGTGGTGGAGGGAGACGGCGCCGGAGTACGGGGTGGCGGCGTCACGCTCGGACTGGACGATGAGCGTCTGCGGCAGGCCCCGGTTCGTCCGAACCTCGACCGGCGTCTGCTGCTTGGCCGGCCAGGTCGCGCACGGCAGGTTCAGCCAGGCGTTGGCCCACGTCATGAACGGGTGGTCCTTGTGGAGGCGGGTGTTGTCCCGGTCCCACTTCTTCCACGACGTCGGCCACTTGGCGTCCGCGCACTCGACGGCCGTGTAGACCGCGTTCCCGTTCTCGGCGGTGGCGTTTCCGGCCGTGTCGGAGAGGTCGGGCGCGGCGGCGTCGATGACGGCCTGGACGTTCCCGGCGGCGTACTGGCTGAGGACCGTCGCGGTGGGGACCCACGAGGAGTCGTAGTACGGCGCGCTCTGGAAGAAGCCGATCAGCTCGGCCGGTCCGACGACCCCGCCGAGGGGCGCCTTCTTCGCGGCGGCCCGCAGCTTCAGCCACTGCGCCTGGACCTGGGCACGCGTGGTCCCGAGGTGGAACGCGGCGTCGTTGGCGGCGACCCAGTCCTGCCAGTCCTTCCAGCGGCCCTCGAAGGCGACGTCCTGGTCCAGGTTGGCCTGGTACCAGATCTTCTCCCGCGACGGGTCGACGACGCTGTCGAAGACCATGCGGCGCACGTGGGTCGGGAACAGGGTGCTGTAGACGGCGCCGAGGTAGGTGCCGTAGGACGCGCCGAGGAAGTTGAGCTTCTTCTCGCCGAGCGCCGCCCGGATGACGTCGAGGTCGCGCGCGGTGTTCGGGGTCGTCATGTACGGCAGCATCGCGCCGCTGCGCTCGGCGCACCCTTCCGCGTACTCGCGGGCCAGCTTGCGCTGGGCGCGCTTGTCGGCCTCGGAGTCGGGTACCGGGTCCATCTTGGGCGCCTTCACGAACTCCTGCGGGTCGACGCAGGAGATCGGCGCGGACTTGCCGACGCCGCGCGGGTCGAAGCCCACGAAGTCGTACGCCTTGGCGGTGTTGACCCACACCGGCGCCTTGGTGACGACGCGGCGCGGGAAGCGCAGCCCGGAGCCGCCGGGGCCGCCGGGGTTGTAGATCAGGGCGCCCTGCCGCTCGGCGGGGGTCCCGGTGTTGGCGATGCGGTCGACGGCGAGCTTGATCTGCTTGCCGTACGGCTTGGCGTAGTCGAGCGGCACGCTCACCCAGCCGCACACGATGGGCTTCTCCAGGCCCCAGTCGGCTGGGCAGTCCCGCCAGTCGATCCCGGCCTTCTCGGCCCGCGCGGCGGCGATCGCGGCTCCGGCGGCCTCACGGCCCTGCCCGTAGGAGGAGCCGCCGGTGGTCGCGCTCGCGGTGGGCGCAGCGACGGCCCCGGCTATCAGGGTCGCCGTCACCAGCGCTCCGGCGGAACCCAGCACGAAGGTTCTGTGGCGTCTCAAAAGTGGTCTCCCAGCACGAAGTTGTCATGTCCGTGCGGGAATCCTGTCGGTTGTGCGTTTCCTGTGCCCAGAGCCGGTCGCCGTTCTTTGCCAATCCGATAAGCGGATGACGACGTCCGTTCGCCGGAACTACCGCCCCAGTTCGGCGAGCACCCCGTCCAGCACCCGCCGCAGCACGAGCCCGTCGGGCGCGAGCGCCGTGACGAGCGCGGCGGGCCCATTCAGCGGTACGACGGTGGCGGCACCGTCGGCCAGCACCCGCGCCGGCACCGGACTGTCCGTGAACTCCGGGCGGACGACGAGGAGTTGCCCGACCGCGCGGTGACCGCCGAGTACGGCGGGCCCGTCCCAGCCGCCGGGCGCTCCCGGGCCGCAGGACAACTCCTGGTCCAGGACGGGACGTTCACCGACCCTCAGGGTCAACCGGCTGGTGAGCCGCCCGGTTTCCTCCCCGGCGCGGCCGAGGATCTGCTCCTCGCGCAGGACGAGCCGCGCGCCGGTGTCGAGGTCGACGCGGGTCGTGACGTACAGGTCGCTGCCGTTCGCGGAGATCAACGGCTCGGGGAGCCAGCGCAGTTCGGCGTCGGCGGCGACCCGGAGGCGGACGTCGTAGCGGGCCTCGCCCTTGTGCTGGCCCGGCAGGGCGATGGTCGCGGCGGCGGAGCCGAGGGAGAGCCGGGCGCCGGTCTCGACGGCCGCCTCGATCCGGAAGCGGTCGCCGCCGAGGGGGCCGCTCATCGCGCCGACGAGCAACACCCGTGTCTCGCCGGGGTGTTCGCCCCGGGTACGGCGCAGGGCGAGCGGGCCGTCGCTCTCCAGGACCGGCAGCGCGGTGCCGCCCCGGCCGTCGGGGGCCGCCCGCAGCCGGGCTGTCGCCGTTACGCCGTCCACGCGCTCACCTGGGCCCGGACCCAGGCGGCGACGTCCGCGACGCCCGCCTCGCTGCGCAACGACTGGAAGACGACCGGGAGTTCGGCACGCTGGGCCTTCGCGTCGGCGGCCATCCTCGCGAGGTCGGAGCCGACATAGGGGGCGAGGTCGGTCTTGTTGACGACGAGGAGGTCGGCGGTCGTGACACCGGGGCCGCCCTTGCGGGGGATGTCGTCCCCGCCGGCGACGTCGATGACGAAGATCTGCGCGTCGACGAGGCCCTTGGAGAAGGT
The DNA here is from genome assembly GCF_040610055.1 of Streptomyces sp. NPDC004539. NCBI lineage: Bacteria > Bacillati > Actinomycetota > Actinomycetes > Kitasatosporales > Streptomycetaceae > Streptomyces > Streptomyces sp. NPDC004539. The sequence continues at coordinate 129,438 of NZ_JBEXLS010000007.1, read as the reverse complement.
CGCGGTGAGGTTGTCGCCGCCGGACTCGACGAGGACGAGGTCGAGGGGGCCGACGGTGTCCTCCAGGTCCTCGACGGCTTCCAGGTTCGCGGAGATGTCGTCGCGGATCGCGGTGTGCGGGCAGGCGCCGGTCTCCACGGCCGCGATCCGCTCGGGCGGCAACACGGCCTCCCTGAGCAGGAATTCGGCGTCCTCGCGGGTGTAGATGTCATTGGTGACGACGGCGAGACTCAGCTCCGTCCGCAGCTCGCGGCAGAGGGCGGCGACGGTGGCGGTCTTGCCGGAGCCTACGGGGCCGCCGAGGCCGATACGGAGGGCGCGGCGGGTGCCGTCGGGGCGGTGGGCGTCGGCGCTGGGCGCTGCCGCGTGGGAGTGGGGGTGGTCGAGGTGCATGGGGTGACTCCTGGGGGAGGGTGAGGGGGCGGACGGGGTGGACCCGGGACGAACGAGGGGCGGGCGGCGAGGAAAGGCGCGGGCGATCATCCAGCCGTCGCCTTTCCCCGAGGCGGCTTCGGGCGGCTCACGACGCGAACAGCCTCCCCCGCCTCCCCGCGTGTACCTCCGCCCCCAGTTCCAGCAACGGCGCCGAAGCGGCGGGGAGTTGAGGTGGCGACGCCGTTCCAGCCGCCACGGCCGTGTCCACGACGCGGTCCATCTCGGGTGCCAGCCGGGCCAGTACGCCGGTCGCCTGGAAAGGGTCGAGGCTCAGCAGGCGCACCACGGCCGTCGCCGGTCCGCTGACGCTCTCGTACACCGAGCAGTACGCGGCGTCCCGCGCGCCCAGTCCCGCGGCGCGGGCCGTCACGCCCAGCACCACGGGCTGGTGCGCCCCCTTGGGGAACTCCCGGGCGAGCGCGTCGAGTTCGGGGCCGGGCCAGGTCGCGCGCGCGGCCCGCATCAGCTGCCGCCCCAGCCTGCGGGCGGCGATCCGCAGCGCCGGGGAGGGAGTTCGCGCGTCCGCCTCGGCGTCCAGCCACACCGGATCGGCGCCCGCGGCGGCGGCCGAGGCCAGTGCCGCCGAGACGAGTCCCGTCGTATGCAGCCGGCCCCGGCAGAACGCCTCCAGGTCCTGGACTCCCGTGATCCGCCCGGTGCGCACGGCCTCCTCGGCCCCGCCGGAGTGCGCGTGGCCTCCGGCGGGGAAGCGGCCGTCGGCGAGGACGAGCAGTGCCGCCCCGGACATCAGTGGCCCGCCATCTCAGTACCTCGTCCTCTCGGAAGCCCGCCGCCTCGGCACCCTGCCGCCCCGGCCCCTCGCCCTCTCGAACCGCCGGCCATCTCGGACCCCGGCCATCAGAAGAGGAAGTACCGCTGGGCCATGGGCAGTTCGGCCGCCGGGGTCGCCTCGACCAGTTCCCCGTCGATGTGCACGGCGAAGCTGTCGGGGTCGACCCGGACGTCCGGGCGCGCGTCGTTCTCCCGCATGTCCGCCTTGGTGACCCCGCGCGTGGACTCGATCGCGACGAACCGCTTGCCGAGCTGGAGCCGCTCGGGAAGGCCGTCCTCGATCGCGAGCGGGGCGACGAAGTTGAAGGAGTTCGCGGCCGGGGCCCGCCCGATCGCGCCGTACATGGGACGCGGCAGGATCGGCTGCGGCGTCGGGATGGACGCGTTGGCGTCGCCCATCTGCGCGTAGGCGATCTGCCCGCCCTTGACGACGAGATGGGGCTTCACCCCGAAGAACGCGGGCTCCCACAGGACGAGGTCGGCGAGCTTGCCGGTCTCGACGGAGCCGATCTCGCGGGCGAGGCCCTGCGCGAGCGCCGGGTTGATCGTGTACTTGGCGACATAGCGCCGTACGCGGTGGTTGTCGGCGCGGCCGTCGCCCGGGAGGGCGCCCCGGCGGCGTTTCATGACGTGGGCGGTCTGCCAGGTCCGCAGGATCACCTCGCCGACGCGGCCCATGGCCTGGGCGTCGGAGGAGATGATCGAGATGGCGCCGAGGTCGTGGAGGATGTCCTCCGCGCCGATGGTGGAGGGCCGGATACGGGACTCGGCGAAGGCGAGGTCCTCGGGCACGGCCGGGTTGAGGTGGTGGCAGACCATCAGCATGTCGAGGTGTTCCTCGGCGGTGTTGACGGTGTAGGGGCGGGTCGGATTGGTGGAGCTGGGCAGGACGTGCGGCTGGGAGACGACGGTCATGATGTCCGGCGCGTGCCCGCCGCCCGCACCCTCGGTGTGGTAGGCGTGGATACCGCGTCCGGCGATCGCGGCGAGGGTGTCGCCGACGAACCCGGCCTCGTTCAACGTGTCGGTGTGGATGGCGACTTGGATGCCGGTCTGGTCGGCGACGGTCAGGGACGCGTCGATGACGGCCGGGGTGGAGCCCCAGTCCTCGTGGAGCTTCAGGCCGAGGGCGCCGCCGCGGATCTGGGAGAGCATCGCGTCGTGCGAGACGGTGTTGCCCTTGCCGAGGAAGCCGATGTTGAGGGGGTACTGCTCCATCGCCTCCAGCATCCGGGCGAGGTGCCAGGGGCCGGGGGTGACGGTCGTCGCCTTCGAGCCCTCGGCGGGTCCGGTGCCGCCGCCGACGAGGGTGGTGACGCCGGCCGACAGCGCCTCGTCGGCGATCTGCGGGCAGATGAAGTGGACGTGCGCGTCGACCGCGCCCGCCGTGAGGATACGGCCGTTCCCGGCGATGATCTCGGTCTCGGGGCCGATGACGAGGTCGGGGTGGACGCCGTCCATGGTGTCGGGGTTGCCCGCCTTGCCGATCCCGGTGATCCGGCCGTCGCGGATGCCGACGTCGGCCTTGACGATCCCCCAGTGGTCGACGATCACCGCACCCGTGATGACCGTGTCCGGGGTGCCGTCTGCGCGCGTAGCACGCGCCTGGCCCATGGACTCGCGGATGACCTTGCCGCCGCCGAACACGGCCTCGTCACCGGCGAGTCCGGGTCCGCCGGAGCGGTCCTCCTCGATCTCGATCAGCAGGTCGGTGTCCGCGAGGCGGATGCGGTCGCCGGTCGTCGGGCCGAACAGGTCGGCGTACGCGGCGCGCGAGATCTCAGGCATCGAGGGCACCTCCGGTCTCCCCGCGCAGCCCCGGCACGATCCGGGCGCCGGCCAGCGGGACGAGTTCGACGTCGACGGGAATCCCCGGTTCGAAGCGGACGGCCGTCCCGGCGGCGACGTTGAGCCGCAGGCCGTGGGCCGCGGCGCGGTCGAACTCCAGGCCGGGGTTGGCCTCGGCGAAGTGGTAGTGGGAGCCGACCTGCACGGGGCGGTCGGCGGCGTTGAGGACGGTCAGCCGGGTGACCTCGCGGCCCGCGTTGTACACGATCGGGCCGTCCTCGAACAGGATCTCTCCGGGGATCATCGCGGTGCCCTTCAGACGATGGGGTCGTGGACGGTGACGAGCTTCGTGCCGTCCGGGAAGGTCGCCTCGACCTGTACGTCGTGGATCATCTCGGGGATGCCCTCCATGACGTCGTCCCTGGTGAGCAACTTCCGCCCGGACGCCATGAGTTCGGCGACGGTACGGCCGTCCCGCGCGCCTTCGAGGATGTGCGAGGTGATGAGCGCGACGGCCTCGGGGTGGTTCAGCCTGAGGCCGCGCGCGCGGCGCTTCTCGGCGACGTCGGCCGCCACATGGATCAGCAGCCTCTCCTGCTCGTGCGGGGTCAGTTGCACGTCCCACCTCACCTCCTCGCGCCGGTCCGTGCGGGGTCCGGCTGCCGCTGCCACGGGGAAACGCCCTGGTGGCGTGATCGGAGGCTAGTTGGAACGCGTTTCAGGGACGTTAACCGAGCTGTGACCCTCCGCCGTGTCGTCAGGAGTGGGGGTCGCGCATGCTCATCAGGGCCCGGACGCCGTCGGTGAGCGCCTTCTCCATGTCCTGCGGGGTCGCCCCCAGGGCGGCGATCTGCGTCACCAGGCCCTGGGCCAGCGCGATCATCACCCGGGCCAGCGCGTCCGCGTCGGCGTCCTGGGGCATGAAGCCGGCGTCCTTGTAGCCCCGGACCACGTCCCCCCACGCCGCGCACACCCGCTCGTAGCCCTCGCGCACCTGCGCGGCCAGCTCCTCGTTGCGCAGGAGTTCCGTCCACACGTGGATCAGCAGCCGGGGGAACAGCCACTCGCCGCCGTCCATCAGGCCCGGCCGCGCCCGCATCATGCTCCGCAGCGCCCTCGGGACGAGTTCGTCCGGCAGGGGGGGCGGGGTCTCGGCCGCCGCCGCGCCGTACACCTCGCTGAGCGTGCCGATCACCTCGCCGACGATCGCGTGGATCAGCTCCTCCTTGCCGCTGAAGTAGCGGTAGACCGCGCCCGCCGAGAGGTCGGCCTCCTTGAGGACGTCCTGCATCGAGGTCGCGTGGAAGCCGTTGCGGGCGAAGCAGCGTTCGGCGGCCTCCAGGATCTGGCGGCGGCGGGCGTCGAGGTGCGCCTGGGATACACGGGCCATGCCGTCCAATCTAAAACGAACGTTCCTTCTTGACAAGCGGCCCGGGAGGGGAGCACGGTGAGGTCGACGTAAAACGAACGATCCTTCTTTTTAGGGGGCCGCGATGCGGACCGTACGAACCGACGAACCAGTGATCGAGGGGACGGTGGGGACCGACGCGCCCGCCTCCATGGAAACCGGCACCGGGCCCACCACCGCCCCACCCCTCCCCCGCCGCCTCCTGGCCACCCTCCTCCTGGTCCCCCTCCTCGCCGCCCTCGCGCTGTGGGCCTTCGCCTGGCCCGCCGCCCGCACGGCACCGCGCGACCTCCCGCTCGGCGTGGCGGGTCCGGACGCGGCGGTGACGCAGGTCGAGGCTCGACTGAACGTTCACAAGGGCGCGTTCGACCTGCACCGGTACGCCGACGAACCCGCCGCGCGGGCGGCGATCGAGGACCGGGACGTGTACGGGGCGGTGGTCGTCACCGCACAGGGCACCACGCTCCTGACCGCCTCCGCCGCGAGCCCTCTCGTGGCGCAGCTCCTGCATCAGGCCGTGGCGCAGAGCGGTGACGTGAAGACGGTGGACGTGGTGGCGGCCCCGGCGAACGACCCCCGGGGCGCGGCGCTCGCCGGGAGCGTGCTGCCACTGGCCATGGCCGGGATCGCGGCCGGCGCGGTCGTGTCACTGCTGGGGCTGGCCGGGTGGCGTGCGGTGGCCGCGCTGATCGGGTCGGCCGCGCTGGTGGGCGCCGTCGCCGCCGGGATCGCGGGCGGCTGGCTGGGCGTCCTCGCCGGCGACTTCTGGGCGGAGGCCGGCGCGCTGGGCCTCGCGACGCTGGCGGTGAGCGCGGCGGTGGCCGGCATGAACGCGCTGGTCGGACGGGCCGGGGTGGCGGCGGTCGCCGGCACGATGATGCTGATCGGCAACCCCTTCTCCGGCGCCTCCTCGGCCCCCCAGATGCTCCCCGCCCCCATCGGCACCCTCGGCCAGTGGCTCCCCCCTGGCGCCGGCGCCACCCTCCTGCGCTCCGTCTCCTTCTTCGACGGCGCCGCCGCCCTCACCCCCGCCCTCACCCTGACCTGGTGGGCCACGATCGGCTTGGGGGCGGTCCTGCTGGGGGCGGCGCTGAAGGGGCGGGGGACGGGGGCGGGGGTGGCGGGCTAAGGGGTGGGGCGATGACGGTGGGGGATGACGGCATGTGGACGGAGGTGGGCCGGGGGGAGCCTGACGTCGGCGGGGCCAAGCGGGACAACAGCCTCACCCTGCCAGAACCAGACGGGAGAACAGCCTTACGCCAGCGAGGCCAGGCGGGAGGGGGCAGCCTCACCCCGGCAGGACCAGACGGAGCGGTGACGGCAACACGTGGGCGGTCGCACGCTGACGGGGCCTGGGGAACGGGCGACAGCAGCTCGCCGACAGCCGTACTGCAACGGGGCAGGGCGGCGGAGATGGCGGCAGGAGCCCGGCGGCGGGACTGGGCGTAGGGCGGTCAGGGGCGGCGGCAGGACAGGACGCGCTCGGGGACTCCGTCTGCTCGGGACATCCCCCTCGGCCCGGCCGCCCGCCGTGAAATCCCGCCGCTCGCCCCGCCGGACGGCCCTCGCGTCGACGGTCATCCGCCACCGGCCCCGTCCCGGCGGGTTCGAACCGCTCCACGAACCTCGCCCTCCGGAGGGAAGCAACCCACCCTCTCCCCCATCACCCCACCGCCGGCCCCCGATGCTCCGCCGCGATCCCGAACCGCTGCCGTTCGCGAGGGGCTGGGCCGACCTCTCGGACCGTGGAGACGGCGCTGATGACGGCCTCCTCGGCGACCGGGACGACCGGTCCGTCCAGCGCTTCGAGGCGTTCCAGGTCGGCCGCGGAGACCAGCGCGACCAGGGGTTTCCCGTGGCGCGTCACGACGACGCGTTCGCCGCCGTAGACGACCCGGTTGATCAGGTCGGCGAGTTCAGCCCTGGCTTGCGTCACCGGAATCTCGTAGGCCATGGCCCTAGCCTAAGCAATGTCCGTCTGGTTCACCGTGGTCCATGGCGACAGGGATACACAGGTCAGGAGCTCTCGCGCTGCCACGGGCTCTGGCGCGATGACGACCCCTGGGCCGGGAGATTGTGGTTGCACCGGAACAGGTTGTGCACGTCGTACCGGGCCTTCAAGCGGACGAGACGGTCGAATGTCTCCGGGTCGTAGAACTCCCGCACATCATCCGGTGCGGACGGCCTGCCGTCGCCGTACACGAAGTTGAGGCTGCGCCCGACCGACCACGGTGCGAACGCACGCATGAGTCGCCGATGGACGGGACAGGCGTCGGCGAACGGGTCCTCCCGGACCGGGCCGGCGATTCCGCTGAGCACACGCAGGACGTATCGCGCCTCCCTGCCGCCCACAGCGCTCGGCACGGCCGGAGGGCGCGACATCGCACCGCCGAGGTGACGCAGGTCCACGACACACGACGGAATGGCGTCCGGGCCGGTCAGGTCCACCAGCGTCCGCAGAGCGGAGGAGTCCAGTTCGCGCAGCAGAATGTTGTTGCCGTAGTAGGAATGGGAGAACTCCGGGTCGCCGTAGATCGAACCGACCTGCGCGTACGGCATGTCGGCCACGGTGTCGACGAGACGCGGCCCGATGGCCCGCAGCGGAGCGATCAGCCGTTCTCCCTCCGCCGGATCGCCGTTGAACGCGATCCGGATGTGAGCGGCGTACCGCCCGCGCAGTGGTTCGGGGATGGCGGGCACGGGCGGGTGGGCCATCAGCCCGATGGACGAGGTCAGTTGCTCCGGCACCGTGAGCGACCAGTTCCTGTAGGCGCGCAGGATGTCGACGGCGTCATCCGCCGCGTCGAAGAACAGCCCTCCGCCGTACAGCCCGGCGACCGGCACAAGCTCCGTCTCGACGGCTGTGACGACACCGAAGTTGGCGCCGCCGCCACGCAGCGCCCAGAAGAGCTCCGCATCGGAGTCCGCGGTGACGTGCCGGTGCGTCCCGTCGGCAGTGACGATGTCGATGCCGCGTACGTGATCGCACGCGTAGCCGAACTCCCGTCCGAGCAAGGGGGTTCCACCGCCCAGCAGGTAGCCCACCACACCGACGCCCGGCGCCGAACCGTTGAGCGGGGCCAGCCGGTGCCGGGCCGCCTCCCGGAGCACGTCCTTCCACCGGGCGCCCGCCTCGACACGTGCCGTGCGGGCTCGGGCGTCGACCTCGACACGGTTCATCCGCCGGGTGGTGATCAGGACGCCCTCCCCCCTCAGTGGCGTGGAGATGCCGTGGCCGGTGCTCTGGACCGCGATGGGCCACCGCCGCTCGGCCGCGAAGCGCACCGCGGTACACACGTCGTCCGCGGTCGTGGCCCCCACCGCGACGGCGGGACGGTGCCGGTAGGCGGCCTGGAAACCCGCGCTCTCGGCGTCATAGCCCTCGCCGCCGGGCAGCAGGACCGGTCCTCGAACGGCCGCGGTCAGCGCATCCGTCTCCCCGGCGGTGGCAAAGCCGCGGGGCGCGACCAGGGGCTTGCTCATGCCGTCAGGCCGGTCCGCCCTCGGAACCGGACCTGCGCGTCTCGGCGTATCCGGTTCGAGCGGCCCATCGGTGGGTTCGGCCATGGTTGTCGCTCCGGTCTCCGGGGCAGGCGGTCTCCACCGGCGTGGTGTCGCCGATCGCGTACCGCGTGGATGGGTTCAAGGTTCTTCCGGAGGTGCAGTCGGCACCTGCCCGTCTGTGGATCACCGCCGGAGCCTCTCTCCACGGCGGTCGCACAGCGGCGGCGTCAGTCCACCGCGCCCCGCCCGGTCCGGTGCCATTCCAGGACGCGGCGGCGTGGCGGGCCGATCAGGGCGGTGCCGTAGAGCCGGAGCCGGTCCCCTTCCAGGACCAGCTCCCGAATCTGCTCCGTGCCGACCCAGGCGGGATCGGGGGCGAGGCGAATCGCGTGGATGACGCGGTCTCCCTCTCGCCGCCAGGTCCCGGCGTAGCTGTTGAAGGTCTGGTCGCCCGGCCGCGCGGCGCCGGTGCGCATCATGGTGACCGACAGGTGACCGTCCGGTGCGTAGAAGAGCAGCCCGTCCGGTGCGAGCCCGAGCGGGCCCGTACGGCGGGCGCCGTGCTCGTCCAGGTCGTGGTAGGACACGAGCCGCCAGACTCCGGCAAGTTCATCGCCTGGAACGGGTGGTGTCGTGGGTCTCGGCACGGTGCTCACTCCTTGCACTGGGCGATGGGAACGGCGGGCAGGGCGACGCGGCCAGCGGACCGGGACCGGCGTGGTGCCCGGACACCGGGCGTGGCGTCGGGCCGGCGAGGGCCGCCAGGTCGAGGGGCGCACCGGCCTCCCACAGCTTCCCGAGCGTGGACAACAGACCGGCCGGCTCGGAGATCCGGCCGCCGGGATGCGGCAGCGAGGACACCGCCAGCAGGTTCGCGGGGAGGTCGGGACGGCGCTTGAGGAGGCTGGTCAGCGACCGGCCGGGCCCGCATTCCAGCAGCACGTCCGGTGGGGAGGCGAGCACCGTGCCGACCGCGTCGGAGAAGCGCACGGTCCGCCTCATGTGCCGGGCCCAGTAGTCGGGGTCCGTCGCCTCCTGGGCGGTGATCCACCGGCCGGTGATGCAGGAGACGAACTCCTTCGTGGGCGGTCGCAGGGTGAGTCGCGCGGCGGCCTCGCGGAGTTGCTCGACGCAACCCTCCATGTGCCTGCTGTGGAAGGCGTGCGAGACGTGCAGCCGTCGGCCCGGCGTCCCGGCCGCGGCGAGCCGGGCCTCGATCCGCACGATGTCCTGCTCGGTTGCGGCCAGCACGCAGGACGAAGGGGCGTTGACGGCGGCCAGGTCCGCGCCCAGCTCCAGATACGGCGCCAGCTCTGCCTCCGCCAGTGGCACGGCGAGCAGCGCTCCGGTCGGGGCCCGCTGCATCAGCCGGGCCCTCAGGGAGACGAACTCCAGCGCGTCGGGCAGGGTCATGACCCCGGCGAGCGTCGCGGCGACATACTCACCCAGGCTGTGCCCGATCATCGCCACGGGTTCCACACCCAGCTTCTGCCAGGTCCTCGCCAGCGCGTACTCCAGCAGGAAGATGGCGGGCTGGGCGACGACGGTCTGCCGGAGTGCTTCCACGTCGTCCCTGCCGGTGCCGGCCAGCACCGTGCGCAGGTCCGGTCCGGCGACCTCCCGCAGCAGATCCAGGCCGTGCTCGAACTCCTCGGCAAAGCTGGGGAGTTCCTGGCACAGGGCGAATCCCATGCGAGCGTACTGCGATCCCTGGCCGGGGAGGAGGAGCGCGATCCGAGGCCGCCGCACGGTGTTCCGGGACACGGGGACCGCCGGCTCGGCCGAGGCGTCCACCGGCGTACCCAGGTCGCCGTCGAGGACGAAGCGGCGGTACGGCAAGGGCACGTCGTCGGCGGACGGCGCGGCGTCCGAGGCAGTCGCCCCCACCGGGCCGGTCGCCCCCGCCCGGCTGCGGCGCACCGCCTCTTCGAGGCCCTCGGCGCTTTCCGCGGCCAAGGCGAGGAGGCGGTGGCCACCCATCCGGCCCCAGATGGCGACGCCGTCGTGGCAGCCGCCCTCTGTGTTCCTCGGGCTCGGGCCGGGCTCCGGCGCCGCCATGGCATGCCGGATCTGCTCAAGCATCAGGCGCCGCTGCTCCGCGTCGCGGAAGGGGAAGTGGCCCCCGGTCAGGCAGAAGACCTCGAAGGCGCGGCTGGTACGGGCCCGCCACTCGGTCACCCGCAGTCTGTCGCGTTCCAGATCGCCGACGAACACCGTGACAGGGATGTCCAGCAGCGGCCCGGGCCAGTACCGGTAGGTTTCGTAGATCGTGATATCGGCGCGGAAGACGTCGAGGGCCATCCGCAGCAGCCTGGGGTCGGCACGGATCTCTGCCGGCAGCTCGCCCCAGCGCTGCTCGATCTCGGCGAGCAGCAGGTCGTCGCCCAGGGTGTGGACAGGTTGCCCGCCGTGGTCGAGAGGCGGCGGGGGGCTGGATGACAAGAACAGCCGCCGTGGCACCTCCCGGCCCGCGTCGCGGAGTGCGCGGGCCACCTCGAAGGCCACCAGGCCGCCGAGGCTGTGCCCGAAGAACGCGAACGGCCGCTCGGGGCGCAGCGCCTCCGAGACCGCGTCGACCACCGAGGCCATGGAGGTCAGCGGCGGCTCGCGCAGCCTGGATGCCCGGCCGGGCAACTGGATGCCGGACACCTGGATCTCCGGCAGTTCCTCCTCAAAGCGAAGGTACTCGCCGGGCGATCCGCCGGCATGGGTGAAGCAGAACAGGTCGGCTGCGGCGTCCGGGCGCTGTCTGCGGGAGACGATCCAGCGGCCTCCCCGCGACGCACCGGTACGCCGCGATGTCCTCTCCGTCATCGCATCCTCCTCAGGGTGCCGGAGCCGTCTGTTCGTCGATCAACTCCGCGAACTCCGCGGGGGTCTGTGCCTCGTAGATGTCGGCGGCGTCGAGTCGGGCGGTGGGGAAGAGCTCGCGGGCGCGGCTCAGCAGCTGGGTGGCGATGAGCGAATCGCCCCCCAGGTCGAAGAAGCTCTCGTCGAGTTCGACGGCCTCCAGGCCGAGCGTCTGGGCGAACAGATCCGCGACGACCTGGTGAACGGAGCCCTCCGGGCGGCCGGACGGCGCGAACGGACGCGGTTCCACGACGTACCGTTGCCGTTCGAACGGATAGGACGGCAGCGGGACTCGGCGCTGCCCCACTCCTCCGTGGAGCGCTTCCCAGCACAGGGTGGTCCCGGCGAGCCAGAGGCGGCCGGCGGCGTCCAGCAGGGTGGGCAACGCGTCCTGCCGGCCGCTCTCCGGGAGCACGGGCATCCAGAGGTGGTCCGTCGCCTCCCCGGGCCCGTTCGTCCGTTCGAGCACGGGGATGCGGGGGGTGCGGAGTTCGAGCGTGGTTGCGGTGACGGTCCGGCGGACCGCCTCTTCCACTGTGCGGACTCCGGCTACGACGTCCGCCGCCACGGCCCCGATGCCGCTGCCCGCGACGGCCGCCGGGCGCACACCCCAGGACTGCCAGAGCCGGGCGAGCGCGAGCTCGGTGGCCAGGACGTCGAGTTCCGCGGGGACCTCCTCGGCGCCGACGACGCTCGCACACTCCTCCAGGGCCCGGAGGAACACCGGCTGCGTCGCGCGCAGTTCGCGTGTCCGGGAGGAGTCGACGGTGCCGGGGAAGACGAGGGCGACCTGCCGGGCCGGCTCCTGCTCCTCGAAGTCGATCAGCCGGCCGGGGTCGAGGCCGGTCAGGACGCGGATGGCGTCGTCGGTGTCGCGCACCACCGCGAATCGGCGGCAGGCGTGTTCGCGGCGCCCGGTCTGGAGCGTCCAGGCGACGTCGGCGAGCGGCAGCCCCCCGGCATGCGCCCGCAGACGGGCGGCGAGCCGGTCGGTCATCGCGTCCAGGGCCGTCGGCGTGCGGGCCGACAGCACAAGCAGCTGCCAGGGCTGTACGAGGTCCGTGGTCGTGTGCTCGGGGGCCTGCTCCAGCAGGACGTGGGCATTGGTGCCTCCGATACCGAAGGAGCTGACCCCCGCACGGCGTGGCATGCCCTCGTCGGTCCGCCACTCCCGGGTGCCGGCGGCCACCACGAACGGGCTCGCTTCGAAGTCGATGTGGGGATTCGGGGCCGTGAAGTTGAGGCTCGGCGGGATGACACCGTGCTGGAGCGTGAGCACGGTCTTGATCAGTCCGGCCACGCCTGCGGCGGCGTCGGTGTGGCCGATGTTCGTCTTGACCGAGCCGACCCGGCAGAAGCCGCGACGGTCGGTGTCCTGGCGGAACGCCTTGGTCAGCGCGGCGATCTCGATCGGGTCGCCGAGCGGTGTGGCTGTGCCGTGGGCCTCCACGTAGCCGACGGTGGCCGCATCGACACCGGCGACCGTCTGCGCCTCGCGGACCACCGCCGCCTGTCCCTCCATGCCGGGCGCGGTGTAGCCGATCCGGTTGGCTCCGTCGTTGTTCACCGCGGAGCCGCGCAGCACCGCGCGGATGCTGTCGCCGTCCGCGACCGCCTCGGCCAGGCGCTTGAGCACGACGATGCCGACGCCGTCGCCGCCCACCGTCCCGCCCGCTCCGGCGTCGAAGGCGCGGCAGGTGCCGTCGCGGGAGAGGATGCCGCCCTCGATGTAGGGACTCGTCCTGGTGGGAACGTGGACCGCCGCACCGCCCGCGAGTGCCACATCGCAGTCACCGGCCAGCAGCGCCTGCGCGGCGGTGTGGACCGCGACCAGTGAGGTGGCGCACGCCGCCTGGACGACCACGGCGGGACCGCGCAGACCGATCTTGTAGGCGACCCTGGAGGCGAGGTAGTCCGGCGCGTTGCCGACCAGGATCTCCATGTCGGTCACCGAGGGCAGTTCGTCGCGGCGGGAACGGAGGAGGTCCGCGTACGAGGTGTCGGTGCCGCCCGCGTAGACGCCGACGGCCCCCGGGAAGCGTTCCGGGTCGCAGCCCGCGTCCTCCAACGCCTCCACCGCGCATTCCAGGAAGATCCGGTGCTGCGGGCTGATGATGCGGGCTTCCCGGGGTGAGAAGCCGAAGTATCCGGCGTCGAACCACTCCGGGTCCTTGAGCAACCCCCGTGCCGGGACGTACTCCCCGGTACCTGCCTGCCCGGCCGGCCCGGGAACAGGCCGCCGGGGGAAGCGAGTGACGGTCTCCAGGCCCTGGACCAGGTTGTGCCAGAACTCTTCCGGGCCGGCGGCCCCGGGGTAACGGCACGCCATGCCGATGACGGCGACGAACGAACCGCCGTCCTCCTGCCCCCCGCTGTCCGTCAGGGCGACCGCTTCGTCACGGACGTGGTCACTCATCGCCGTCGCCCTCCCCGGACAGGGGCGTCCGGCGGACGCGCCCGTCCCGCCTCCCGGCGAGCCGGGCCCGGCCGTCGGTGCGCGGCGCCTCGCCACGGCCGGCACTCGGCTCCGCGCCCGGGGCGTTCCCGTCGAGGTATGCCGCCAGACCGCGGACGGTCGGATACTGGAAGAGTTCGATGAGGGGCGGGTTCATGCCCAGACGGGCGGCTATCCGGTCATGGACCATGTGCAGCAGGACGGAGTGGCCACCCAGGTCGAAGAAGTTCTGCTCCACGCCGACGTGCGGCACTTGCAGTACCTCGGACCAGATGACGGCCAGGACCCGCTCGGTGTCCGTGACACCGTCGGCGGGGGGAATCGGCTGCGCACTCACAGGTGCTCCCTTCTTGATGTGGGTCTGATCCGGTCGTTCGTGAGATCGGCGGGCCCAGGGGCCCTGGGCAGGGTTGTCACGGGCCGGGGTCCAGAACCGGCAGGGTGCTCGGCTCGTGGAACTGGCTCTGGACGAGCCGGTGATACGCGCCGCCGGCTCGCAGCAGCTGCGTGTGCGTTCCCTTCTCCGCGATCCGGCCGTCCTTCAGTACGACGATGACGTCGGCGTCGCGGATGGTGGAGAGCCGATGGGCGATCACCAGGCAGGTGCGGCCGTGACGCAGCCGCGAGGTCGCCTGTTGCAGGAGGAGCTCGGTGCGGGCGTCGACCGCGCTGGTGGCCTCGTCGAGGATCAGCACGGCCGGGTCGGCGATGAACGCGCGCGCGATGCAGATCAGTTGTCGCTCGCCCTCGCTCAGACGTCCGTTCCCGCTGTCGACCACCGTGTCGTAGCCCTGTGGAAGCGCGTTCACGATGTGGCTGACACCGCATGCCTCAGCGGCCCGCTCGACCTGCTCGCGTGTGGCACCCGGTCGCCCGTAGGCGATGTTGTCGCGGATGGTTCCGCCGAACAGCCACGGCTCCTGGGGAACGAGCCCGATCTCGGAGCGCAACGCGTTCCGTGACACCGAGGTGATGTCCGTGCCGTCGACGAGGATGTGTCCACCGCTGACGTCGTAGAACCGCATCAGCAGGTTCATCAGGGTCGTCTTCCCGGCGCCCGACGCGCCGACGATCGCCGCGGTCTGCCCCGGCTCGATGACCAGATCGAGGCCCTTGATGGTCGGCTCGCGGTCGTAGCCGAACGACACCTGCTCGAACGTGATCCGGCGCGGCCGAGCGGCCGGCAGCCGTCCCTGGCTGCCGGGGTCCTCCTCCGGTTCGTCGAGAAGGGCGAACACGCGGGCAGCCGACGCGATGCCCGACTGGAACAGGTTGGACATCGAGGCGAGCATTCCGAGTGGCTGTGAGTACTGTCTCGAGTACTGGACGAACGCGACGACTCCGCCCAGGGTCAGCCGCCCGCCGATCACGCTGAAGGCACCGACGACGCAGAGCAGGACGTAGCTCAGGTTCCCGATGAACAGCACCAGCGGGGCGATCAGGCCGGACACGAACTGCGCGAGCCGGCTCGCCCTCCTCACCTCGGCGTTCCTGTCCGCGAACGTCTCACGGAACGTGCCTCCGCGGTCGAACACGGTGACGAGTTCGTGGCCGGAGTAGGACTCCTCGATATGCGCGTTGAGTTCTCCGGTCAGTCGCCACTGGTCGCCGAACAGCCGTTGGCTTCGCTTCGCCATCACGGCCCCGATGGCGAAGGTCAGCGGTATCGAGATCAACGCGAGCAGCGTCAGCAGCGGTGAGATGCTCAGCATCATGGCCAGTGCGCCGACGACCGTGAGCAGACCGAAGAGCAACTGGGTCAGCGTCTGGCTCAGCGAGGTCGCGATGTTGTCGATGTCGTTGGTCATCCGCGACAGCAGTTCGCCGCGTGAGGAGCCGTTGAGATGGCGGACCGGAAGCCGGTTGAGCTTCGCCTCGACGTCGTCGCGCAGCGTCTGCATGACGCGAGCGATCGCGCTGTTCTGGATGTACTGCTGGCCGAATCCCGCCAGGGTGCCGAGGCCGTAGAGGACGGCGGCCATCAGCAGCAGCCGTCCTACATGACCGAAGTCGATGCCGGACCCGGGTATGACGTTCAGCTTCTCGACGATGTCCGCGAGGCTGTCCCGGTCGCTGTCGCGCAGCGCCTGCGCGGCGGCCTCCTGGGTCTGTCCTGCCGGCAGACCGGCTCCCAGGGTGCCGGCCAGCACCGCGTCGATCGCGCGGCCCCAGATCCGCGGGCCGACCAGGTAGGCCAGTACGCCGAACACGGCCAGCGCGAGCGATCCGGTCACCGACACCCGGACCGGCCGGAACAGACCCGCCAGTCGGCGCGACGTCGCGGTGAAGCCCGCCCCGTCCTCGAGCCGGTCAGGCTTCCGGCGGCTCATGCCGATGCTCCGATCGCGTCCTGCGAAGCCACGAGCTCCTGGTACGTCCGGCAGCTGTCCATCAGTGACTGATGTGTCCCGTCGCCGACGACGCTGCCCTCATGGAGCACCACGATCCGTTCGGCACCGCGGACACCGGCGGTCCGCTGCGACACCAGCAGGACTGTCGCGTCGGCCGTGGCCGTGCGCAGCGCCGCCAGGAGCCGTGCTGATGTCTCGGGATCGAGCGCCGAGACCGGATCGTCGAGGAGGAGGACCTGCGGGGCGGCGACGAGCGCGCGGGCGATGCACAACCGCTGCCGCTGGCCGCCGGAGACGTTCGTTCCCCCCTGGGCGATCGGTGACTCGAGCCCGTCGTCCATCGCGGCGACGAACTCGCGAGCCTGGGCGACCTCCAGCGCCTCCCAGAGTTCGGCGTCGGTGGCGTCCGGCCTGGCCAGCCGCAGATTGCCGGCGACCGTACCGCTGAAAAGCAGCGACCGCTGCGGAACGATCGCGAGCCGGCCGCGCAGCACCGAGGGATCGATGGTGCGCAGATCGACGCCGTCGAGCCGGACCGATCCGGATGTCGCGTCCTGGAGTCGCGCGACGATCGACAGCAGGGTGGTCTTGCCGGCCCCCATCGATCCGACGATCGCCACCGTGGCGCCGGGCTCGACCCGCAGGTCGATGCCGGACAGGACGTCGGCATCGGCGCCCGGGTACCGCAGTCCGACGCCGCGCAGCTCCAGCTCACCGCGGACCTGGACCGGCCTCGCGGGTGCGCCCGATGGCCGGAGCACGGGCGTGGAGTCGAACACCGCCTGAACGCGTTCCGCCGCGACCAGCACTCTTGGCAGCATCATCACCGCCGAGGCGGCCATCATGGCTGCCTGGAGGATCAGGCCCAGATAGGTGACGTAGGCGGTCAGACCGCCGATCAGCAGATGTCCCGACTCGACCCGGTGACCGCCGAACCACACCACGGCCAGGATCGACAGATCGGTGATCAGCATGACGGCGGGAACGAACGTCCCGTTCAGCAGCCCCATCGACCGGGTCGCCACCGCCAGTTCGTTGTTCACCTGCCCGAACCGCTCGGCCTCGAAGCGCTCGCGGGTGAACGCGCGAACCACCGTGAGACCCATCAGCTGCTCGCGCAGGACCCGGTTGATCGCATCCAGCCGGTCCTGCATCCGGCGCGACACCTGCGTCATCCAGCGGAGAATCACCGCCAACGTCACACCCAGTACGACGACCGCCACGACGATGAGAAGGGACAGGCCGGCATCCGCGCGCAACGCCATATAGGCCCCGCCCAGCATCGTGATCGGTGCGGCGGCGGCCACTGTGCCGAGCGTGAGCAGAAACGCCTGTACCTGCTGCACGTCGTCGGTGCTGCGCGTGATCAGCGTCGGCGTGCCGAAGTCCTGGTGCTCCCGGCTCGAGAACGTCGCGATCTTGTCGTAGACGTCTGCCCGCAAGTCGTGCGCGGCGTCCGTGGCCGCGCGCGTTCCGGCGTAGGACGAGATCGCCGCGGCCGACAGCTGGACGACACTGACGGCCACCATCCACCCGCCGGCCGTCCAGATGTACCCGACGTCCGTGCGCAGCAGGCCGTTGTCGATCAGATCCGCGTTGATCGTCGGCAGATACAAGGTGGCGGCGACGCTGACCGCCTGGAAGACGATCAGGCCGGCGAACCACCATCGGTGCTTGGCGAACTGAGCAAGAACCAGCCGCATCGGGTCAACCTTTCGTAGGGGGTGTTCAGGCGATGACGAAACTGGGGTGCAGCAGTCCGGCGGGGTCGTACTCACGGGCCAGTCGCAGCAATCGGTCACGACGCTCGGCGTCGAACAGTTCCGCGGTGGCGCGCCGGTCGGGCCGTCCGAGGGTGAAGTTCGGCGAGCTGCCCACGGCGGTCCCGGACCAGCCGGCCAGCAGTTCGTCCTGGAGCGCCCGCGCACTTGCCGCGTTCGACCTGGCCGTCGGGGCCACCACTCCTACGACGCACAGCAGGTACTTCGCCTCGCGGTGGCTGACCGCGCTCGGCACCCTCGGCGGAGCGG
Source organism: Streptomyces sp. NPDC004539 (assembly GCF_040610055.1). Taxonomy (NCBI): domain Bacteria; kingdom Bacillati; phylum Actinomycetota; class Actinomycetes; order Kitasatosporales; family Streptomycetaceae; genus Streptomyces; species Streptomyces sp. NPDC004539. The sequence goes on along the minus strand of NZ_JBEXLS010000007.1, from coordinate 111,825 downwards.
ACAGCGCCCCTCCGAGATGGCGGACCGAGATGATGGAGGAAACCGGCCGGCCCGGCGCCGACGCGGCGATGGTGTCGTAGAGGCGCTCCTCGTCGATCGCCGGCAGCAGGACGTTGTCGGCGACGTACGCATGCGGCTGATCCGGTTCGCTGAAGACGGTGTGGGACCGCCGGTACGGGATCTCCCGCAAACCGTCGTACGCGGGTTTCAACGCCCGCAACGGGGCCGCCAACTCGTCCGCCTCCGCGGCCGAACCCAGGTAGGCGATCTGGACATGGGCCATGTGCCGCCCGGAGACTCCGAGCGTGGTCATCGCCGAGGTCATCTCCGGGGGCACTGTCGCCGTCCAACGCAACCAGGTCGAGACCACCTCCGGTGTCTCGCCGAGGTCGAACATCAGTCCACCCCCGATCAGCCTGGCGACCGGCATCAAGGCCGTCTCCAGCGCGGTCACGATGCCGAAGCTCCCGCCACCGCCGCGCAGCGCCCAGAACAGGTCCGGCTCCTCGTGTTCCGAAACCGTCAGCAGGGAGCCGTCGGCGGTGACCAGTTCCAGGCGTGTGACATGGTCGGCGGCGAAGCCGTAGCGACGGGCCATGAGCCCGATCCCGCCGCCGAGCGTGTAGGAGACGGCGCCGACGCCGGGCATGCTCCCGGACAGCGGTGCCAGATCATGGCGTGCGGCGGCCTCGATCACGTCGCTCCACCGCGCTCCGGCGCCTATCCGTACGGTGCCGGCGCCGGGGTCGACATCGATGTCGTCCATCCTTCGCGTCGACACCAGTACGCCTTCACCGGCGAGCGGGGCGGCGAGTCCGTGTCCCGCCGCCTGGACCGCGATCGGCATACCCGCCTCCGCGGCGTGCCGGACGGCCGCCACGACGTCGTCGGCGTCCCGCGCCGCCACCACGCGGGCCGGCCGATGTCGCTCCCGTAGCTGGAAGCCGGCCCGGTGCTCGTCGTACTCGGCGGAGCCTGGGTGGTGGGCCACAAGTGATGCGGCGTCGGTCGTGTCGGCACTCATCGCGGGCACTTTCTGGATCGGGGAGCGCGTGTGCGCACCCACTCGGCGAACAGGCGGCTCGTGGTACGGCGTCCTACGGGCGGCCGGTCCCGGACCATGTCATCGGTTGCGTGGCTCGCTCGGGACCGTGCCCCGCCGACTGCGTCAGGGCATGATCGCGAGCGAGCCGGACGAGGCTATCGACCGCGGCCCGTGCCTCGTCAGTTGGCAGTTTCGACATCTCGTGGTCCGCGGTGCCTCAGTTCGTGGCTCCTGGCCAAGGCGGCGGCGTCGTTGCTCCCGGCCGATTCGACGACCTCGACGAAGTGGGCGCACGAGCGCTGGACCGCCCGCTTCCATCGGTCGGGGCGAGAGTCGTTGCGCAGCCGGAGGCCCTTGAGCCGATGGGCGAGCACCGACATCTTGAGTGCCCGCATCTCCTGGACGACCTGATCGTGTGCGGCGATCACCGGGCACGACGCCGCGCCGATGTGCCTGGCGATCAGGTTCCGGCAGGCCACCGTCTGTTCGAGGACCAGCTGCACGTTCTGGAGGTGCATGTCGGCGTCGGCGAACGCGTCGTCCAGGTACAGCCGCCGGTCGATGACGTCACACCCGTACAGGTACTCGGCGTCATGGACGGGGTGCAGGTCGGCGGGCTGCCACCACTGCACCGCCCCCGGCTGGACGACCTCGGCCCCGGCGAACGCCTGGACCGCGGCGACCGCCCGGGTGACGTCCCGCGGGGCAGGCGGCTCACCGGGCGACAGGGCTTGTGCGACGTACAGGACGTCACCGGGAGCGCTGAGGCTCTGTACGTCCGGCATGGCGGCGGCAACCGTTTCCAACGGGTACCGGCATACGGCGAGGCGTCCGGCGGCGTCGTAGTCCACCGCGTCGACCACTTCGCGGTCCGCGTCCACTCCGAAGACGAGGATCTCGTGCGGGAAGCTGGTCGACTGCCGGCCGAAGAACGGGCCGAGTTGTGATCGGTCGAGGAACACCGTGAGGTACTGGCCGGCACGGATCGACTCGACGATCAGCTCCGCCGCGCTCTCCCGGTCGGGTATCTCGTGCTGCCGAAACAGCTCCTCGGTCAGGAGGTCACGGTATTCACCCAGCCGCGGGAAGTCGGTGTATGCCTGACCTCGGTCGTTGTACCAGCCGCGTGTCGCCAGCGTGCGCTCCTCCAGCCACGCGACGTGTCCGAGAGTACCCATGACGGACGAGGCGATCGCCGCGTAGAGGTAGCAGGTACGGCTGGTGTCGAGCCGCAGCGGGAGTGCTCCCGTCGTCACGGCTGGAGTCTGCGGACGCACCACTGACCTCCACTCCACGTGTACAGAAGTCGTCGGTGGAGCCGGTCGGAGGCGCTCGACCAGAACTCCATGCGCGTGCCGCACAGCTCATATCCGACATACCTGACCGGTCGGGCGATCGGGGCCGGTCGCTGTGCTGCGTCGGCGTCGAGCAGGCGGACCCGATCGCGCAGCTCAGCGGGGTCGGCCAGTACCTCGCTCTGCCGGGACAGGCTGCTCATCGGGTGCAGGGCCGGATGCCGGTCGCGCCACAGCGACTCCGACTTCCGCTCGTCGACCAGCTCGAAGGTCCCCGCGACAAGCAGCTGCCGGCCGATCTCACGCCAGTAGAACAAGGCGCTTCCGGACTTCGTCGCGCGGATGTCGTGTGCCTTGCGGCTGGTGGTGTGCGTGGCGAACACCGGCCCCCTGGCGGTGAGTTCGACCATCGTCATCATGCGTGAGGACAGGCTGAAGCTCTCGTCGACGGTGGAGACCGCGGCCCCGCGCGGCTCCGCGCAGCCCTGCCGCTCGGCCTCGTCGAGCCAGGCGGAGAGCAACTCGAACGGTTCCCGCGGCGGATCGTCGTCCCACTCGGGAAAGGGGACGTCGTGCAGCCCGGACAAGCTCTCGTGCTGTGCGCTCACCAGTCCTCCGGATGCTCTAGTGTTCCGCTGCCCACGGTCACGCACTGGCCCCAGGTCCGTGACTGCGGCACGTCGCCGCCGGATTCGAGCTGTACGTGCATCTCGGCGAGCCGGCCGAGCTCGACGCCCTGCTCGATCCGGCACGGACGACCGGTCGGCGCGTCCCGGTAGGTGTGCGCGTGCGCCAGCAGAGGACCTGCGGCCGACCCGGTCGCCGCGTCCTCGACGACTCCGTACGACGGAGAGAACATTCGGTTGCGCCACGCCGTCCCCGAGCCCGCGTAGCAGTTGAAGGCGACGTCGGGGAACTTCGCCAGCCTGGTGTGATCCGGCCGCAGGTCCCGCAGGGTGTCCAGGCTGTCGAGCGCGATCACGAGGTGCCGGGCACCGACGTCGTACAGCTCGATCGGAGCGATGTTCGCGGCGCCCAGTGCCGCGACGATCTCGGCCGCCGGAATCTCCTGCGGGGACGGCCGCGGTACCGGCAGGGTGAATCCGGCCCAGAGCTCTGCGCCCCGGGGCTCCACCCATCCGGCCACCTCGCCGCGCGGAACGCGAACCGCGATGTCTCCCGCGACGTCGAACCGGGTGTGGAGAGCGGCGAGAACACCGACCATCGGATGGCCGGCGAACGGCAGTTCCTGAGTCGGCGTGAAGATCCGCGCCGTGAAACAGGCCGACGACCCGGTCGGTGTCACGAACGCGACCTCGGACAGGTTGAGTTCGGTGCCGATCGCCTGCATGACCCGGTCGGGCAGGTCGGTCTCGGGGAAGAAGACCGCGACCGGGTTGCCGTGGAACGCCGATCGCGCGAAGACGTCGATCAGGAGGTAGGGGTGACGGATCATCAGCGCTCCAGCCGGGCCAGGGCATCGGCCAGGACGGTCGTACCGTCGACGCTCAAGGCGGATTCGGGATGGAACTGCATGGACACGAATGTCTCCGCAGTCAGTCCGGTGATGTCTCCGGCGGAATCCGTGGCGACCTCGACGGGGTGCCGCAGGCCGGTCGTCCTCCCGGCCCTGGCCGCGAAGGCGTTGTAGAAGCCGAGACGTCTGCGGCTGCCGAACCAGTCCACGTCTCTGGCCGTTCCCTGGTTCGGCACCGCGAGCCGGTGGATGCCGAAGCCGAGGATGCGGCAGAGGATCTGATGGCTGAGGCACACCGCGAGAAACGGCCTCGAAGCCGTCAGGGCCTTCGTCAGCGCCTGCTCCAGGACGGCGACCCTCGGATCGCCTTCGTCGCACGGGTCGCCGGGGCCGGGGCCGAAGACCAGAAGCGCGTCGTCGTCCAGCGCTCTGGCGGCGTGCTCGTTGGGCACGATGTCGACGGCGTATCCGAACGCGCTGAGCTGGTGGGCCAGCATGCTGTTGAAGTCGTCCTCGGCGTCGACGACGACCGCCCGCCGGACCGCGGCACCGTACTCGCCGGTGGCCCCGAACCAGAGCGGATTGATGGCGGTGCGTCGTCGGGCGATGGCCGACGCCAGATCGGGATCGTCCACGGCGGGGGGCTCGGGGCGATCGAACCGGCGCGGCCCCAGATCGCCGGGTACGACCGTCTCGGCGCACACGGCACTCAGGATGGCGGCTGCCTTGGCCTGTGTTTCGGCGAGTTCCCGCTGCGGAGACGAGTTGCGTACGAGTGTCGCTCCGACATCGGTACGCATCCGCCACGAGGCACCGTGCCACCGCACCTGTGCCGAACGGATGTTGATGGCCGAGTCGAAGGTGTACGTCGAGTCGCCCGCAGGCTCGACGAGTCCGAGACAGCCGGCGTAGTACGACCGCCCGTGCGGCTCGTGCCGGGCGATCACCCGGCACGCGTTACGGATCGGGCTCCCGGTCACGGCGGGCGCGAACATGGTGTGCACGAGGACATCGGCCAGCGGACGACCGGTCGTACCCTCGATCATGAACTCGGTGTGAGTGACCCGCGACATGTGCCGCAGCCCCGGACCGGTCACCGACACGGAACCCGGTTCGCACAACGCGGACAGCATCTTCAGCTCTTCGTCCAGAACCATGGAAAGCTCATCGGCTTCCTTGGCGTCGGCGAGGAAGCCGAGCAGCCGCGCCTTCTCGGCGCCGGGATCGGCCGTGCCCCGCGCGACGGTTCCGGAGATCGGGTTCATCGTCACCCGCCGGCGGCTCACCGAGACATGACGCTCGGGGGTGGCACCGACCAGATACAGGTCGCCGGTCCGGACCAAGAAGGTCCAGTAGGCGCCGCGTTCGTTCCGGAGCAGATCGGCGAACACCGTCAGCATCGCGAGATCGTCGACCCCGTCGAGCTCGGCCGAATAGGTGCGCTTGATGACGAAGTTCGAGCCGGCGCCATGGGCTATCTCGTCGGTGATGATCCGTTGCACCGCCGCGCGGTACTCCGCGTCGGTGTCCAGGAACGTGCCGTTCTCGGCCTTGGGCTTCGCCCCGCCGGACAGACTCTCGAAGTCGGCGGGCGAGAACGTGTGCAGTTCGCGGGCAGGCAGCAGGAGCAGGTTCTCGTCGTCGTCGAGCACGTCGAAGCCGCGCTCGGTCAGCTGGCGGAACGGCACCAGGAGGAGGCTCGGCAGGTCCCGGGCCTGTGCGGCCGACACGGCCGAGCTCACCGACTCGTGCTCGGATGCGCTGCCGATCAGACAGGTCACTCGGTCGTCACCCGACTCCGGCCGGTACAGGAGCGCGTAGTCGTGACCGGAGACGACTTCGGCGATATCAGTCGGCACTGGCGCTCAACTCGTTCAGGTCGATGACCCGGCCGGAATACCGCGCGACGTAGTCGAGTGCGGCGGCGTGCCCGTCGGCGTCGAAGTCGGCGACGCAGTCGGACAGCACGAACGGCCGGATGTCCTTGTTGAACGCGTCGAGAGCGGTCGCGAGAATGCCGACGCTGGCGTACACACCCGCGATCACCAGGTTGTGGATGCCTTGCCGACGCAGAGCCCACTCCAGCCCGTTCCCGACGAACGCGCTGTACCGCCATTTCGTGAAGACCTGCTCGGAGCCGTCCGGCCGGACCCGGTCGACGATCGAGATGTCGTCGGCCCGCCGAGCCATGCCGGTGCCCCAGAAGTCCGAGAGAAGTCCTCGCTCGTCCGGAGACATGCTGCCGGGCTGCGCGGTGTACATCACCGGGACCTTCGCCCGGCGAGCCCAGCCGATCGCCCGGGTGACGCCGTCGACCAGTGCTGTTCGCAGTGGCGGCTCGAACGCGTTGACGAAGTAGTCCTGCATGTCGTGGACGAGCAGGGCGGCACTCTGCGGCTCCACCTGCCACCGGTCGCCGGGACCACCGGACCGGAATTGCGGCAGCTCGTAGGCAGCTATGGGCTGCATGCGGTGCACTCCCTCTCTAGGTCGGGATACCGGCCCGGACAATGTGCGGTACGGCGATGCCGAGTGCCTCGTACTGCCGCAGCGGATTCATGAACTCGCGCTGCCGGCGGATCAGGCCGTCGGCGTCGAACTCGAACGAGTGAAGGAAGTGATTCTCGTAGTGACCGTCCGGATAGCCCTCGAACCGGATGGCACCGCGCCCGTCGCACTCGGCCCAGAAGAACGTCGGGTGCTGGGTGTCGAAGATCTGCACGTTGTACCACTCCCAGTCCGGGAAACACTCCAGAGCCCAGACGCCGTGGTCCCGCAGCCGCTCTTTTCCGTGAGTGGCGATCGGATCGGGCTTGTCGCTCGTCCAGAGGCCGGCTTGGCCGTCAGCCGCGAACAATTCGTAGCGGGCTCGTCGCTGCTCCTCGCCCTTGCAGGCGAGGTAACGTCGTACGACGTCGCGATTTCGAGCGCGTTCCTCGTCAGGCAGCATGTCGTCTTCCTTCGTCGGATGTCATGACTCGCGACAGCCGCGGGTCGCCATGGAGAACCCGGACAGGCAACCGTCGCGCGGTGGAAAGGGATCGACTCAGGTGGTCGGGATGAAGGTGTTCCGGGTATCCGGGCCGTCAGGGTCCGGGCAGGCCGCTCGGCGCCGCAGTTCCAACTTGTCCACCCGGCCGACAGGGGTCAGGGGAATCTCGGTCAGCGGATGGACCGTCGTCGGGATCTTGTACCGGGCCGCTCCTGCGGCGACGAGGAACTCCGCGACGTCGGACTGACGCAACTCGTCACCGACGACGAAGGCGACCACCGCCTCGCCGAACCGGTCGTCCGGCGCTCCCACCACGGCGACGTCGCGGACACCGGGGTGCCGGCGCAGCAGTTCCTCGACCTCGCGTTCCGACACCTTCTCGCCGCCGCGGTTGATCTGGTCCTTGATGCGTCCTTCGAAGGACACCGCGCCGTCAGGGTCCAGACGGACGAGATCACCGGTCATGTACCAGCCGTCCGCCGTGAACACCGTGGAGTTGCCCGGGCCGTCGGCGTAGTACCCGCGAATCGTGTAAGGCCCTCGGGTGAGCAACTGGCCGACCTGGCCGGGCGCGACCGGATCTCCGGCCTCGTCGATCACCATCAGCTCGTCCAGGGGCGAAAGGGGAACACCCTGGTCGGTGACCGTCTGATCGTGCGGCAGATCCGGCGGTTGGATGCCGCACAGACCTTCCGTCATCCCGAAGCCTTGGTGGACGCCGCAGTTCAGAGCCTCGCGGAATCCGTTCAGCACGTCGGCCGACGGCTTGCTGCCGCCGATCAGCACCGTCTGCAATGACGAGATGTCGTGGGGCGTTCCCCCCGCCGCGTCGGTCCAGAGCGCCGCCAGAGGCGGGATCAGACCGGTGCGTGTGACGCCGTACCGCGCGATCAGGCCGAAGGCGACCGTCGGAGCGGGTGTCGGCGAGATGACCAAGGAGCCACCCGCGTCGAGGACGGCGAGTGTGTTGCACATCGCCCACCCGTGCGCGAGAGGCATCGCGACCAAGTAGACGCTGCGCGGATCGAAGCGACAGCGATCCGCCACGCACCGGCCCAGGTACAGCCAGGCCCGGTGGACCTGGGGGACGATCTTGGGCAGGCCGGTCGTTCCTCCGGACACGAGCAGCACCGCGACCGAGTCCGACGCCGTGCGTCGGAACCTGGGTTCCGGTCCGGTGTCCGGTTCTTCGAGCAGCGAGACGGTGTTCAGAATGTTGCGCACGGCCGGCCTCGATGCTCCGGCGGCCCGGCAGGTCTCCAGGCAGTCCGGCGTGGCCACCAGCGTGGTCGCATCGATCCTGTCGATGAAGGACAGCAGCTCATGCGTTCCGAGCTGAGGAATGGCCAGCAGCGGGACGGCGCCGATCTTCGTACAGGCGAATACGCAGGCCAGTCCGCTGATCTGGTTCGACATCTGGAGCACGACGTGCTCGCCGGCCCGGACGTCGGCCCGGTGCAGGGCGTTCGCCATCCGGTCGACGAGGGTGACGAACTCGGTTCTCGTCAGCCGTAGTTCGCCGTCGCAGATCAGCGACTCCGGGTAGCTGTCCGCGCCCCGTACCAGCCATTCGTAGAGATTCTCGTCCCGCCACGCGCCGGCCTTGATGTACCTAGAGGAGACTTCCGCGGGCCAGTCGATCAGTCCGTGCACCATCTGATGGGTACCTCCATGGGTATGTGTCGTTCCTCGTCCGGCGTGCCGGCTCTGGTATCGCCTTCCTGTCGCACATGTTTTTCGGTGAGAAACAGCACCGGATTCACCTTCAGCCGGATTGGGAATTCTCACTTGCCTCTAGATTTCTGGCCACCTGTTCCCAGAGTCGGGAACATTCGAGCGCCAGGGCCGAGACGGTGCCTGCGCGGTGGCTGGGAACTGTTTTGAGAATACGTTCCCAGTCCTGGGGCGGGAGTGCGGTCAGGCTGAGGCTTCGGAGCAGAAACCGGCCGGCCTCACTGAAGCATATCGCCGGATCTTTCGAAAGAGTGCGCCAATCGACCGAGCTTTGCGGTGCGGGCGCGACACTTGCTTCGACCGGCGCGCCGGGCAATGCGGAAAGGTCGTCTCCCGTCTCCTTCACCACCTTCAGCCGCAGCGCCGCAGGGTCCTCGCCGCGCTGCAAATGCTCACGCACTCTTCGCACGGTGTTGGGAGAAACTCCCGCTTCTCTGGCGACCTCGCGGAGCGATGCCTCCGGTCGCTCGGCGATGAGTTCGGCGACTCGCCGGCGGCCCTCGACATTGCTGACGGGGCGGACTCTGCCGTCCTGGCCGAATCTGGAATTCAACTGCGGAGACCGAGTGGTCACCTGTGGCCGGAGAGACGCGATGGTCCTGGCCGACAGACTGGTGGCCTCGGCTATCGCACGATCCGACCAATGAGCATGCGAATGGATGATGCGCATCGCTGCGGCCTTGCGGTCGGTGAGCGAGAGAGGCAACCCGTGTTCGATATTCGCTTTGACAGCGAGAAGGAAGACTTCTTTTTCGTCCCCGTCGAAGAAGCGGGCGGCAATCACTGTCCGACCTTTGACGATGGCGGCTCGCACCCTGTGCATTCCATCGATGACCTGCATGGTTTCTCGGTGGACCAGGATCGGCGGGAGCCCGTCCTCGACTTCGGCGATCACCTTTATATGAGCTGCGTCTTCTCCCTGCAAACGGGGTGAATCATTCAAGACCAGTCGGTCTATCGCGACGTTGACGGCGGTGGGCGAAATTTTTGGAAGAATGTTCTGACGGCTGCCGTCCAAGTATCCAGAGTCAGGCCCTCCAGAGTTCTTCTGATCCGGCATACCTTGCCCCCTTTTGAACCTGACCACAGCCATCGGCGGCTGCCCAGGGCCTCCCCCGGCCGGCCGCCGTAGTGAATAGAGCCACCAACGTGGACGTCAAGTAGTGAATCAATCAATCATCCGCTTGGCAAGGGAACTCCGGCCCGACGGGCTCGAGCTCCCCGGGGCGGTCACGAGTACGAAATCACCCTGCAACAAAAATATGCAGATATTTTACCCGTAGAAGGTTTTCACAGGAGGAGGCGTGCACCACCACACACCTGTCCCTCTCCTGTGCCCGGCCTATCAATTTCATGGCTACGCCGAATATTTTGAGGTAATATAGGACAATGCGCTCCGCGCGATCTCCGGCCGTACGAAGTCGCCGTCCGACGGACCGGCGGTCCCGCCGACCGCGTGCAACCGCGGAGATTGCGCGGTTGCACGGGCGGGGATCGAGAGGGTCCACCCGGGTCCGTCCGCATCACATTGACCCGCACGGGGTGTGAGCAGCATCCTCTTGTGCTGCGGCCGGTTCCGGCGACCGAAACAATTCACGCACATCGCATCGCGTTTCCCGACCGACAATCGGGCACTGCGTCCAAGTCCGTTTCCCCGTCACCGGTCAGGGGATTTCGAGGAGATCGCATGAGTGAATCGCACAGCCCTGATGCCGCGCTCCATCTCGCTCGGCAGCTGCTCCCGGGCACTGCCGACAACGACCCTCTGGACTCCCTCCAGGTCATGGAACTGCTCGCACATCTCGAAAGCAACGGCTTCGAGCCACCCTCCCCGGTCCTGATCACCGAAATGACCATCGCCGGCGTCATCGGCGCCGAGAAATAGGGCCGCTGGGAATGCGGGCCGACGCACCTGGCACGATGAGCGGCACACCGATCATGATCGTCTCTTGGTGGGACCTCGGTCCGGGCGATCCCTCCGTGCACGACATGGAGGCCGACCTCTTTCACAGCTCCGACGACTGGTCTTCCTGTCCCGGTCTGCTGTCCAAGTACTGGCTGGCCGACCGCGAGAACCGTCGCTGGGGCGGCGTCATGGTGTGGGAACGGCGCCCGGCGGCCGACCTGCCGATCAACCGGGCCGCACAACTGATCGGGCGCCCGGCCGACATCCGTGTCAGTTTCGCGATACCCAAGCTCGTGCACGGAATTCAAGGCGATCCCCCCGTTCAGTGATGTGGTGAGGCCGCTTCCCACCTCGCGCCGTCCCAAGGAGAAACCGTGTCGCCCACAACCAACCCGGTACTGGACCTTCCCTACGACACCCGGCCCGACCCGGAGGAATACCTCCAGGCCGTTCTGGAGTGGCACTTCCACCCGGACACCGGATCGCCCTACTGGCTGGAGCGGGCCAAGTCGCTTGATTTCGACCCGCGTCGGGACGTCAGGACCTTCGACGACTTGCGGCTCTTCCCGAACGTCGCGAACGAGATGCGCAAGGTATCGGCCCAGGCACTGATCCCCCGGGGATACGGACCGAATCCCGAAATCGCGGGGGTGTACGAGAGCGGCGGCACCACCGGGGCGCCCAAGCGCGTGGTGTGCCCCCGGGACTGGCTGGACCGTCTGATCGCCTGGAGCAACGCCAACCTCGACGAACACGGCTTCCCGCGCGACGTCGACTGGCTCGGGCTCGTACCGTCCGGCCCCCACATCGTCGGGGAGATCTTCCGGCGCTCGGCGGCCACACACGGACGGCACGGCTTCCAGGTCGACCTGGACCCACGCTGGGTGAAGAAGCTGATCGCGGCGGGGAAGAAGGACGAGGCCGACTCCTACGCCGAACACGTCGTCGACCAGGCGGAGTTCATCCTGCGTACGCAGGACATCGGCGTGCTGACCATCACTCCCGCACTGCTGGAACGGCTGGTGCGGCGCGACGAGCTGGTCGCGCTCGTCAACGAGAAGGTACGTGCGATCCGCTGGGGCGGCACCCAGCTCGACCCGGACACCCATCAGCTGTATCGCACCGAGATCTTCCCCGGCCTCGTTCTGTACGGCCACTACGGCAGCACGATGATTCTCGGTATCGCCGGTCAGCGCGTGCCTGCGGGCGAGGAGGACACCTGTGTCTTCGACACCTTCTCGCCGTACGTGAGCTTCTCGGTAGTGGACCCGCGCACCCGTCGGCCGGTGTCCTACGGAGAACGGGGGCAGGTGGTGATGAACCACGTCTCCAAGGCGCTCTTCCTCCCCAACAATCTCGAACGGGACCTGGCCACGCGCGTCGAGCCGCTGCCCGGCCGCATCGGTGATGCCGTCGCGGACGTCGCGCCCGTCTCCCACTTCGAGAACGAGGCGGTTGTCGAGGGGGTCTACTGATGACGGAGCTGCTCCAGCTGGACGTACTCGGCCCCGCCGGCCCCTACCGCTCCCGCAACCGGGCCACGGTGGCGGATGTCGGTGGCCGGCCCGTGGCCGAGCTGAGCCTGGCGCCGACGGTGTACGTCGACCGCGCCATGGCGGCGCTGCGCAGGGCGACGCCGCTTCCGCTCGATGAGCGGGTCGCCGCCATCGCTCTCGCCGGGCGGCTGTTCGCCACCGGCACGATCAACGGCCAGACGGTCGCGGAGTACGAGCACGCGGTGAGCCGGGTGGGCGGCGTACCGATCCAGGTGGTGCGGGCCGCCACCGCGACCGCGATGTACCGCGCCGAGCAGTTGTACAACAGCCTCCAGCACGCCCGGCCCCGGGGCGCGGCCGGCGACTGGCGCGATCCGCTCACCCGCGTGGGCAGGGCCGTGTGGTCCCGGCGCGGGGAGGTCTTCGCCGTGCACGCCGCCGGAAACCATCCCGGCACCCACACTCTGTGGCCGGAGGCCCTCGCGTTGGGCTATCGCGTGGCGGTACGGCCGTCGCGGCGCGAGCCGTTCACCCCGCACCGGCTGGTGACGGCCCTGCGCATGGCCGGATTCGGCGATGACCACGTGGTGCTGCTGCCCACCGACCACGCCGCCGCCGAGGGCCTGTTGCGGGGCGCCGACCTGGCCTACGGCAGCGACGAGGTGATCCGCCGGTACGCCGATGACCCGCTCGTCCTGCCGTTGCATCCCGGCCGCTCGAAGATCCTGCTCACCGCGGAGACGGACTGGCTCGAGCACCTGGACACCGTCGTCGACTCGATCAGCCACCACGGGGGCACCGGCTGTGTGAACGCCACCGCTGTTCTCGTCGAGGGTGACCCGGCGCCTGTGGCCGAGGCCGTCGCCGACCGCCTCGCCCTCCTGCCCAGCCTTCCCCCCGAGGACGAGAAGGCCGTGCTCCCGGTGCAAGCGTCCCCTGTCGCGCGGGCGTTGGAGAAGTTCGTGCTGGACAAGGCGGCGGGTGCACGGGCTCATCTGGGGGGAGCCGGGTTCGTGGAGGAACTCGGTGACGGCAGCGCCGTGCTCCGCCCGGTGGTGCACCAGCTGGAGCGCCCGGACGACCCGAGGGCGGGTGTCGAGTTGCCCTTCCCCTGCGTGTGGGTCGCCCCCTGGTCACGTGCGGCGGGAATCGCGCCGCTGCGCGACACCCTCGTCCTCGGTGTTCACACCGAGGACGAGCAGCTCATCGACGCGCTCGTGGACGAACCGTCCATCACCAACGTCTACGTCGGTGACCACCCGACCCATTGGACGGCCACCGGTATCCCGCACGACGGATATCTCGCGCATTTCCTCATGCGCACCAAAGGGTTCATACGGGACTGAGCCGACACGGGAGCAGTCCGGTCACTTCCGGCATGGCCTCCGGCTGACCGCTCCGGGGGAGCTTCGCGAAGCCCCACAGGACCACGTGGCCGGATGCCCCGGCGCCCCCGATGACGCCTGGTGAGAGGGCCGCCAGGAAACGCCGGTTCGCCGCGCCGTCGTCCTTCCACTTGATCGTCGGAGTCCGTTCCCATCCCAACGCAACGTACGTCCTGTACATTTTTTACAGACGCCGACGGAAGGGGCTCCCATGAACCCGGCGACCGCTCGCCATGTCCTGCCCGAGTTCCACGAACGCACGGGCCACGGCCACCGCACGCTGGACCCGTACGCGAAGCTGCTGGAGGAGCGGATCGTGTTTCTGGGTGCCCCGGTGGACGACATCTCCGCGAACGACGTGATGGCGCAGTTCATGCACCTGGAGCACCAGGCCCCGGAGCGGGACATCTCGCTGTACATCAACTCCCCGGGCGGCTCGTTCACGGCGATGTCGGCGATCTACGACACGATGCGGTACGTCAGTTGTGATGTGGAGACGGTCTGCCTGGGCCAGGCGGGCTGGTCGGCGGCGGTGCTGCTGGCGGCCGGCACCCCGGGCAAGCGGCTCGCGCTGCCGGGCGCCCGGGTGGTCGTCGGCCCGCCGGAGCCGTCGGGCGAGTTCCGGGGGCAGGCCAGTGACCTCGCCATCGTGGCCGAGGAGCTGACCCGTACCCGCGCGCTCCTGGAGGAGATGCTCGTCCGCCACACGGGCCGCACCCCGGAGCAGGTGACCGAGGACGTCGAGCGGGACAAGGTGCTGGACGCGCGGGCGGCGGTGGAGTACGGCGTCGTCGACCGCGTCGTACCGAGCCGCCGGACGACCGGCGGGTGACGGCGGATGCTGCCGGAACTCCCGCCGCTCCCGGCGCTGACGCGCGCCGAGGCCGAGCTGGTCGACCAGTACCTGGCGGCCGTCGATCTGCTGGGCCGGATCAACCCCAGCCGCGACGGCGACACCTACCGGGGCCTCAGAGCCGCGCAGGCGCTGGTGGCCCGGGCGACGGCGCTGCGTGACGCGCTGACGCTGATGCACCAGCGGGGGGAGCACGAGGTGCACGCCCCGACCCTCGCGCGGGCCCTGCGCGTCCTGGACGGCGACCGGCGCACGGCCCGGGTGACCCTGCCCCCGGCGGGGAACTGACGCCCGGTACATGACGCACGGTCGGCACCCCGGGAAGCACAGAAGCACGCACGCGTGACGCCCCCTCGCTCCACGCGCGCGTGCCTCCGCCCGTGCTCCCTCCGGACGACGTACGGGGCTGTCGCGGGGTGCGTGATGACGCACCGTCTTCAGCCGTCCCCCGGGGCGGCGCGGGTGGCGTGGAACCGACCCCCGTTCGGCGTAACGAGGTTTCCCCCGGGCAGCCCTCCGCACTTGCGCAACCTGCGGATTCGGGGTGTGGACCGGGGCATTCCCGCCCTGATCGGGGCGTCGTCGGGTGACGGACACGTGACCGTTCTCTGAACTGTTCACCCGAATGGCCCAGTCGTGAGTAAGGCCACAAATCCTCGAATTCGTTGGGTATTTCGGTCACGAGTCCGTCAAGATCCCTGTCTGACGACAAGCCCCCGCCACAGAGGCGGGGCGGTCCGGGCGGACGCCGAGTCCTGCCGCCGTCCGGATGACCGAGTCGACAGGAGTGCATCGGCAGGAGTGGAGGACCCAGCAGTACGGGTCGCCGGGGCGGTCACACCATGACCGTGCCGGGCAGCCCTTGGGGTGAAGCCGTGGTGACACGGCCGGGCCAACTTCGCCAGCCCGAATCCGACAGGTCATCCTTCACAGGCGGTTGACGAAGGGTTGCGCATGACTGCGCTCAATCGTGTCCCGTCGATGATGGTCCGAGCCGGTACGGTCTCGGCGTTCGCACTGGCCGCCGTCGGCGGCTCCGTGGTCGTACCGGGCGTCGCCTCCGGCGCCGAGGCGGCCACCCCCGCGACGAAGGCACTTCAGGTCGCGGCGTCGAAGAAGGGCGCACCGTACAAGTACGGCGCCACCGGTCCGCACCGGTTCGACTGCTCGGGGCTCACGCAGTACGCGTTCAAGAAGGCGGGCAAGTCCCTGCCGCGCACCACCACCCAGCAGTACAACAAGACCAAGCACATCTCCGCGTCGTCGCGGCAGAAGGGAGACCTGGTCTTCTTCCACTCGGGCTCGAACGTCTACCACGTCGGGATATACGCGGGGGCGGGCAAGGTGTGGCACTCGCCGAAGACGGGTGACGTGGTGCGGCTCCAGAAGATCTGGACCAAGAGCGTCTGGTACGGCCGGGTCAAGTAGTGCCCGGTGCCGACGGCTGAGGCACGGCCGTCCAGGGCAGCTCGATGAAGACCGTCTTGCCGCCCTCCAGGGTGGGCCGCACGCCGAGCCGCCCCCCGCACTCCGCCGCGAGCGAGCGGATGATCACCATCCCCCGGCCGTTGTCCTGCTGGACAGCGGCCGGGAGGCGTTTGGGGAACCGCGGATGGCTGTCGGTGACGCCGACGCGGACCTGCTCGTCACGGTCGAGGACGAGGTCGAGGGTGAAGGTCGGCGACTGCCCCAGGGTGTGCTGGACGGCGTTGGTGGCGAGTTCGGAGACGATGAGGCGGATGGTCTCGGCGAGGTCCGCGCCGGGCGGCAGGCCCCACTCCGCGAGCGTGCCCGCGGTGAAGGTGCGGGCCGCGGCGACCGACACGGGGTCGCTCGGCAGGGTGACGGATGCTTCCAGGTGGTCTGCCATGGCGACGTCGTCCCTTTCTCACGGGACCGGCGTCCGACACGAGGCGGATGGTTCGAGTACGGTCCCGGAACTGGTGCTTCACCGTCAGACTGCCATTTCCGCGGCCGTCCTGTGCGGCGATCCACCAGGATGTGCATATATCTGTCGCCCGAAGCGGTGAACTCTGCTACGGCAGATCGGATTTGGGCGGCGTGCGAGAAGTAATGGGGAGTGAGGAGGAGGGCATGCAACACGGCCCCGCGGTACGCCGCCGCAAACTGGGCGCGGAACTGCGCGCGTTACGCAATCGGGCCCGGCTGACGAGCGGTGAGGCGGCCCGCCTGGTGGGCTGGCACCAGTCGAAGGTGAGCCGGATCGAGACGGGCACCAGCAGTGCGAAACCGGCCGATGTGGCGCTGCTGCTGGACGCCTACGGAGTGGCCGACGAACGGCTGCGCGAGCTGATGCTCGTGCTCGCCGGCGCCGACGAGGGGGTGGGCCGGGACCACTGGTGGCACGCCTACCGGGGTGTCCTGCCGCCCGCCTACCGGGACTTCATCAGCCTGGAGTCGCAGGCGAGCGCGATGCGCACGCTGGAGACGACCGTGGTCCCGGGGCTGCTCCAGACCCCGGAGTACGCCCGCGCGGTGACCCGCTCGGCGCTGGAGGGCGCGGACGCGGGACAGCTGGACACGCTGGTGGAGGTGCGGCTGGCCCGCCAGGACGTGCTGCGCGGGGACCCGCCGCTGCTGCTGAACGCCGTCCTGGACGAGGCGGTGCTGCGCCGGCAGGTGGGTGGTCCCGAGGTGATGGCGGCGCAGTTGGAACGGCTCCTGGAGGACGCGCGACTTCCCCAGGTGCGGCTCCAGGTACTGCCGTTCACCGCGGGGGCGCATATCGGCGTCACCGGGCCTTTCGTCATCTTCTCGTTTTCGAGCGTCTCTGATCTGGATGTGGTCGTTCTCGACCATTTGACGAGTAGTCATCACCTTGAGGGGAAAGAAGACCTCCGGGCCTACTCGGAGGCTTTCACCAACCTTCAGATCCACGCCCTTTCACCCGAGGACTCGTTGGATTTCATCGCCGGGATAGGTGACGGCGCGTAAGGAGGCACCCCCATGACAGCACTGCCTCGGAACGTACCTTCCGCAACCGCACTGCATGAGGCTCACTGGCTGCGCAGCAGCCACAGCACCGGAGCGAACAACTGCGTGGAGACGGCCCCGCACACGGGTCTCCTCGCGGTACGCGACTCCAAGTCCCCCACCGGACCCGCGCTGCTCTTCACCCCGGGGAGCTGGGCGGAGTTCACCTCCGCACTCTGATCACCCCTCGCACGGCCGTGCCCGCCGACTCATGGTCGTGTCGCGTCGATCACCCGCACCGCGCGGTCCAGCTCCGCCCCGGAGAGGTCCGCGCGGGCGGTCAGCCGCAGCCGTGAGACTCCGTCGGGCACGGAAGGGGGTCGGAAGCACCCCACGGCGAGTCCCCCGTCCCGGCAGTCCGCGGCCCAGCGGACGGCCGCCTCGGGGGACGGCGCGCGCACGGAGACGACCGCGGCGTCCGGACGTACCGCGTCCAGGCCCGCGACCGTCAGCCGGGTGTGCAGTTCGGAGGCCACCTCGCGGGCCCGCCCCGCCCGTCCGGGTTCGCGGCGCAGCAGCCTGAGGGCCGCGAGCGCGGCGCCGGCCGCCGCCGGGGCGAGTCCGGTGTCGAAGATGAACGTGCGCGCCGCGTTGACCAGGTGGTCGATCACCTTCGCCGGTCCGAGCACGGCGCCGCCCTGGCTGCCGAGCGACTTCGACAGGGTGACGGTGACGACGACGTCCGGCGCGCCCGCGAGGCCCGCCGCGTGCGGGGCGCCGCGTCCGCCGTCGCCGAGGACGCCGAGGCCGTGCGCGTCGTCGACGACGAGTCCGGCGCCCGCCTCCCGGCAGGCCGCCGCGAGCAGGGCCAGGGGGGCCGCGTCGCCGTCCACGGAGAACACGGTGTCGGAGACGACGAGCGCCTCGCCGTCGTACGTCCGGAGGGTCTTGCGGACCGCGTCGGGGTCGGCGTGGCCGACGACCTGCACGGTGCCCCGGGCCAGCCGGCAGCCGTCGATGAGGGAGGCGTGGTTCCCGGCGTCGGAGAGGACGAGGGTGCCCTCGGGGGCGAGGGCGGTGACGGCGGCGAGGTTCGCGGCGTAGCCGGAGGAGAAGACGAGCGCCGCCTCGGCGCCGCAGAAATCGGCCAGTTCGCGTTCGAGTTCGGCGTGCAGCTCGGTCGTCCCCGTGACGAGGCGCGAGCCGGTGGCGCCGCCGCCCCAGCGCCGGGCGGCCTCGGCGGCCCCCTCGGTGACCTCGGGGTGGCGGGCGAGCCCGAGGTAGTCGTTGCTCGCGAGGTCGAGGAGGGGGCTCTCGGCGGGACGCGGGCGCAGGGTCCGTACGAGTCCGGCGCTCCGGCGCCGTGCCGCGTGTCCGTCGATCCAGCCGAACGCCATGGCCCCTCCGGGGTTTGTAGGTAGCGGACAGACACTAGCGGCCCGACAAGCCGCCCACTGTGTGGCAATACCCACACGTCAAGCGGGGCCTGTTGTGTGATTCCCACCTTGGCCGGGGGAGGCTTCGCAGGGCAGGATCGGCTCTCATGGACCTGCTGAACACGCTGGTGGACAAGGGGCTTCGGCGCGAGCGGCCGACCCGCGAGGAAGCGCTGGCCGTGCTGCGCACCTCGGACGACGACGTGCTGGACGTGGTGGCCGCGGCCGGGAAGGTGCGCCGGCACTGGTTCGGGCGCCGGGTGAAGCTGAACTACCTGATCAACCTCAAGTCGGGTCTGTGCCCGGAGGACTGTTCGTACTGCTCCCAGCGGCTCGGTTCGACGACCGGCATCCTCAAGTACACGTGGATCAAGCCGGACGAGGCGTCCCGGACGGCCGCCGCCGGGGTCGCCGGGGGCGCCAAGCGGGTCTGTCTGGTGGCGTCCGGGCGCGGTCCGACGGACCGGGACGTCGACCGGGTCTCCGAGACCATCAAGGCGATCAAGGACCAGAACGAGGGCGTCGAGGTCTGCGCCTGCCTGGGCCTGCTGACCGACGGCCAGGCGGAGCGGCTGCGCGACGCGGGCGCCGACGCCTACAACCACAACCTCAACACGTCCGAGTCGACGTACGGCGAGATCACCACGACCCACACGTACGCGGACCGGGTCGACACCGTCGAGAAGGCGCACGCGGCCGGTCTTTCCGCCTGTTCCGGGCTGATCGCGGGCATGGGCGAGAGCGCCGAGGACCTCGTCGACGTCGTGTTCTCGCTGCGCGAGCTGGACCCCGACTCGGTGCCGGTGAACTTCCTGATCCCGGTCGAGGGCACCCCCCTCGCGAAGGAGTGGCACCTCAGCCCGCAGCACTGCCTGCGCATCCTCGCGATGGTCCGGTTCGTCTGCCCGGACATCGAGGTCCGGATCGCGGGCGGCCGTGAGGTCCACCTCCGCTCGATGCAACCCCTCGCCCTGCACCTCGCCAACTCGATCTTCCTCGGCGACTACCTGACCACCGAGGGCCAGGCGGGCCAGGCCGACCTGGACATGATCGCCGACGCGGGCTTCGAGGTGGAGGGCGCGGACCAGGTGACGCTGCCGGAGCACCGGGCACACGCGGGTGGCGGCGGCTGCGGCTCTCATGCGGCGTCCGGCTGCGGGTCCCACGAGGACGACGGCTGCGGCGGCGTCTGCGGTACGACGGCCCCGGCGCCGTCCGCCGTGCCCGCCGCGCAGGACCCCCGCCCCGACCTCGTCGCCGTCCGCCGTCGCGGTGTCGGAACGGACCTCGCGCCGAATGCCTGACGTACCCGAACTGCTGGAGCTGGACCGGCGGCACGTCTGGCATCCGTACGGTCCGATGCCGGGCGCCGTCGAACCGCTCGTCGTGGAGTCGGCGAGCGGGGTCCGGCTGCGGCTCGCGGACGGCCGGGGCGAGCTGGTGGACGGCATGTCGTCGTGGTGGTCGGCGATCCACGGCTACCGCCACCCGGCGTTGGACGAGGCGGCGCGCGAGCAGCTCGGCCGGATGAGCCACGTCATGTTCGGCGGGCTCACCCACGAACCCGCCGTCCGGCTCGCGAAGCTGCTCGTCGACATCACCCCCGAGGGCCTGGAGCACGTGTTCCTCGCGGACTCGGGGTCGGTGTCGGTCGAGGTCGCGGTCAAGATGTGCCTCCAGTACTGGCGTTCGCTGGGCCGGCCCTCGAAGCAGCGTCTGCTGACCTGGCGCGGCGGCTACCACGGCGACACCTGGCACCCGATGTCCGTGTGCGACCCCGAAGGGGGGATGCACGAACTGTGGTCGGGCGTCCTGCCCCGCCAGCTCTTCGTGGGCGCGCCGCCGTCGGAGTACGACGAGGGGTACGCCGACGAGCTGCGCGCGGCGATCGCCCGGCACGCGGACGAGCTGGCCGCCGTCATCGTGGAACCGGTCGTGCAGGGGGCGGGCGGGATGCGCTTCCACTCCCCCGCGTACCTGCGTGTGCTGCGCGAGGCGTGCGACGAGTACGGCGTGCTGCTCGTGTTCGACGAGATCGCGACCGGGTTCGGGCGTACGGGCGCCCTGTTCGCGGCGGACCACGCGGCGGTGACGCCGGACGTGATGTGTGTCGGCAAGGCGCTGACCGGCGGGTATCTGACGCTCGCGGCGACGCTGTGCACGCCGCGGGTCGCCGAGGGGATCTCGCGCGGCGAGGTCCCGGTGCTGGCCCACGGTCCGACGTTCATGGGCAATCCGCTGGCCGCCGCCGTCGCCCGCGCCTCGATCGAGCTGCTCCTCGGGCAGGACTGGGCGGCCGAAGTGAAGCGGATCGAGACGGGGTTGACGGAGGGACTGTCAACGGCTCGGGGGATCGCGGGCGTTGAGGACGTCCGGGTTCTCGGGGCCATCGGGGTCGTCCAGTTGGACCACCCCGTCGACATGGCGGCGGCCACGGCGGCGGCCGTCCGCGAGGGCGTGTGGCTGCGGCCGTTCCGCGACCTCGTGTACACGATGCCGCCGTACGTCACCGGCGACGACGACGTCGCCCGGATCGCGCGCGCGGTGTGCGCCGCGGCGCGGGAGGGATGAGCATGACGGTCCTGGTGGTCACGGGGACGGGCACGGAGGTCGGCAAGACGGTCGTGACGGCGGCGGTGGCCGCGGCGGCGGTCGCGGCGGGCCGTACGGTCGCCGTCCTGAAGGCCGCGCAGACCGGGGTGGGGCCGGCCGAGCCCGGTGACGCGGCCGAGGTCGCGCGGCTCGCCGGTGCCGTCACGGCGGCGGAGTGCGCGCGCTACCCGGAGCCCCTCGCCCCGGCGACGGCCGCCCGGCGCGCGGGACTCGCCCCGGTGCGGGCCGCCGACGTGGTCGAGCGGGCGCAGAAGCTCGCGGCGGAGCACGATCTGGTGCTGGTCGAGGGGGCGGGCGGGCTGCTCGTGCGGTTCGACGAGGAGGGCGCGAACCTCGCCGATGTCGCCGTACTGCTGCGGGCGCCGGTGCTGCTGGTCGCCTCGGCGGGGCTCGGGACGCTGAACACGACGGAGCTGACGGCCCGTGAACTGCGGGCCCGTGAGGTGGAGTTGCTCGGGGTCGTGATCGGGAGCTGGCCCTCGGCGCCGGATCTGGCGATGCGGTGCAACGTGAGCGATCTGCCGGTGGTGGCGGGGGCGCCGCTGCTGGGGGCGGTGCCGGAGGGGGTGGGGGCGCTGGCTCCAGCCGACTTCCGCTCCGCCGCCGGGAGTTGGCTGGCGACGCGGCTGGACGGGGTGTGGGAGGCGGAGGGGTTCCGGGCGGGGCTGGAGGGGGCGTAGGAGGGCGGGCCGGACGGTGACTTCACCGTCCGGCCCGCTTTTCGACGGACTGTCAGTCCTGTGGGCCCTCGGCCAGGATGCGGACCAGTTCGATCCGCGATCTGATCCCCAACCGGTTGAAGACGCCCCGGAGATGGTGGTCGATCGTGCGGGGGCTGAGGGCGAGGCGGGTGGCGATCTCGCGGTTCGTCGCGCCCTCTGCGGCCATCCTGGCGACCAGCAACTGCTGGGCGGTCAGGGAGGTTTCGGGGCCGGTGGACGCGCGTAGAGGTGCGGCGGGGGCGCCCAGCGCACGCAGTTCCGCGCGGGCGAGGCCCGCGTGGTCCGGGGAGCCGAACGAGGTGAACGCCTCAAGTGCGCTGTGCAGCCGGTCCCTCGCCTCGGTGCGGTGGCGCAGTCGGCGCAGGGCGCTGCCGAACAGCAGCTCCGTGCGGGCCCGTTCGAAGTCCCGGGTGCCCGCGGCGTGCAGGTCGAGGGCGGTCCGGTAGTGGTCGACGGCCTCGGCGCCGGGGGTGAGCAGGGCCCGGCAGCGGGCACTGAGCGCGAGGTCGTCGGCGCTGCGCACGGCGCGTGCCCAGCGGTCGTAGTCGGCGTGGGCGGCGCGCGCGACCCGGGTGTCGCCGGTGCGGACGGCGGCCTCGACGTACGCGGGGGTCGCGAGGTGCCGGATGGCGCGGTGGCCGTGTCCGGGGCCGAACCCGGCGAGCGCGCGCAGCCGGGCGGCGGCTGCGTCGAAGCGTCCGCCGCCGAGGTCGAGGACCGCGAGGGCCCACTGCGCGAGGGCGGCGGGGAGACCCAGGCCGTGCGCGAGGGCGTGTTCCCGCGCGGCGGCGGCCCGTTCCCGGCACAGGTCGGCGTCGCCGGTGAGCGCCGCGAACATCGCGAGCGCCGCCTGGAGGTGGCAGGCCGCGTTGTCCTGACCGGTCGTGTACGCCTCCCGCAGGGCCTCCAGCGTCGCCGCCTCGGCGGCCCGGGGGCGGCCGGTCCAGAAGTCGGCGTACGCGCGGAACTCCCTGGCCTGGACGACCGTCCCGGCGGCGCCCCTCGCCCTTGCCGACTCGGCCGCTCTGAGCGTCGCGGTGGCGGCGCGGGTGTGGTCGCCGAGCATCAGCGCGGCGATGCCGGCGTGCACGAGGAGGGTGGGGTCGCCGCCGGGTCCGCAGCGGCCGGCGGCGGCTTCGAGGAGGTCGCGGGCGTCGCCGTACCTGCCGTCCACGGCGGCGGCGAGGCCGGCTAGGACGCCGGGCGGGTCGATGCCGGCGCGGCGGGTGAGGGCGAGGGCTTCGCGGCAGCGGCGGAGGTCGCCGGTGTAGATGGCGGCTTCGGTGGCTCGGGCGAGGAGGTGAGGGGTGTCGGTGGGGTTGGGGGTGGTGGTGGACGCGTGGCGGGAGGGGGACGCGTGGCGGGAGGTGGGCGTGCGACGGGAGGGGGGCGTGTGCCGAAACGTTCCGCCGTCAGCCTCGTCCCCCGCCCCCTCCTCCGTCCCGCTCCTCCTCGCCACCCCCGCCAGCACCGCGTCGAACGCCTCCCCCGCGTTGCCCGTACGCAGGGCGAGGACGCCGGTGAGGGCGTCGGCGTCGGTGCGGGTGGCGAGGAGGCGGGCGTGGTCGCCGTCGCCCGCCTCCCAGGCGTCGGCGGCGGCGCGGGCGAGGAGGCGGGTGCGGACGGCGGGGTCGGGGGCGAGGGCGGCGGCGCGTTCCGTGAGGGCACGGGCGAGCGCGGGAACGCCCGCCACGCGCGCGTGGGCCGCCGCCGAGGCGAGTTCCCCGGCGAGCCGCCCGCTCGGCCCGAGGGCGCCCGCGCCCCGGTGCCAGGCGCGGTACGGGGCCTCCGCGCGGCCGTGCAGGACGCGGGCCAGGAGGCGGTGGGCGTCGCGGCGGTCGGCGGAGGTCGCCGTCTCGTACGCGGCGACGCGCACCCAGGGATCGCGGAACGTGACGCCGTCGGGTCCCGCGCAGGCGAGGCCGGCGGTCTCGGCGGCCTCCAGGGGGCGGGCGTCGAGGTCGGCGGCGGCCACCGCGCGCAGGAAGGCCCGGGTGGGGACCGGGTACTGGTCGGCGGCGGCGAGCAGGAGCAGACGGCGCGTGTCCTCGGGCAGCGCGCGGATCTCGCGTCTTCGCGCGCGCAGCAGTTCGGGGGCGAGGGCGGCCGGTTCGGAGGGCAGGGGGTCGAGGCCGGCCGCCTGTCGGGCGGTCAGCCGCGCCGCGATCTCGGCGGCGGCGCCGGGGTCGCCGTACGCACGCACGCGTACCCGCGCCCGGACGCCTTCGGTGGGGGCCGAGGCGGGGCGGGGCGGTGGCGAAGCGTGGTCCAGCGTGGGGGGAGTCACCTGAGTCACCACACAATTCACGTTACTGGCGGGTTACTTGAGCCGTAAAGACCGGCGACTTCACCGATGCGGCGCGCGTGGGGCGGACCGGACACTCCTCGCGACCCCACCCGTACCAGGAGGCACCATGCAGCGCCCCATGCGTCGCATCGCCGCGGCCGTCTCGGCCGTGTTTGCTTCGCTCCTTCTGTCGCTCTCCCTGTCCGTTCCGGCCGCCCACGCGGCGACGCACAATCCGGTCATTTTCGTGCACGGTCTCAGCAGTGACTCCAGCAGCTGGGACGACTGGATCGCGGACTTCAAGGCGGACGGCTACACGGCGTCCGAGCTGGACGCGTGGTCGTACAGCTGGTCGCAGTCGAACGTCACGACCGCGCAGCAGCTCGCCACGGAGGTCAGGAACGTCCTCGCCCGCACGGGCGCTTCGAAGGTCGACATCGTCGCTCACTCCATGGGTGTGCTCAGCGCGCGTTACTACCTGAAGAACCTCGGCGGAACGGCCTATGTCGACGACTTCGTGTCGACGGCGGGCGTCAACCACGGGACGACGACCGCGGGCTGGTGCGCGTGGCTGTACACGTCGTGCGCGGAGATGAACACCGGGAGCTCGTTCCTGACGTCCCTCAACTCGGGTGACGAGACACCGGGCAGCGTGTCGTACGCGAGCTACTGGTCGAACTGCGACGACGCTCTCACCCCGGACACCACGGCGATCCTGAGCGGGGCGACGAACGTCGAGGTCGGGTGTATCTCGCACACCGACATGAACAACGACTACGGCGTCTACCAGCAGGTGCGGAACTTCATCGCCTGACGGCTCGATTCCGAGGGGGTGCGCGGCGCCGGCGCGGGGGACAATCGTGGGAGAGCCCGCGTGCAGGAGGCCCCCATGCCGACGCGCACCCCCGAGGACGCCGTCCGTCATCCGTGGTTCGCCCGTTTCTACACCCGCTTCAGCGTGGCGGCGGAGCCGTCCGTGGGTCCGCTGCGCGCGGAGCTGCTGACCGGGCTGTCGGGGCGGGTGATCGAGGTCGGCGCGGGGAACGGGCTGAACTTCGCGCACTACCCGGCGGCCGTCTCGGAGGTCGTGGCGCTGGAACCGGAGCGGCTGCTGCGGCAGGCGGCGCGGGTGGCCGCGCTGCGCGCCGAGGTGCCCGTCGATGTCGTGCCGGGGGTGGCGGAGGCGCTGCCCGTGAAGAGCGAGGCGTTCGACGCGGCCGTGCTGTCGTTGACGCTGTGCAGTGTGCGGGACGTGGAGCGGGCGTTGCGGGAGCTTCGGCGGGTGCTGCGGCCGGGTGGTGAGCTCCGGTTCTTCGAGCACGGGCGGGGTGGCGGGCCGGTGATGCGGGGTGTGCAACGGGGGCTGGACCGGACGGTGTGGCCGTTGCTGTTCGGGGGGTGCCGGCTGGACCGGGACCCGGTGGCGTCGATCGTCGGGGCCGGGTTCGAACTCGGGGAGTACCGGCGGCTGTTGGTGCCGCCGTCGGGGCCGGTGTCGCCGGCGTCGTACTGCGTGCTGGGGGTGGCGCGGCGGCCGGCCGGGTGAGGGTCTCCACCCGGGGGTGGAGGGGGGATATCTGACTTGAGAGGGATACCGTCCGCGAGGGGGGCGGTCCTACGCTCGGACGCAGGAGGAGAGCGCCGAGTGGGGAGGCCGCATTGTCATCGTCTGCCGTGCATCGAGAGCCTGGGCCGGGCGGGTCCGTCGAGGTCGCGGCCCGTGCGCGGGGGCTGACGAAGGCGTACGGCTCGGGCGAGACGGCCGTGCTGGCCCTGGACGCGGTGGATGTGGACATCGCGCGCGGCCGGTTCACGGCGGTGATGGGCCCGTCGGGGTCGGGCAAGTCGACGCTGATGCACTGCCTGGCCGGGCTGGACTCCGTCTCGGCGGGCCGCGTCTGGCTGGGCGACACGGAGATCACGGGGCTGAGGGACCGCGAGCTGACGCGGCTGCGGCGGGACCGGGTCGGGTTCATGTTCCAGTCGTTCAACCTGATCCCGACGCTGACGGCCGCCGAGAACATCACGCTCCCCATGGACATCGCGGGCCGCCGCCCCGACCAGGAGTGGCTGGACCGGATCGTCGACACCCTCGGTCTGCGCGACCGCCTCAGGCACCGCCCGTCCCAGCTCTCCGGGGGCCAGCAGCAGCGCGTGGCCTGCGCCCGCGCCCTCCTCTCCCGCCCCGAGCTGATCTTCGCCGACGAACCCACCGGCAACCTCGACTCCCGGTCCGGCCTGGAGGTCCTCACGATCCTCCGCCAGGCGGTGGACGACCTGGGCCAGACCGTCGTCACGGTCACGCACGACCCGAACGCCGCCGCCCACTCCGACCTCGTCCTCTTCCTCACGGACGGCCGCATCGTGGAGGACATGGAACGGCCCACGGCGCGGGCGGTGCTGGAGCGGATGCGGACGTTCGCGGGCGGGGGGCCACAGGGAGCCGGCCCCGGCAAGGAGGGCTGAGCGGTGCTCAGGGCCACCCTCCGGAGTTTCCTCGCCCACAAGGGCCGGCTGCTGCTGTCGGCGCTGGCCGTGGTGCTGTCGGTGGCGTTCGTGGCGGGGAGCCTGATCTTCTCGGACACGGTGACGCGGACGTTCGACAGGCTCTTCGCGTCGACGTCGGCGGACGTGACGGTGGAGCCGAGGGACGACCTGACGTCGGCGGTGCCGACAGGGGCGGTGCAGACGCTCCCGGCGTCGCTCGCCCGGCGTCTCGCGGGCGTCCCGGGCGTCGCGGACACCCACGCCGAGGTCAGCGTCGGGAACGCGACGATCGTGGACGCGCGCAACAGACCGGTCGGCCCCACGACCGGCGCCCCCACCCTGGCCCTGGACTGGCACGTCACGGACCGCAGCCCGGTGAAGCTGACCTCCGGCCGGGCGCCGCGCGGTGCCGGCGAGGCGCTGCTCGACGCGGACACGGCCGGCAAGAAGGACGTCCGGACCGGCGACCGGCTGACGGTGATGGCCCAGCCGGGCACGTTCCGGGTGACGGTCGTCGGGATCGTCACGTTCACCACGACCAACCCGGGCGCGGCCCTCCTCTTCCTGGACCCGTCGGTGGCCGCGACCCGGCTCCTCGGCGCGGCGGACCGGGCGACGGCGATCGAACTGCGGGCCGCCCCGGGCGTCCCGGACGCGGTCCTCAAGGAGCGGGTCGCGAGCACCCTCGGCGCGGGCCCGTACGACGTGCGGACGGCGGGCGAGCAGGCGAAGTCCTCGGCGGAGCAGCTCGGCGGATTCCTGGACGTCATCAAGTACGTGATGCTGGGCTTCGCGGGGATCGCCGTGCTCGTCGGCGTCTTCCTCATCGTCAACACGTTCTCGATGCTGATCGCGCAGCGCACCCGCGAGCTGGGCCTGCTGAGGGCGCTCGGCGCGGACCGCCGCCAGGTGCGCCGCTCGGTCCTCACGGAAGCGGTCCTCCTGGGCCTGACGGGCTCCACGCTGGGCCTCGCGGCGGGCATCGGTCTCGCGGCCGGGCTGATCAGGCTGATGAGCGTCTTCGGCATGAACCTGAGGACGACGGAGATGGCGGTCGGCTGGGAGACCCCGGTCGCGGCGTACGCGGTCGGGGTGGGGGTCACGTTCGTCGCCGCGTATCTCCCCGCGCGGCGGGCGGCGGGGGTCTCCCCGATGGCGGCGCTGGCGGACGCGGAGGTCGCCGGGGTCGGCAGGCCGCTGCGGGTCCGGGCGGTCGTCGGCGCGGCCCTCGGGGCGCTGGGCGCGGCGGCGCTGGCGGGCTGCGCGGCCTCGTCGCGGACGGCGTCGGCGGCGTCGCTGCTGGGCCTGGGCATCGTCCTCACCCTGCTGGGCACGGTCGTCGCGGGTCCGCTGCTGGTGCGCCCGGTGATCCGGGTGCTGGGCGGCGCGTTCCCGGCGCTGTTCGGCTCCGTGGGCCGGATGAGCCAGCGCAACGCCCTGCGCAACCCGCGGCGGACGGGGGCGACGGCGTCCGCGCTGATGGTGGGCCTGGCGCTGGTCGGCGGGATGTCGGTGGCGAGCGCGTCGATGTCGGCGTCCTTCGACCGGCAGATCGACCGGACGCTCGGCGCGGACTTCGTCGTCCAGAGCGCGAACTTCACGCCGTTCACGAAGGAGATCACCGACCGGGTCCGGGCCACGCGAGGGGTCGGTCTCGTCGTCCGCACCCGTTTCGCGCCCCTCGCGGTCCGGTTCCCGGACGGCGAGCGGGTCGAGACGACGGCAGCCGGGTACGACCCGAGACTGGACGACGTCGCCCACGTCACGTACGCCGAGGGGGACACCGCGGCGGCGCTGGCGGCGGGTCACGTCGGGATGGACGTCGACTTCGCGCGGGAGCACGGCGTGCGGGTCGGCAGCGTCCTGCCGGCCGAGTTCCCGGGCGGGCGGCGGACGGAGCTGACGGTGGGCGCGCTCACCGACCAGGACGCCGCGGAGGGCTTCGGCGCGCGGGGCGGGCTGTTCCTGGGGCTCGCGACGGTCGAGCGGTTCGTGCCGGGCGGCCAGGAGTCCGCGCTGTACGTGGACGCGGCGGCGGGGACGGGCGCGGGGGCGCTGCGGGGCGCGCTGGAGCGGACGCTGGAGCCGTATCCGCAGGTGCAGGTCCGGGACCAGGCGGACTACAAGAAGCTGGTGCACGACCAGATCGCGGTGCTGCTGTACCTGGTGTACGCGCTGCTGGGGCTGGCGATCGTCATCGCGGTGCTGGGGGTCGTCAACACGCTGGCGCTGTCGGTGGTGGAGCGGACCAGGGAGATCGGGCTGCTGCGGGCGATCGGGCTGGCGCGGCGGCAGTTGCGGCGGATGATCCGGCTGGAGTCGGTGGTGATCGCGGTGTTCGGGGCGGTCCTGGGGCTCGCGCTGGGCCTGCTGTGGGGGGTGTGCGCGCAGCGGGTGCTGGCGTTGCAGGGGATGACGGCGCTGGCGATCCCGTGGGGGACGGTCGTCGCGGTGGTGGTCGGCTCGGCGGTGGTGGGGGTGGTGGCGGCGCTGCTGCCGGCGCTGCGGGCGTCGCGGATGAACGTACTGGCGGCGATCGCACACGAGTGATGGGATGCGAACGAACGTTCAAGTGACTTGATGCTCAGGGGGAGTTCATGACGCGTCCGTTCCGTTTCGGGGTCAATCTGCTGGAGCCCACACCGCTCGACGCGTGGCGGGCGAAGTGCCGCCGGGGCGAGGAGCTGGGGTACGACGTGCTGCTGGTGCCGGACCATCTGGGGATGCCGGCGCCGTTCCCGTCGCTGGTCGCGGCGGCGGAGGCGACAAAGCGGCCCCGGGTGGGGACGTTCGTCCTCAACACGGGTTTCTCCAACCCGGTGCTGCTGGCGCGCGAGGTGGCGACGACGGCCGCGCTGACCGGGGGCCGGCTCGAACTGGGCCTGGGCGCCGGGTACGTGGCGGCGGAGCACGAGGAGGCGGGCCTGCCGTGGGGCGCCCCGGGTGAGCGGGTGGCGCATCTGGAGCGCACGGTCGCGGAGTTGAGGAAGCGTCAGGAGGACGGCGTACGGGTGCCGTTGCTGATCGGCGGGAACGGCGACCGGATGCTGCGGCTGGCCGCGGAGCACGCGGACGTCGTCGCGTTCGCGGGTGCGCGGGTCGTCGAGGGGAGCGCGACGGGGCAGATAACTCCCCTGTCGCCGGAGGAACTCGACGGACGGGTCGCGAAGTACGCGGAGTTCGCGGCGGGGCGCGCAGTCGGGGCGGAGCGGAATCTGCTGGTCCAGCAGGTGGTCGTCACGGACGATCCGGAGGGTGCCGTGCAGCCGCTGCTGGAGCGGATACCGGGGGTGACGGCCGGGGAGCTGCTCGATCTGCCGATCCTGCTGATCGGGTCGCGGGCGGAGCTCGTCGCGAAGGTGCGGGGGCTGCGGGAGCGCTACGGGTTCACCTACTTCACGGTCCTGGAGGGGTTCATGGAGGCGTTCGGGCCGGTGCTGGCCGAGATCCAGGGGCGGGAGCCGGTGGCGGGCGCGCGTCCGGATGCCGGAATGTCCGTCGAGGGAGCGCCCGGGGTGCTGTGATCACCGTATGCATGATCTGCGGATACGGGCCGCGTCGCCCGACGACCTCGACACCGTGCTGGCCTTCTGGCGGACGGCGGCGGAGGGAACGAGCATCAGTGACGACCGGGCGGGGGTCGAGCGGCTGGTCGCCCGGGACCCCGAGGCGCTGATCCTCGCCGAGTCGGGCGGGGAGCTGGTGGGGACGGTCGTCGCCGGGTTCGACGGCTGGCGCTGCCACCTGTACCGGCTCGCCGTCCACCCGGGCCGCCGTCGCCGGGGCATCGGCTCGGCGCTGCTGGCCGCCGCCGAGGAGCGCTTCGTCCGGCTGGGCGGGCGGCGGGCGGACGCGATGGTCCTCACGCGCAACGAGACCGCGCACCACGCCTGGACGGCGGCGGGGTACTCGGCGGAGGAGAAGTGGCGGCGCTGGGTGAAGCCCCTGCCCGACAAGTCCTAGCCAGGCTGCTTTGCTCATCCTTTACTCTTGAGGGGACCGTGTGCCGCACGGTCCCCTCCGACTTCGACGAAAGGTGTGAGCGTCCGCCCATGGGCGAGCCTCCCAGTACCCGATCCCGTGGTACCCGACATCGCGCGTTCCTCCCCGCCCTGCCCGATCATGGGACGGAGGTGACCCGATGACCGAAGTGCTCCTCCTGCTGGTGGCGGTGCTGCTGTCGTTCGCGTGCGGTGCCTTCGTCGCCGCCGAGTTCTCGCTGACCACCGTCGAGCGCGGCGAGCTGGAGCGGGCCGCGGAGCGCGGCGAGCGGGGCGCCGCCGGCGCCCTCAAGGCCGTACGGAACCTGACCTTCCAGCTCTCCGGTGCCCAGCTCGGCATCACCGTCACGAACCTGGTCGTCGGCATGCTGGCCGAACCGTCGATCTCGAAACTCCTCTCCGGCCCCCTGGAGTCGGCGGGCCTGCCCGGCGGCGCGTCGCGGTCGGTCGCGCTGGTGCTCGGTACGGCGCTGTCGACGGTGTTCCTGATGGTCGTCGGCGAGCTGGTGCCGAAGAACTGGGCGATCTCCTCGCCGCTGGCGGTCGCCAAGAGCGTCGGCAACGCACAGCGCTGGTTCAGTGCCGCGTTCCGGCCGTTCATCACACATCTCAACAACACGGCGAACCGGATCGTGCGCCTCGCGGGCGTCGAGCCCACGGAGGAGCTGGCCGCCGCGCGCGGCCCGCAGGAGCTGGCCGCGCTGGCCCGGCACTCCGCGAAGGAGGGCGCCCTGGAGGCCGACACCGCCGAACTGTTCGTGCGCACGCTCAACCTGGCCGACCTGACCGCGGAGAACGTGATGACGCCGCGCGTGCAGGTGATGGCGCTGGAGGCGCAGGCGACCTGCGAGGACGTCGCGAACGCGACCCGGGCGAGCGGACTGTCGCGGTTCCCGGTCTACCGGGGCAACCTGGACTCGGTCGTCGGCACGGTCCACATCAAGGACGCGCTGGCCGTCGCCGCCGAGCGCCGGGCGCGCGTGTCGGTCGCGGAGATCATGCGCGAGCCGCTCCTCGTCCCCGAGTCGCTGACCGTGGACCGGCTCCTGGACCGGCTGTCCGGGAAGCGCACGATGGCCGTCGTCATCGACGAGTACGGCGGTACGGCCGGCGTCGCGACGCTGGAGGACATCGTCGAGGAGGTCGTCGGCGAGGTCCGTGACGAGCACGACCCGCACGAGACGCCCGACCTCGCCCCCGCGGGCACCGACGAGGCCGGACGCGCCCTCTACTCGGCCGACGGGTCCGCCCGTACCGATCAGCTCGCCCGCGTCGGTCTGCGGGCCCCCGAGGGGCCGTACGAGACGCTGGCGGGGCTCGTGGCGACCGAGCTGGGGCGGATACCCGCCGTCGGCGACAGCCTCGACGTCGCCGGGTGGCGGCTGGACGTCGTGGACGCCGCCGGGCACCGGGCCGCGCGGGTGCTGCTGCACGCGCCCCCGACGGACACGGCAGACACGCTTCACGGGACGGAGGACGCGCGATGACCACCGTCCAGTTGCTGATCGGCCTCGCGACCCTGGTGGTCAACGCCTTCTTCGTGGGCGCCGAGTTCGCGCTGATCTCCGTACGGCGCTCGCAGATCGAGCCGTACGCCGAACAGGGGGACCGGCGGGCCCGCAGTGTGCTGTGGGGTCTTGAGCACGTCTCCGCGCTGATGGCGGCGGCGCAGCTCGGGATCACGCTGTGCACGCTGATCCTCGGCGTCGTCGCGGAACCCGCCATCGAGCATCTGCTGGAGCCCGTGTTCCACGCGGTCGGGGTCCCCGAGAGCGCCGGGCACGCGGTGTCGTTCGTGATCGCCCTGGTCCTCGCGACGTATCTGCACATGCTGCTCGGCGAGATGGTGCCGAAGAACATCGCGCTCGCCGAACCCGTACGCAGCGCGCTGCTCCTCGGGCCGCCGCTGGTGACGCTCTCCCGCGCGCTGCGGCCGGTGATCTTCACGATCAACGCGTTCGCCAACACCCTGCTGCGGCTCATGCGCATCGAGGTCAAGGACGAGGTGACGGCGACCTTCTCGGACTCCGAGCTGGCGCAGATCGTCAAGGACGCGGGCGACGCGGGGCTCATCGACGACCGGGCGCGGGAGCGGCTGCACGACGCGCTCGAACTGGGGCGGCGTCCGGTGCGGGATGTCGTCCTGCCGCTGGAACGCGTCGTCTACGCGCGCGTGGGGGTCTCACCGGAGGGCCTTGAGGAGCTCTCCGCCTCCTCCGGCTTCTCCCGTTTCCCCGTCGTCGACGAGGGGCGCCGCATCGTCGGCTACCTCCACGTCAAGGACGCCCTCGACGCGTCCCCCCGGGACATGCCGTTCCGGCTGCGGGATCTGCGGCCCATCGCGCGCGTGCGGGAGGCTACGCCGCTGGACGACGTGCTGACGGCGATGCGCGGGAGTCGTACGCATCTGGCGGCGGTCATGGGGGACGACGGGCGGCTGGCGGGGATGGTGACGATGGAGGACGTGCTGCGGGAGCTGTTCGGGCAGCGGGCGTGAGGCGGGTCCCGGTCGGCGCGATCGGTACGTCAATCCGCTGATCGGACTCGCGACCGACGGGGTCGGTTGCCCCGGGCACCGGGGTGACCGACCGCCGGGTATGGACTGGGGTTACCATCGCTGACGCCATGCAGACGAAACCCACTCCCCCGTACGACAGCCTGGTCGCGGTCGGCGACTCCTTCACCGAGGGCATGTCGGACCTCCTCCCCGACGGCTCCTACCGGGGCTGGGCCGACCTCCTCGCGGGCCGCATGTCCGCGCGGGCGCCCGGCTTCCGGTACGCCAACCTCGCCGTGCGCGGCAAGCTGATCGGCCAGATCGTCGAGGAGCAGGTGGACGTCGCGGCCGGGATGGGCGCCGACGTCGTCACCCTGGTCGGCGGCCTCAACGACACCCTCCGCCCGAAGTGCGACATGGTCCGCGTGAAGGACCTCCTCACGGAAGCGGTGGAGCGCCTCTCCCCGGCCTGCAAACAACTGGTCCTCATGCGCAGCCCCGGCCGCCAGGGCCCCGTCCTGGAACGCTTCCGCCCCCGCATGGAAGAACTCTTCGCCTGCGTGGACGACCTGGCGGCGAAGCACGACGCCCTGGTGGTGGACCTCTACGGCGCCCCCTCCCTCGCGGACCCCCGCTCCTGGGACGTCGACCGCCTCCACCTGACGGCCGACGGCCACCGGCGCGTGGCGGAAGCGGTCTGGCAAACCCTCGACTACTCCCCGGAAGACCCCACCTGGCACACCCCCCTCCCACCCACACCCCCACCCACCTGGCCGGCCCGCCGCCTCGCCGACGCCCGCTTCACCCGCCAGTACCTCCTCCCCTGGATAGCCCGCCGCCTCACCGGCCGCTCCTCGGGCGACGGCCGCACCCCGAAACACCCGGAACTACTGCCGTACGAGGGCCCGGCGACGTAACGCGAACACTTTCGTACGCGGGCCGGCTTCTCTCAGCAGGGGCGAGGAACTCACGGCGAGTGACCGGCGTCTCGTACGTTCCCACCAACCCCACCCCGGCCCTGGCCTGCGTGAATCGCCAGTAGAATCACGTCACGTGACTTCCGCTCCCGCAAAGCCCCGCATCCCGAACGTCCTCGCCGGACGGTACGCGTCCGTAGAGCTGGCCACCCTGTGGTCGCCCGAGCACAAGGTGAGGCTGGAGCGGCAGCTCTGGCTCGCGGTGCTGCGGGCGCAGCGGGACCTCGGGATCGAGGTCCCGGAGGGGGCGGTCGAGGACTACGAGCGGGTGCTGGACACCGTGGACCTCGGGTCGATCGCCGAGCGCGAGAAGGTCACCCGGCACGACGTGAAGGCCCGGATCGAGGAGTTCAACGACCTCGCCGGCCACGAGCAGGTCCACAAGGGCATGACGTCCCGGGACCTCACGGAGAACGTCGAGCAGCTCCAGGTCCGGCTGTCGCTGGAGCTCGTCCGGGACCGCACGGTCGCGGTCCTGGCCCGCCTCGCGAAGCTGAGCTCCGAGTACGGCGAACTGGTGATGGCCGGCCGCTCCCACAACGTGGCGGCGCAGGCGACGACACTGGGCAAGCGCTTCGCGACCGCCACCGACGAACTCCTCGTCGCCTACGCGCGCGTGGAGGAACTCCTCGGCCGCTACCCCCTGCGCGGCATCAAGGGTCCGGTCGGCACCGCCCAGGACATGCTGGACCTCCTCGGCGGCGACGCGGCCAAGCTCGCCGAGCTGGAGGACCGCATCGCCGGCCACCTGGGCTTCTCGCAGGCGTTCACCTCGGTCGGCCAGGTCTACCCCCGCTCGCTGGACTACGAGGTCGTCACGTCCCTCGTCCAGCTCGCGGCGGCCCCCTCCTCGCTGGCGAAGACGATCCGCCTGATGGCGGGCCACGAGCTGGTGACGGAGGGCTTCAAGCCCGGCCAGGTCGGCTCCTCGGCGATGCCGCACAAGATGAACACCCGCTCCTGCGAGCGCGTCAACGGCCTGATGGTGATCCTGCGCGGCTACGCCTCGATGACGGGCGAGCTGGCGGGCGACCAGTGGAACGAGGGCGACGTGTCGTGCTCGGTGGTCCGCCGCGTCGCCCTCCCGGACGCGTTCTTCGCGCTGGACGGCCTGCTGGAGACGTTCCTGACGGTGCTCGACGAGTTCGGCGCGTTCCCGGCGGTCGTCGCCCGCGAACTGGACCGCTACCTGCCGTTCCTCGCGACGACGAAGGTCCTCATGGGCGCCGTCCGCGCGGGCGTCGGCCGTGAGCTGGCGCACGAGGCGATCAAGGAGAACGCGGTCGCCTCCGCGCTGGCCATGCGCGAGCAGGGTGCCGAGCGCAACGAGCTCCTCGACAAGCTCGCCGCCGACGACCGCATCCCCCTGGACCGCGCGCAGCTCGACGCCCTGATGGCCGACAAGCTGTCCTTCACGGGCGCGGCGGCGGCCCAGGTCGCCTCGGTGGTCTCCCGGGTCGAGGAGATCGTCAAGCAGCGTCCGGAGGCCGCCGGTTACACCCCCGGGGCGATCCTCTGACCCGCCTTACCCAGGCCGAGCTGGAGGCCGCGCGCGACCGCCTCGTCCCCGACGTGGCCGCGCCCGGCCTCCGCGTGCTGTTCTGCGGCATCAACCCCGGCCTGATGACGGCCGCGACGGGCCACCACTTCGCCCGCCCCGGCAACCGCTTCTGGCCGGTCCTGCACCTCTCCGGCTTCACCCCCCGCCTGCTGAAACCGGCGGAGCAGCAGGAACTACTGTCGTTCGGCCTCGGCATCACGAACGTCGTGGCGCGCGCGACCGCGCGGGCCGACGAGCTGTCCGCCGAGGAGTACCAGGAGGGCGGCCGTCTCCTCACCGCCAAGGTGAAACGCCTCAAGCCCGCCTGGCTCGCCGTCGTCGGCATCACCGCCTACCGCGCCGCCTTCGCCGACCGGCACGCGCGCGTGGGGGCACAGGAACGGACGATCGGCGACACCCGGGTGTGGGTGCTGCCGAACCCCAGCGGGCTGAACGCGCACTGGACGGCGGCGACGATGGCGGAGGAGTTCGCGCGGCTGCGGGAGGCGGCGGAGGGCTGACGCCTGGGGGCGGTGCCGTGCGCGTCCGGGGGCGGTGCCGTGCGCGCGTCCGGCTCACACGCGGAAACGTTCGCCCGCCCCATCTCGCCGGCCTGCACGGAGAAACGTTCACGCGTCCCGCCTCCCCACCCGCCACACCCCCGCCCCCAACGCCACCCCGCTCCACAGCGCCGTCACCGACAGCCCCGCCCAGGGGTCGACCGGCGGATCGCTGTGCAGCACCGCCTGTCCCGCCCGGTCGGGGAACCAGTCCGCGACGGTCCCGGACAGGTCACCGACGACGAACGACACGATCAGCAGAAACGGTACGACGATCCCGAGCGTCGCCACTCCGCTGCGCAGGACGGCCGTGAGCCCGGCGGCGAGCAGCGCCATCAGCGTCAGATAGATCCCGCAGCCCACGGCGCCCCGGAAACTCTCGGCCCACCCGAGCCCGTCCCCCGTCGACAGGGAGAGCGCGCCGGTGAGGAGCCCCACCGCGAGGACCGGCAGCGCGATCGCCGTCGCCTTCGCGGCGAACCAGCGTGTGCGGTCGGGGACGGCCGCGAGGGACGTCCGCAGAGCGCCGTCGCGGAACTCCGCCGCCATCGCGTTCGCCGCGAAGGAGACGGCCGCGATCTGGCCGAAGGAGACGCCGAAGTACGCCGAGAAGAGCGGGTCGTCACCGGAGGCGTCACGTCCGGCGAGCACCGAGAACGCGAGCGTGACGAGGGGGATCACGGCGAGGGTGACGACCTGTGACCGCAGGGTGCGGATCTTGAGCCACTCGGCGTGCAGGGCGGACGGGTACATGCGGGGCTCCTAGCGGTGTGCGGTGAACTCGGTCTCGCCCGCCGTCAGATCGAAGTACGCCTGCTCCAGCGTGCCTTCCTCGGCGGCGAGTTCGAGGAGGGGGACGCCGGCGTCGGAGGCGAGGCGGCCGACGTCGTCCACGCGCGCGTGGTGCACGGTCCAGTGCCCGTCGGGGTGTTCGTCGGCCCGGTGCCCGGCGCGGGCGAGCGCGCCGGAGAGGGCGGCGGGGTCCGTCGTCCGCACCCGTACGCGTGGGTGTACGCGCGCGTGGACGAACTCTTCGAGCGGGGTGTCGGCGAGGAGGCGGCCTCGGCCGAGGACGATGAGGTGGTCGGCGTAGGCGGCGGTCTCGGTCATGAGGTGGCTGGAGACGAGGACGGTGCGGCCCTCGGCGGCGAGGCGGCGCAGGAGGCCGCGGACCCAGACGATGCCCTCGGGGTCGAGGCCGTTGGCGGGTTCATCGAGCAGGACCGCTCCGGGGTCGCCGAGCAGGGCGGCGGCGATGCCGAGGCGTTGGCGCATGCCCAGGGAGTACGTCCGGACGCGGA
The DNA here is from genome assembly GCF_040610055.1 of Streptomyces sp. NPDC004539. NCBI lineage: Bacteria > Bacillati > Actinomycetota > Actinomycetes > Kitasatosporales > Streptomycetaceae > Streptomyces > Streptomyces sp. NPDC004539. The sequence goes on along the minus strand of NZ_JBEXLS010000007.1, from coordinate 74,287 downwards.
GACCGGCGGCCGTGGTCAGGCCGGTCTCCGCGAGGACCTCGTCGACCCGGCGGGCCGGGAGGCGGTTGCTCGCGGCGAGGACTCTCAGGTGGTCGCGGCCGGTGCGGGCGCCGTGCGCGGCCCGCGCGTCGAGCAGCGCGCCGACGTGGCGCAGGGGTTCGGTGAGCGCCCGGTAGGGGCGGCCGTCGAAGCCGGCGCTGCCGGAGGTCGGGCGGTCGAGGCCGAGCAGGAGGCGCAGCGTGGTGGACTTCCCGGCGCCGTTGGGGCCCAGGAAACCGGTCACGCGGCCGGGCGGGACGCGGAAGGTGAGGCCGTCCACGGCGCGGCGGGTGCCGTGGACCTTGGTCAGGTCGTGGACGTCGATGCTGGTCATGTCCACCACTGTCGGTGTGACGCCCGGTCAGGGGCTTCCCCCGGGGGTGGGAACCGTCTCCCTCGCTCGGGGGAGGCCCGTTGTCAGTGGCGGCTGTCACGCTGTCCGTATGGCCCGGTTCCTGAGCCCGCTGCTGCGGGGGACGACGTACACACGGCTCCTGCATCTGTGGGTGCCGATGCTCGTGGTGAGCGTGTGGATGTTCGTCGATCCCCGCCGGCCCTGGCTGGTCGCGCTGTTCGTGATCCCGGCCGGCCTGGTCGCGGGGGTGCGGACGGGCGAGGGGGTGCAGGCGCGGTGGATGCTGACGCCGGGCGAGGCGGACCCCGGTTTCTCGATCGCCCCGTCGGTGACCTGGCGGGACCGGCTGCGGACGGTCGTCTGGCTCGAAGTCCGCCTGGTCCTGGGCGCGTCGGCCTGCTTCGCCTGCGTGTGGGCCCTGATGGCGACGTACACCCTGGTCCGCCTGGCCCTCGGCCACCCGGACGGCGCCGTCCCGTTGCTCGGCGCGCTCTCCCCGCACCGGTCGTACGCCCTGCTGGTCCCGCTCCCCCTCCTCGTGCTGTACGGCGCCGTCGTGGCCCTCGGCCTGGTCGTCACGGCCGCCGCCCGCGCGCTCCTCGGCCCCTCCGCCGCCGAGCGGCTCGCGGCGCTGGAGGAGCGTACGGAGCGGCTGCTGGAGCGCACGCGGATCGCCCGCGAGCTGCACGACTCGATCGGGCACGCGCTGACGGTCGCCGTGGTGCAGGCGGGCGCCGCACGGACGGCCGGCGATCCGGCGTTCACGGCGCGGGCGCTGGAGGCCATCGAGGAGACGGGGCGGGCGGCGCTGGAGGATCTGGAGCGGGTGCTGGGGGTGTTGCGGGAGGCGGAGCCCCCGGTGGGCGCGCGGCCGACGCTCGCCGAGGCGGACCGGCTGCTGGAGTCGGCGCGGGCGTCGGGTTCCGTGGTCGACGCGGAGCTGTCGGGGCCGCTGGAGCGGGTGCCCGGGCCGGTGTCCCGGGAGAGCTACCGCATCCTCCAGGAGGCGCTGACGAACGTCCTGCGGCATGCGGGGCCCGTGCCGGTGCGGGTCCGGGTGGGGGTCGAGGGGGACGTGCTGCGACTGGAGGTGCGCAATCCGCTGACCGCGCGGACAGCCGGGTCCGGGCGGGGCAGCGGCCTGCGGGGCATCCGGGAGCGGGCCGCGCTGCTGGGCGGTCGGGCAGCCACCGGGCCCGACGCCGGGGAGTGGCGGGTACGGGCGGAACTCCCCTTGGGTGAACTCCCCCTGGGCGAACTCCCCTTGAGGGAACTCCCTTTGGGGGAGCCGCCGTTGAAGGAGCTGCCCTTGGGGAGCTGATCTAGGCTGGCGGGATGCCCGTCACCGTACTGCTCGTCGACGACGAACCGCTGGTCCGCGCGGGGCTGCGGGCCGTGCTGGAGGCCCAGCCCGACATCTCGGTCGTCGGGGAGGCGGCCGACGGCGCCTCGGTCGTCCCCCTGGTCCGGCGGCTGCGGCCCGATGTCGTCGCCATGGACGTCCGGATGCCGCTCCTGGACGGCATCGAGGCGACGCGCGCCGTGCTGCGCGGGGTCGACGCGCCGCCGAAGATCCTGGTGGTGACCACCTTCGAGAACGACGAGTACGTGTACGAGGCGCTGCGGGCCGGGGCCGACGGGTTCCTGCTGAAGCGGGCGAGGCCCGAGGAGATCGTGCGGGCGGTGCGGGTGGTGGCCGAGGGGGACTCGCTGCTGTTCCCGGCGTCGCTGCGGAAGCTGGCGGCCGAGCGCGGGGGCGAGGGGGCCCGGGACCGGCTGGCGTCGGCCGGGCTGACCGAGCGGGAGGGCGAGGTGCTGCGGCTGATGGCCCGGGGGCTGTCGAACGGGGAGATCGCGGGGTCGCTGGTGGTGGGGGTGGAGACGGTGAAGTCCCACGTCAGCGCGGTGCTGTCGAAGGTGGGGGCCCGGGACCGGACCCAGGCGGTGATCGCGGCGTACGAGTCGGGGTTCGTGGCACCCCGCTGAAGGTGCTGCCGGGGGCCGGTCTGCCGGGGAGCCGGTCGGCCGCTGTCCTCTGCGGCACCCGCGTGTGAGACTGGCCGTATGTCAGACGTGTCCTTCACGAGTGTCTCGCCCGTCGTCCCCGTCCGGGACCTCGACATCGCTCTGGACCGGTACCGGCGGCTGGGCTTCACGGCGAAGGCGTACGAGGGCCCGGACCGGTACGGATTCGCCGATCGGGGCTCGGTGTCGCTCCACCTCACCGAGTGGGACGAGCACGACCCCACCCGCACCGGCGCGGTGGTCTACCTCTACGTGAGCGACGCCGACGCGCTCCACGCCGAGTGGCGGGCCTCCGGCGTCGCGGGACGCCTCGGGGAGCCCGAGGACACCCCGTACGGGCTCCGGGAGTTCACGTTCGTCGACGCCGACGGAACGGCTCTCCGCGTGGGGTCCCCGCTGGCGGCCCGTCGCTGACGCGCCCCCCGGCTCCCCGGGCTGTCGCCGCCCCCTGCTCCTCCGAGTACGATCCGCCCACACCCGACGAGCTGGGAGGATGGGCGTGGGGCGGCTGATCGGTGGGGAGCCGTCGTTGTTGCGGCGGATCAACTCCGCGGTGGTGCTGCACGCGTTGCGTGCGGCGGACCGGGCGACGTTGACGGAGGTCACCCGGGTGACCGGGTTGTCGCGGCCGACGGTCGAGGGGGTGGTGGAGGATCTGATCGGGGCCGGGCTGGTCGTCGAGGAGGCGGCCGACGTGACGGTCGTGCGCAGACAGGGGCGGCCCGCGCGGCGGTTCCGGTTCCGGGCGGAGGCCGGGTATCTGCTGGGGGTGGACGTCGGGGCGCACCGGGTGTCGGCGGTGGTGGCGGATCTGGACGGGCGGGTGCTGGGGGCGCAGGGCAAGGACGTCGCGGAGGGGGCGCCGGCCGAGGAGCGGCTGGAGCGGCTGCGCACGGCGGTCGCCGAGCTGCTGCGGCGGGCCGGGGTGCCGCGCAGCGCGCTGCGGGCGGTCGGGGTGGGGACGCCGGGGATCGTGGAGGCGGACGGGACGGTACGGCTGTGCTCCGCGCTGCCGGGGTGGACGGGACTGCGGCTGGGTGAGCGGCTGAGCCGGTCGTTCCGGTGCCCGGTGCTGGTGGAGAACGACGCCAACGCGGCGGCGGTGGGCGAGCACTGGAAGGGGGCGGCGGTCGACTCCGACGACGTGGTGCTGGTGCTGGCGGGGCTGAGTCCGGGGGCGGGGTCGCTGATCGGGGGGCGACTGCACCGGGGGTACGGCGGGGCGGCGGGGGAGATCGGGTCGTGGCATCTGCTGGGGCGCGAGGTGACGCCGGAGGCGCTGCTGTCCACGACGGACGTGCCGTTGCCCCCGCTCGACGACCGTGCGGTGACGGCCGTATTCTCGCGCGCGGTCGACGGTGATCCCGGTGCGCGTGCGGCCGTCGACCGGTTCTTCCGGCGTCTCGTCCACGACGTCTCGGCGCTCGTCCTCGCCCTGGACCCCGAGCTGGTCGTCATCGGCGGCTCCACGGAAGGGCTCGGCGCCCTCCTCGACCCCCTGCGCGACGAACTCGCCCGCTACTGCCTGCGCCCGCCCAAGGTCGCCCTCTCGACCCTGGGCGAGGCCGCCGTGGCGACCGGGGCGCTGCGGCTGGCCCTGGACCATGTGGAGGAGCAACTGTTCGCGGTGGAGGGGACGGTGACGGGGCGACGGGGGTCGGGACGGTGAGCTGAGGTGACGCGCGGTGAGCTGAGGTGACGCCGTCGGCCGGAGGCGTCGCGGCTCGTCCGGAGACCGAGCGGGCGTGTCCACGGACCGAGCGGGCGTGCCCGCAGAACGAGCGGGCGTATCCGGAGAACGGGCGGGCGCGTCGGAAAAGTTCCCGGCCGCGCCCCCTCCCCGCCCCTCGTGACCCCCTCTCCCGCCCCTCGTGCCCCCCCTACCCCACCCCCTCCGCGATCTCCACCCTCCCCGACTCCCCGAACGTCAGTCGGCACGTGTCAGCGCGGTACGTCGCGACGGACAGCGCCGCGATCCGGGCCGGCGTCGTGAAGTGCGTGGTGACCACCAGAACCGGTGCGCCGGGCAGCCGGTCGAGCTGCTTCGCGTCGTCCGCGCGGGCGGACCCGAGCTCGACGGAGCGGTTGCGGGCGGTGAGATCGAGGTGCTGGAGCTCGCGCAGCACGGCACGCGCGCGTGCGGCGCCGGACGGGGTGTCCGAGGCGGGGAGGTCAGGGACGGAGGTCTCGGGGACGTAGAGCAGCTCCGCGGCCACCGGCTGGCCGTGGGAGACGCGGGAGCGGCGGACGACGTGGACGGCGGTTCCCCGCGGGAGCGCGAGGGCGGTGGCGACGGCGGCCGGGGGTGCGCTCAGGTCGCTGCCGGTGGCCTGCCAGGTGTCGTCGTCGGGGCCCGGCCAGGCCGTCCCCTCGGGGCCGACCTCGACGGCCACGCGCGGGGGCGCGACGGTCGTACCGACACCGCGCCTGCGGTGCAGCCGGCCCTCCAGTTCGAGCTGTTCCAGCGCCTGCCGGAGCGTGGCGCGGGCGACGCCGAAGCGGGCCGCGAGCTCACGCTCGTTGGGCAGCACCTCCCCCACGGTGAACTCCGAGTCGAGTGCTTCGCTGAGCACCGTCCTGAGATGCCAGTACTTCGGTTCCGGCACCGTCTCCAGCTGCGTGGTCCCCACCCTGGTCCTCCGCCCCGCCCCGCGCGTACAGACTCTTTTCGCGCCCTTGTTTATTAAAGGTTGTTTCAGTTGTCAGCGACCATAGGGCGGCCCTCAACCTTGGTCAATACCAATACGGGAAACCGCTTTCGGCCGGGAACGGGCGGCTTCTCGGCCTCCTCGGGGGCTACCCGCCGGTAGCAACAACTGACAAGCTGTCCAAGGAGTTTCGCCGCGCAGTCCAGACGAGGAGCACCCCGATGTCCACCGCCGTCTCCTTCAAGGTCCCCTCCGCGCGGGGGCCGCAGCCCGTGACCGTGTCGTACGCGCGCGTGGGGCGCGGGGAGCCGCTGCTCCTGCTGCACGGCATCGGGCATCACCGGCAGGCGTGGGACCCGGTGGTGGACGTCCTGGCCACCGAACGGGACGTCATCGCGGTGGACCTCCCGGGCTTCGGCGCCTCCCCGGGCCTCCCGGAGGGCCTCGCGTACGACCTGCCGACGACGACCGCCGTGTTCGCGGCGTTCTGCGAGGCGCTGGGCCTGGACCGCCCGCACGTCGCCGGGAACTCCCTGGGCGGGCTCCTGGCCCTGGAGCTGGGCCGCGAACGCCTCGTACGGTCCGTGACGGCCCTCTCCCCCGCCGGTTTCTGGTCCGAGGCTGAACGGCGTTACGCCTTCACGCTGCTCCTGACGATGCGCCGGATCGCGCGCGGCATGCCCCTGCCGCTGGTGGAGACCCTCGCCCGCTCGGCGGCCGGCCGCACCGCCCTCACCAGCACCATCTACGCCCGCCCCGGCCGCCGCGCCCCCGAGGCCGTCGTCGCCGAGACGCTCGCCTTGACCGGGGCCACCGGCTTCGACGCGACGCTCCGCGCGGGTGGCTCGGTGCTGTTCACCGACGACGTCCCCGGTCTGCCCGTGACGATCGCCTGGGGCACCCGGGACCGTATCCTCCTGCGCCGCCAAGGCGTCCGCGCCAAACGCGTCATCCCCCAGGCCCGCCTGATCCGCCTCCCCGGCTGCGGCCACTGCCCGATGAACGACGACCCGGCGCTGGTCTCCCGCGTGATCCTGGACGGAAGCCGCTGACCGACCCGGACCCCACCGCCCCGGACCCCACCGGCCCGGACCCCGGCACCCCGGGCACGCGCGTCCGGTGTCGTAGGGAACCGGCGTCGAAAAAGGCCCGCCCCGCTCCCCCGCCCCCAAGCCACTCCCCCGCTCGTCCCCTTGTTCACCCACCATTCGCGAACCGGTCCTCCTCCCCCAGTAGGTCTGACGGTGCACCCCGGCCGTTCCCCTCTCTGGAGGCCCCGTCATGAGCACTTTCCCTTCTCCCAGCCGTCGCGGCGTCCTGCGCGGCTCGCTCGCCGCGTCGGCGGCGCTGTCCCTGCCCGGTGCCCTGGGCGCCGCGCCCGCGTTCGCCCTGTCGGGGCGGCCCGGGGCGGGCTGGGGGGTGCAGACGGGGGACGTCGGCGCGCACTCGGGGCTGGTGTGGGTACGGTCGGACCGGCCCGCGCGGATGGTCGTCGAGACCGCGGCGACGGAGTCGTTCCGTAACGCGCGCCGCTGGTGCGGGCCGCTGCTGGGCGCCGGGACGGACTTCACCGGCACCACCCGGCTGCACGGGCTGCCGTCCGGCGAGCAGATCCACTACCGGGTGCTGCTGGCCGACCCGGACGACCCGCGCCGCACGGGCGAGCCGGTCACCGGGACGTTCCGCACGGTGTCCGAGAAGCGGCGGCAGGGCGTGAAGTTCCTGTGGTCCGGTGACCTCGCCGGGCAGGGCTGGGGCATCAACCAGGACATCGGCGGCTACCGCATCTACGACGCGATGGCGAAGCTCGACCCGGACTTCTTCCTGTGCAGCGGCGACAACATCTACGCGGACGGCCCGATGAACGCCACGCAGGCGCTCCCGGACGGCCGGGTCTACCGCAACCTGGTGACCGAGGAGAAGTCGAAGGTCGCCGAGACGCTCGCGGAGTACCGGGGGAACTTCCGCTACAACCTGCTGGACGAGAACCTGCGCCGGTTCAACGCGCGGGTCCCGTCGGTCATCCAGTGGGACGACCACGAGGTCCGCAACAACTGGTACCCCGGCGAGGTGATCACCGACTCCGACCCGCGCTACACGGAGAGGAGCGTGGACGTCCTCGCCGCACGCGCGCGCCGGGCGTTCAGCGAGTACTTCCCCGTCTCGACGCTCACGCCGGGCGCGAAGCAGGGCCGGGTGCAGCGGGTGCTGCGGCACGGGCCGCTGCTGGACGTGTTCGTGCTGGACATGCGCACGTACCGCGACGCGAACTCGACGAACGTGCGGACGACCGACCCGCAGGGCATCCTCGGCCGGGAGCAGCTGGAGTGGCTGAAGCGGGAGCTGGCCGCGTCGCGCGCGGTGTGGAAGGTGATCGCCGCCGACATGCCGCTCGGGCTCGTCGTCCCCGACCCGATGGAGAACAAGCCGAACTTCGAGGCCGTCGCGCAGGGCGACCCGGGGCAGCCGCTCGGGCGTGAGCTCCAGATCGCGGAGCTGCTGCGGTTCGTCAAGCACCGGCGGATCACCGGCACGGTCTGGCTGACGGCGGACGTGCACCACACCTCGGCGCAGCACTACCAGCCCTCGCGGGCGGCGTTCAAGGACTTCGAGCCGTTCTGGGAGTTCGTCTCCGGTCCGCTCAACGCGGGTGCGTTTCCGGCCAACGAGCTGGACGGCACGTTCGGTCCGGAACGCGTGTTCGTCAAGGCGCCGACGGTCGCGAACGTGTCCCCGGCGGACGGTTTCCAGTTCTTCGGGGAGGTCGACATCGACGGCCACAGCGGGGAGTTGACGGTCCGGCTGCGCGAGTCGGACGGAACTGTCCTGTTCACGCGGGTACTTCAGCCGGGACGTGTCGGCCAGTAGGGCGCGGGTCCCGTAGGCTCGGTCGTGTGCCGCGTACCGGCGTCATCCCCCGGTGCGCGGTGTCCCGATCTGGCCTGAATGCTGCGATTCACGCCGTTCATGCGAAATGAGCATTTACCTCTAGGTCACAGTGCGTTCGTGATCACGCAACACCGTTCCTGCACAGTAGCTGCATGAATCAGAAGACGACTGCCGTCACCCGTTCCGTCGCGGCCCTCCGGGCGGCCCTGCACACCTGGCGATCACTCGGCCACGACCCCGCGCCACCCGGGGGTGATACCGGCCCCCGGCCACCGGCCGGGGACACCGACGGCCTCCCCGCGGACGGCGCCGGCACGCTGTGGCGGATGCGGACGACCGTGAAGGACGCCCCCGGCTCGCTGGCCGCGCTGTGCGCCGCCCTCGCCGGGCACCGGGTGGACATCCTGAGCCTCCAGACGCACCCGCTGGGCGAGGACACGGTCGACGAGTTCCTGCTGCGCGCGCCGGGCGCCCTCGGCGGCGCCGAGATCACCGAAGCGGTGCGGCTGGCGGGCGGCACCGCGACCTGGATCGAGCGGGCCGACGCGCACGACCTGGTCGACGCGCCGACGAGGATTCTGGGGCTCGCCACGCGGACGGCCCTGGACGCGGCGGAACTCCCCCTCGCCCTGCGGCAGTTGCTGGGCCGGTGCGCGATCCGCTCGCTGCCGGGCGCGCACGACGTGCCGGCGGAGGGGGTCCTGGAGGAGACAGTGCTGCGCCTGCGGGCGCCGGAAGGCGGAGTGATCACCGTGGAGCGGCCGTACCTGCCGTTCACCCCGACCGAGTTCGCGCGCGCCCGCGCGCTGGTCGACCTGGACATCCGGCTCGGGCCCCGCGTCCCGCGCGGGCAGGACGTGCTGACGCTGCCGGAGGGCGACGACATCACGGTCGGCCGCGCCGACACCGCCGATCTGGCGGCGGCGCGGGCGATGCACGAGCGGTGCTCGCAGCAGACGCTCACGATGCGCTACCACGGTCCCGTGCACGACGCCGACCGCTACCTCAACCACCTCCTGAGCCCCCGTTTCGGCCGCACCCTCGCCGTCCGCACCGCCTCCGGGCGCGTCGTCGGCCTCGGCCACCTGCTGTGGGACGGCGACGAGACCGAGGTCGCCCTCCTCGTCGAGGACGAGTGGCAGGGGCGCGGCATCGGCGGCGAACTCCTGCGCCGGCTCGTACGGATGGCCGTGGAGACCGGCGGCGAGAGCGTGTACGCCGTCACCCGCTCCGGCAACACCGCGATGGTCGCCGCGATGCGCTCCCTCGGCCTCCCCCTCGACTACCAGATCGAGGAGGGCACCCTCGTCATCACGGCCCGCCTCGACGAACTCACCCCGCAGGACCTGCCGTTCGAGGTGTGCGCGGGAGAGCGGGGCGGACGGGAGTAGGGGCGGGGGCCTCGGCCCTCAGCGAAATCCGGTCGCCCCCCTGCCCATGCTCAGGCAATGCGGGCTGACGGGACACCGGCATCCGTACGAGGATGTCCGCATGTCAGAGACGAACAGCCCGCTGCCCCGCGAGGTCGCCGACGCGTACGTCGACGGTCTCATCGCCCTCGATCCGGTCACCGGAACCTACCTCGGCGCGCAGGAGAGTTCACGCCGGATGCCGGACCTCTCCCCCGCCGGCCAGGAGGCGCTGGCGCGGCTCGCGCGGGAGACGCTGGCCGCGCTGGACGAGGCGGAGACGCGGCCCGGCGCGGACAGCGACGTGGAACGTCGGTGCGCGCGGCTGCTGCGCGAGCGGCTGACCGCCGAACTCGCCGTCCACGACGCCGGGGAGGGCCTGCGCTCGGTCGGCAACCTGGGCACGCCCGCGCAGCACGTGCGCGAGGTCTTCACGGTGACGCCGGCCGACACCGAGGAGGACTGGGCGGCGATCGCCGAGCGGCTGCGGGCCGTGCCCGAGGCGCTGCGCGGCTACCGCGAGTCCCTCGAACTCGGCCTGGAGCGCAAGCTGTTCGCGGCCCCGAGGCCGACGGCGACGTTCGTCGAGCAGCTCGGCGAGTGGGCCGACACGGGCGAGGGGCGCGGCTGGTTCGAGGACTTCGCGGCGGCCGGCCCGGACGCGCTGCGTACCGAACTCGACGCCGCCGCCCGGGAGGCGACCGCTTCGGTGGTCCAGCTCCGGGACTGGATGCGGGAGGTGTACGCGCCCACGATCGAGGACGCCCCGAACGTCGTCGGCCGTGAGCGGTACGCGCGCCTGTCGCGCTACTACAACGGCACCGACCTCGACCTGGACGAGGCGTACGCGTACGGCTGGGCCGAGTACCACCGGCTGCTGGGCGAGATGCGGAAGGAGGCCGAGAAGATCCTCCCCGGCGCGGCCACGCCGTGGACGGCGCTCGCGCACCTCGACGAGCACGGCCGGCACATCGAGGGCGTCGACGAGGTCCGCGACTGGCTCCAGAGCGTGATGGACCGCGCGATCGAGTCCCTGGACGGCACGCACTTCGAACTCGCCGAGCGGGTACGGAAGGTGGAGTCCCGGATCGCCCCGCCCGGCAGCGCGGCGGCCCCGTACTACACGGGCCCCTCGGAGGACTTCTCGCGCCCGGGCCGCACCTGGCTGCCGACGATGGGCCAGAACCGGTTCCCCGTCTACGACCTGGTCTCCACCTGGTACCACGAGGGCGTCCCCGGCCACCACCTCCAGCTCGCCCAGTGGGTGCACGTCGCGGAGGACCTCTCCCGCTACCAGGCGACCGTCGGCATCGTCAGCGCGAACGCCGAGGGCTGGGCGCTGTACGCGGAGCGCCTGATGGACGAACTGGGCTTCCTGGCCGACGCGGAGGAGCGGCTCGGCTACCTCGACGCGCAGATGATGCGCGCGGTCCGCGTCATCATCGACATCGGCATGCACCTGGAGCTGGAGATCCCGGCGGACTCGCCGTTCCACCCGGGTGAGCGCTGGACGCCGGAGCTGGGCGAGGAGTTCTTCCTCTCGCACAGCAGCCGCCCCGCCGACTTCGTCGTCAGCGAGCTGACCCGCTACCTGACCATCCCCGGCCAGGCCATCGGCTACAAACTCGGCGAGCGTGCCTGGCTGCTCGGCCGCGAGCGGGCCCGCGAACGGCACGGCGACGCGTTCGACCTGAAGGCGTGGCACATGGCCGCCCTGTCGCAGGGTTCGCTGGGCCTGGACGACCTGGTGGACGAACTGGCAGCCCTGTAAGCGTTCTTGACGGGACGTCAGTAATAACGCCCGAGTCCCCGGTCAGCAGCCGCAGTCGTCGGAACCGACAGGTGCGGTGAGCGGGTCGGGGACTCGGCGTTCCGTCCCTTCCCACGTCTCGAACTCGAAGCCCTCGCGCACCCAGTACTCGAACCCGCCGAGCATCTCCTTGACCTGGTAGCCGAGTTCGGCGAGCGCGAGGGCGGCGCGGGTGGCGCCGTTGCAGCCGGGCCCCCAGCAGTAGGTGACCACCGGCACGCTCCTGTCGAGGAGTCGCTCCGCCTGTTCGGCGATGAGCGCGGTCGGCAGGTGGACCGCGCCGGGGATGTGCCCCTGGTCCCACGCCTCGGTGGAGCGGGTGTCGAGCACGACGAACGCGTCGGTCGGCAGCGAGGCGGCGACGTCGGAGACGTCCGCGTGGAAGGCGAGGCTCGCCCGGAAGTGGGCGGCGGCTTCGGCGGGGGCGGCGGGCGCGGTGCGCAGTACGGGGTTCGTCATGACCGGAAATCTACGGCTCGGTGATCATCTTCCTGAAGGCGTGTTCCCCGGCCCCCACCTTGATCGGCCGGTGATTCCCCGGCACTCTTGGCCGATGACCACGTATTCCCCGGACGCCACCGACTGGCGCATCCTCGATGTCCTCCAGCGCGACGGGCGGGCCTCGTTCGCCGAGCTGGCGCGGGCCGTGTCGATGTCGCCGAGCGCGGTGACCGAGCGGGTGCGGCGGCTGGAGGAGGCCGGGGTGATCCAGGGGTACGCGGCGGTCGTCGACCCGGAGCGGCTGGGCCTGCCGATCCTCGCGTTCGTCCGGCTCAGGTACCCGAACGGCAACTACAAGCCGTTCCACGACCTGGTGGCGGTCACCCCGGAGATCCTGGAGGCGCATCACGTGACGGGCGACGACTGTTTCGTCATCAAGGTCACCGCCCGGTCGATGCGGCATCTGGAGGAGGTGTCGGGGAAGATCGGCGCGCTCGGGTCGGTGACGACGAGCGTCGTCTACTCCTCCCCGCTGCCGCGCCGCCCGCTCGGTCAGTGACCGCGCCGCCGCACGGTCGAGCCGCCGCGGTCCTTCACCACCTCCAACTGGGCGTGGACGCGCCGCCGCAGGTCCGCGACATGGCTGACGATGCCGACGCTGCGGTCCCGTTCGCGCAGTGAGTCGAGGACGTCGAGGACCTCGTCGAGGGTCTGGTCGTCGAGGCTGCCGAACCCCTCGTCGATGAAGAGGGTGTCGAGCCGCACCCCGCCCGCCTCGTCGGTGACGACGTCGGCGAGCCCGAGGGCCAGCGCGAGGGACGCGAAGAAGGTCTCCCCGCCGGACAGCGTCGCCGTGTCGCGCTCGCGGCCCGTCCAGGCGTCCACGACATGCAGCCCGAGCCCGCTGCGCCCGCGCCCGGAGCGGTCGGCGGAGTGGACGAGGGTGTAGCGCCCGGACGACATCCGGTGGAGCCGTGCGGTCGCGGCGGCGGCGACCTGCTCCAGGCGGGCGGCGAGGACGTACGCCTCCAGGCGCATCTTGCGTTCGTTGTCCGCCGAGGTGCCGGCCGTGAGCCCCGCGAGCCGGGCCACCCGGTCGTACTCGCGGCGCAGCGGGGCGAGTTCGCGCACGCCGCTGTCCGCGCGCGCGGAGAGCCGGTCCAGCTCCTCGCAGCGGCGGGCGGCGGCGTCGCGCGCGGAGGCGGTCCGGCGCAGCGCCTCGGCGGCGGCGGAGGCGCGTTCGGCCGCGCCCGCGACGTCGGCGGCGGGGCGGCGGGCGGCGGCGGCCGTCCCGGGTTCGGCGAGGACGGCCCGGACGGCCGCCTCCTCGGCCTGCCAGGCGTCCAGACGGTGTTGGAGATCGCGGTGGGCGTCGGGGCTCAGCAGGGCGTCCGCGGCCTCGGCCGGCGTGCCGAAACCCGCACGGTAGGCGGCCTCGGCGAGCCGACCGTCGGCGTCCTTGAGGCGTACGGCGCTGTCCTCGGCGAGGCGGACGGCGTCGGCCGCTCCGGTCAGCCGCTCCGCCTCCCGCTCCAGGTGGGCGGCGCGTGCGGCGACGCTCTCGGCGGTGCCGCGCGCCCGCGCCAACTCGCCCTCCAGCGCGGCCTGTTCCCGCTCCAGGCCGTCCCGCCGGCCGGTCCGGGAGGCGACGCGTACGGCCGCGTCGCGCTGGACGGCGGTCCGGCGCGCGTGCTCCTGTTCGGCGCCGCGCAGCTGCTCGCGCGCGGGGTGCAGGTCGGACGCCTCCCGGCGCGCGTGCGCGCAGGCGTGCTCCAGTTCGCCGACCTCGGTGGTGAGGGCGGCGGTCGGGGTATCACCGGCCTCGGCGGAGGCGGCGGCGAGGGCCTCGCGGGTGGTGGAGAGGCGCTGTTCGTCCTCGGTGCGGCGGGCCTCCGCGCGCTGGAAGGCCCGCTGGGCGTCCTCCTCGGCCGCGCGGTCGACGTGCCCGGCGTCCTTGCGGGCGGGCGCGGGGTGCTCGACGGCCCCACAGACGGCGCACGCCTCGCCGTCGACGAGGCTCGCGGCGAGTTCGGCGGCGATGCCGTCGAGGCGCTGCTCCTTGAGGTCGAGCCAGTGCGTACGGGCGTCCTGCGCGGCCCGCCCCGAGACGAGGGCGCGTTCCTGGGCCGCGTCGGCGTCGACGGCGAGACGGTCGCGGAGTTCGGCGGCCGTGAGCCTCCTGCGGGCGGGGTCGCGGCGTTCCGCGAGCTGTTCGGCGCGGGTCGCGGCGTCCTGGGCCGCGTCGATCCGGTGCTGGAGCGCGGCGCGGGTCTCGTCCCAGCCGGTGAGCCAGCTCTCCGCGTCGGCGAGGTCGGCGGCGTCCGCCCGCTCCTGGCGGTCCAGCGCGGCGCGTTCGGTGACGAGGGCGGCGAGCCGGCGTTCCGCGCCGCGCGCCGCCTCCAGGCCGCCCAGCTCCTCGGCGGTGCGCCGGGCGGCTACCGCGAGGGAGACGGCGTCGGCCTCGGCGAGGGGGTCCGGCAGGAGCGCACGCGCGCGCTCCTGCGCCCGTGCCGCCGCGCGGTGCTCGGCGTCCGCCGCGTCCCGCAGGTCCAGCGCCGGTTTCACCGCCTCCGCCTTGCGGGCGCGCTCCATGCGGGCGCGGGCCTCCTCGTAGGCGCCGGAGCGCTCCTGGAGCCGGGCCGCACGGTCCTGCGCCTCGCCGAACCGCCTTTGGAGTCCGGCCAGTTCACGGACGTCGTCCAGGGTGCGCTGGGCCGTCGTCTGGGCGGAGTCGGCCGCCGCGCGGGCGCAGTGGGCGATCGTGAGCTGTTCGCGGGCCGTGCTGCGGGCGATCGCCGCCGCGCCGAGGACCGCTTCGGCGAGCCCCGGCTCTCCCGGGGTGAGGTCGGGGAGGTCGAGGGCGCCGCCGGCCGCCTGCTGCATGCGGTGCGCGTCCGCGAGGAGGCTCGCGTCGCCCTCCTTGACCTGGGCCTCGGTCGTGCGGCGGCGGTCCGCGAGGCGTTTCTCGACCTCGGCGAAGCGCTGGGTGTCGAAGAGGCGGCCGAGGAGCTTTCCGCGCTCCTCGGCGCCGGAGCGCAGGAACCTGGCGAAGTCGCCCTGCGGGAGCAGGACGACCTGGCAGAACTGTTCGCGGCTCATGCCGAGGAGTTGCGTGATCTCCTCGCCGATCTCCTGGTGGGAACGGCTGAGGTCCTTCCAGGCGCCCGCCTTGTGCTCGCGCAGCCAGGACTGGGCCTTGTCGAGCGTCGTCCCCGAACCGCGTTTCTTGGGGCGCTCCCACGGGGGCTGGCGGGTGATCTCCAGGCGGCGGCCCGCGACGGTCAGGTCGAGGACGACCTCCGTACGGACGTCCCGAGCGGCGTGGTCGCTGCGGAGGGTGAGGCCCTGGCCGTTCTGCCGGGCGCCCGGGACCGCGCCGTACAGGGCATAGCAGACGGCGTCCAGGAGGGAGGTCTTGCCGGCGCCCGTGGGGCCGTGGAGGAGGAAGAGGCCGGCCGTGGAGAGGGCGTCGAAGTCGACGGTCTGGGTGGCGCCGAAGGGGCCGAAGGCGGTGAGGGACAGGCGGTGGAGCCTCATCGGGCGACCTCCCGCAGCGTGTCGTCCGCGCGGACCGCGTCGAACGCCGCCCGCAGCACGGTCTGTTCGGCCGCGTCCGGGCCGGCTCCTCTGACGTGCGCCACGAAGTCCTCGGCGATCTGCTCGTCCGTGCGGTCGGCGAGGCGGCGGGCGTAGGACGCCTCGGGGTCCTCCGGGGAGCGGTCGGGGGCGAAGACGAGGTTCAGGGTGTGGGGGAAGCGGGCGGTGAGGCGGGCCATGGGGTCGGCGGGGCGGACCGGGTCGGTGAGGGTGGCCTCCACCCACGCGTCCTCGTGGCGCGCGAGCGCCGGGTCCGCCAGGAGGTCCTCCAGGGTGCCTCGGATGCGGGCCAGGTCGCGCGGGACGGGGCACGGGAGGCGTTCGGCCGTCACCTCCCCGCGCGCGTCCAGGTCGATCAGCCACATGCTCTTGTGGTGGGCCGACTCCGAGAAGGAGTACGGGAGGGGCGAACCGGAGTAGCGGACGCGGTCGGTGAGGGTCTGGGCGCCGTGGAGATGGCCGAGGGCGACGTAGTCGACGCCGTCGAAGACGCCCGCCGGGACGGAGGCGACGCCGCCGACCGTGATGTCCCGTTCGCTGTCGCTGGGCCGGCCGCCGGTGACGAACGCGTGCGCGAGGACGACCGAGCGGGTGCCCGGCGGGCGGGTGGCGAGGTCGGCGCGGACGCGGTCCATGGCGGCGGCGAGGACCGCTTCGTGGCCGGGCTTCTCGACGCCGAACTCGTCCTTCACGAGGGCCGGTTCGAGGTACGGGAGGCCGTAGAGGGCGACCTCGCCATGCGCGTCGCGCAGGAGGACCGGGGTGCCCGCCGAGGCGGGGTCCGTGCGGAGGTGGATGCCCGCGCGGTCGATCAGGCCGGCGCCGACGCCGAGGCGGCGGGCCGAGTCGTGGTTCCCGGAGATCATCACCGCCGGGACGCCGAGGCCGGCCAGGCGGTGCAGGGCGTCGTCGAACAGCTCCACCGCCGCGAGGGGCGGGACCGCGCGGTCGTACACGTCTCCCGACACGACCACCGCGTCGACCTCGCGTTCGCGCGCGGTCGCCACGAGGTGGGCGATGAACTCGGCCTGGGCGCCGAGCATGTTCACCCGGTGGAACGCCCGGCCCAGATGCCAGTCGGAAGTGTGCAGGAGCCTCATGGTCCCCGAGGTTATCGGCCGGGTCCGACAATCACGGACGATCCCGTCGGCACCGGCCTTCTCAGCCGTCCCGGCGCCCCTGCGCGCCTCACACGTCCCCGTACGCCTCCCCGCCCGCCTCGAACCCCGCCGTGCCCGCCGTCGCGTCCGCGAGCCAGCTCCGGAAGGCGGGGACGTCGGCGTCGGGGAGGCCGATCTCGATGGTCACCGCCTCGCCGTAGCGGACGTCGCGGACCTCACGGCCGGTGGCGCGCAGGTCGTTCTGGAGTCGGCCGGCGCGCTGGTGGTCGACGGTGAGGGTGGCGAGGCGGAAGCGGCGGCGGGTGATCGTGCCGAGGGTGTCGACGGCCTCGCCGACGGCGCCGCCGTACGCCCTGATGAGGCCGCCCGCGCCGAGTTTGACGCCGCCGTAGTAGCGGGTCACGACGGCGACGACGTACCGCATGTCCCGGCGGGTCAGCATCTGGAGCATCGGGAGCCCCGCCGTGCCGCCCGGTTCGCCGTCGTCGCTCGCCTTCTGGACGGAGGCGTCGGCGCCGATGACGTACGCCCAGCAGTTGTGGGTGGCGTCGGCGTGCTCCTTGCGGACGGCCGCGACGAAGTCCTGGGCCTCCTGTTCGGTGGCCGCCGGGGCGAGCGCGCACAGGAAGCGGGAGCGGTTGACCTCGGTCTCGTGGACGCCCGCGCGGGCGACGGTGCGGTACTCGTCCTGCATCCGGCCAGACTACGGGGCGGCCGGCCCCGGCTTCCTCCCGCGCGGGACGGTCATCTCCGTCAGGAGCGCCGTCCCGGGCGCGAGCGTGTGCCAGGTGGGGGCGTGCCAGGTGAGGACCGCGATCGCGGAGGTGGGGAACTTCACGGCGACGCGGTCCAGGGTGTCGTCCACCCCGTCGGCCGCGAGGGCGAGGACGAGGTCTTCGAGGCCGGGGTTGTGGCCGACCAGGAGAAGCGTCCCGACCTCCGGGGGCGTCTCCCGGACGACCTCCAGGTGCTCCGGGACGTCGGCCCCGTACAGGCGCGGGTCGTAGCGCACCGGAGGCGGCGTACCCCACTGCGCCGACGCCAGCTCCCAGGTACGGCGGGCCCGCTCGGCGGTGGAGCACAGCGCGAGGTCCGGCAGGCGGTCCGCGCCCGCGAGCGCCCGCCCGGCCGCCGGCGCGTCCCGCAGCCCGCGCGGGCCGAGCGGCCGGTCGTGATCCGGAACCCCCTCCGGCCAGGCGGACTTGGCATGCCGCAGAACGACCAGGCGCCGCAACGGCCCGGCACCGGCGGGCACGAACCCGGTGGCAGCGCCTTCCCCGAGCGCTGTCGCGCGGGCGCGCGCGATGCCGTCACGACCGCCGTTCACAGTCCCTCCCGGCGGGCGTGTGCGGGCGCGGGTGTGCCGCTGCCCTGCGCCGGCTCTCCCCGTCGGCCGCGCGCGAACCCGGTACCGCCGTCCTCCACAGACCCTCCCGTCCGCACGCCGGTGAAGCCGGCGCCGCTCCCCGCCCCGGCGCCTCCCGCGCGCACGCGCGCCACACCCCCGTCCCGTCGCCCGTTCACGCCAGGCTCCCGATGTCCCGCGCCAGGTCGAGGCCGAGGAGCCGGTCGGCGTAGGCGTAGGTCTCGAAGCGGGCGCCGTCGGGGAGGGCGGGGTCGGTCTCGACGGCATGGAGGGTGGCGAGGACGGCGGGGACGTCGAGGTCGTCGTCCCAGGCGCGGCGCAGCCGGGTGCGGACGGGGTCGGGGACGGGGCGGGAGGGGCGGCGGGACCAGTCGGCGACGGCGTGCCGCCAGCGCGTGAGGGTCCCGCGGGCCTCGTCCACGGCGTCCGTGCCGAGCCTCAGGGGCGTCTCGCGGCGCGCGGAGAGCAGCGCGAGACGCAGGGCCGCCGGGTCGGTGTCCCAGGCCGCGGGGAGGTCCGTCACGCCGTCCACGGGGGCCACCGTGAGCAGCACCCCGTCGGGCGCCGGACTGCCCTCCTGCGCGACGTGCACCACCTGTGCCTCCCCCAGCCCCGCGCCGACGTCCCGGCTGTCCTCGAACGGCCGCGCGCCGAGCGCCGCAGCCCCGGCCCGCAACTCGGCCTGATCGCGTGCCCCGGTGAGCAGCGCCCACACCGGCGTGCCTCCCAGTTCCAGCGCCCGGACGAGGAGATCGGCGACGAGCAGCACCCGCAGCGTCCCCGTCGCGTACCCGGAGGCATGCACCTCGACCCGGGTCAGACCTCGGCGGACAGGGGCTGCGGCGACGGACTCGCCGGTACGGGCGTCGATGATGCGGAGCACGGGGCGAGCGTAGGCGGCCCGGGGCCCGCGCGCAGTTCGATGGCGCGGAAACGCGGGGAAAGGAGAGGAAACAGGACACGTTCTTCGCCCCACGCGCGCGTGGGGCGAGGATGTGCGGAATCAGGCGCCCTTCCCGGCGGTTGCCCGGACAGACCCTTCTTCCCGCGCCCCCTGGAGGCCGACCGTGTACGGCGACGAGGCAACGATCCGCAAGATCCTCACCGAGAGCGGCGACACCTGGGCCGTGGTCGGCCTGTCGACGAACCCCTCGCGCGCGGCGTACGGCGTCGCCCGGGTGCTCCAGAGGTTCGGGAAGCGGGTCGTGCCGGTGCACCCGAAGGCGGAGACGGTCCACGGGGAGCCGGGGTACGCGTCCCTCGCGGAGATCCCGTTCCCCGTGGACGTCGTCGACGTCTTCGTGAACAGCGATCTCGCGGGCGCCGTCGCCGACGAGGCGGTCGCCAAGGGCGCGAAGGCGGTGTGGTTCCAGCTGGACGTCGTCGACGAGGACGCGTACGCGCGGACGCGCGCGCAGGGCGTCGACATGGTGATGGACCGCTGCCCGGCGATCGAGATACCCCGGCTGGACCGGTGACCGGCCGAGGGCCGTTGTCAGACCCGGCGTCCATACTGGCGGAGTGAACGCACCGTCCCCCGAACCGCCTTCGGAACCGGCTCCCGAGCCCACCGCACAACCCCCCGCCGAACCTGCCGAGTCAGCCGCGGAGTCCGCCACCGAGCCCGCTCCGGCGGCGCCCTCCGAGCCGGCCCCCGAGCGCGTCCCGGTCGTGATCATCGGCGCCGGCCCCGCCGGACTCACCGTCGGGACGATCCTGCGGGCCGCGTCGGTGGACTGCGTGGTGCTGGAGACGGAGAGCAGGGAGTTCGTCGAACGGCGCCCGCGCGCAGGGGTGCTGGAGGAGTGGGCGGCGCGCGCGCTGGACCGGCGGGGCCTCGCGCATCACCTGCTGGAGCGGGCCGAGCGGCACACGGCGTGCGAGTTCCGCTTCGGCGGCGCCGCCTACCGCTTCGGGTACGGCGAGCTGACGGGCCGCCATCACTACGTCTATCCGCAGCCCCTGCTGGTCACGGACCTGGTCCGGGAGTACGCGGACGTCCGCGCGGGCGACGTCCGCTTCGGCGTCCGGGACGTCGAGCCCGGCGACCTGACGACCGCGCGCCCGACGGTGTCGTACACCGATCCGCGCAGCGGTGAACGGCGGCTGCTGCACTGCGACTTCGTGGTCGGCGCGGACGGCGCGCGCGGGGTGAGCCGGGCGGCGATACCGGAGGGCCACGCGCGCGTGGCCCGGCACGACTACGGCATCGGCTGGCTCGCGCTCCTCGCGCAGGCGCCCCCGTCGTCGGACTGCGTGCTGTTCGGCGTGCATCCGGACGGGTTCGCCGGGCACATGGCCCGCAGTCCCGAGGTGACCCGCTACTACCTCCAGTGCCCGCCCGGCGACGACCCGGAGAACTGGCCGCACGACCGGGTGTGGACCGCGCTGCGCACGCGCCTGGAGGCGGCCGGCGCCCCACCGCTCGTCGAGGGGGAGCTGACCGAGAGACGCGTGCTCGACATGCACGACTACGTGGTCGAGCCGATGACGTACGGCCGGCTCTTCCTCGCCGGGGACGCGGCGCATCTGGTCGCGCCGATCGCCGCGAAGGGCATGAACCTCGCGCTGCACGACGCGTTCCTGCTCGGCGACGCGCTGGTGGCCTACCTGCTGCGGGGTGACGGGGGCGGGCTCGACGCGTACTCGGACGCCTGTCTGCGCCGCGTGTGGGACTACCAGGAGTTCTCCCAGTGGCTGTCGGAGGTCTACCACGGCTCGGCCGGCGGCGACCCCTTCCGCGCGGGGACGTCCTTCGCCCGTCTGCGCCGCCTGTTCACCTCCCCCGCCGCCGCTGCCGCGTTCGCGGAGCAGTACCTGGGCAGCGCCGAGCACTACTGACCCGCCACCGGTCACCACCCGACGATCCCGAGCCGCTCCCCGCCACCGTCAGCCGACAGCCCCGCCGCCGTCAGCCCGCGACCCCCAGCCCCTCCACCACGACCGCCCCCGCCAGCTCCGCGAACGCCTTTCCCGGGACGAGGAGTTTGCCCCGCCGGCGCCCGCTGCCGACCAGCACCCACGGCAGGTCGACGACGGCCGCGTCCACCAACAGCGGCCAGGCGGCGGGGAGTCCGATCGGGGTGATGCCGCCGTACTCCATGCCGGACTCGCCGACCGCCGTGTCCATGGGCGCGAACGACGCCTTGCGGGCGCCCAGTTGGCGGCGGACGACGCCGTTGACGTCGACGCGGGTGGTGGACAGGACGAGGCACGCGGCGAGGGTCGTCTCCCCGCCGCGCTTCCCGGCGACGACGACACAGTTCGCGGACCGCTCCAGCAGGTCCCGGCCGTAGTGCTCGACGAAGACGGCCGTGTCCGCCCACCTGTCGTCCGTCTCGACGTACAGGATCTGCTCGGCCGGCACGCTCGCGGACCAGCCGCGGACGGCGTCGGCGACGGGGGCGACGAGATCGGCCAGGCAGTCGGGAGCGGGGGTCGCGGTGTCGAAGTCTCCGATGGGTGCGCGCATGACCGCACGCTAACAGCCGCCGCCGGGACGGCCGGAGGGCACCGGGACACACCCCGCTCAGGACACCGGCGGCACCGAAACCGCAAGCACCAGCACCGCCGGAACATCCCCCTGGTTCCCGTACGTATGGGAGTTGTTCGCGTCGAACGTGGCGCTCGCGCCGGTCGGGACGCGGTACTCCGTGGCGTCGACCGTGAGGGTGAGTTCGCCGGAGGTGACGTGGAGGAGTTCGACGGTGCCGGCGGGGTGGGGTTCGGAGGTGCTGCTCTCGCCCGGCATGAGCTTCCACTCCCACAGCTCGACGGGCCCGGGGGCCTCCGTGCCCGCGAGGAGGCGGCTGTAGCTGCCCGCGTCGGTGTGCCAGAGGCGGACGGCGTCCTCGGCGGGGACGATCCGGACCTTGCTGCCCTGTTCGTAGTCGAGGAGGGTCGTGATGCTGACGCCGAGCGCGTCGCCGATCTTCACGACCGTGCCGATGCTCGGGTTGGTGCGGGCCTGCTCGATCTGGATGAGCATCCCCCGGCTCACCCCGGCCCGCGCGGCGAGGACGTCGAGGGTGAAGCCGCGCACCGCCCGCCAGTGCTTGACGTTGCGTGCCAGGTACTGGGTCAGCAGTTCGAGGTCCGCCACGATCCATCCACTTCAGGGGCCGATACAGGGAAGCGCCGAGTCTACTCAGCGCTCCCGCTCCAGCCGCGCCAGCCCCGCCACGGCCTCCTCGTCCAGCTCCGACAGCGCGACCAGCTCCTCGGAGGTGACCCCCTCCGGGATCGGCACCGGCGGGGGCGTGCGCAGCGGCGGCTGCCAGCCGTCGGCGGGGGTCCAGCGGCGTACGACGCGGGCGGGGGCGCCGGCGACGACCGCGTGGTCGGGGACCTCGCCGCGGACCACCGCGCCGGCGGCGACGACGACGTTGCGGCCGATGCGGGCGCCGGGCAGGATCACGGCGCCGGTGCCGATCCAGCAGCCGGGGCCGATCTCGACGGGCTCCATGCGGGGCCACTGCTTGCCTATGGGCTCGTGGGGATCGTCGTACGAATGGTTCGTGGACGTGACGTAGACGTACGGGCCGAAGTAGCAGTCGCTGCCGATGGTGACGGTCGTGTCCGCGATGACGTGGCTGCCGCGGCCGAGGACGACGCCGTCGCCGATGCGCAGGATGGGCTCGGCGCCGAGGTCGAGGTCGGGCATGAGCCCGGCCGTCAGGGTGACCTGTTCGGCGACGATGCAGTGGGAGCCGAGGTGTATCCAGGGTTCACCGAAGACCGTGCCGAGCGGGAAGGCGAGGCGGGTGTGCTCGCCGATCGCGCCGAAGCGCAGCCGGCCGGGGCGTTCGGCGGTCACCGAGCCCGTGCGCCGCACCCACTCCCACCCGGCGTGCACGGCGCGCTGGGCGAGTCGGCCCCGCCAGGACGAGAACGTGTTCTTGGGGTTCGGCACGCGCCCACCGTAGTCGCCCCCGCGGGCCCCCGCGCTGTGATCTTCACCCCACCCGGTGGCGTACCGTGCGGTGACACGAGCGACGCGAGGAGACGGCGATGACGCAGCAGGCCCTGATCACGGGCATCGGGGGCAGGGAGCCGAAGATCGACGCGGAGGCGTTCGTCGCGCCGACGGCGACCGTGATCGGCGACGTCACGCTCGGCGCGGGCGCGAGCGTCTGGTACGGCGCGGTGCTGCGCGGCGACGTCGAGTCGATCGCGGTCGGCGCCGCGAGCAACATCCAGGACAACTGCACGCTGCACGCCGATCCCGGGTTCCCGGTGCGCGTCGGTGAGCGGGTCTCCGTCGGCCACAACGCGGTGGTGCACGGCGCGACCGTCGAGGACGACTGCCTGGTCGGGATGGGGGCGACGGTCCTCAACGGGGCGGTGATCGGGGCGGGTTCGCTGGTCGCCGCGCAGGCGCTGGTCCCGCAGGGGATGGTCGTCCCGCCCGGTTCGCTGGTCGCGGGCGTCCCCGCGAAGGTGCGGCGCGAGCTGACGCCGCAGGAGCGTGAGGGGGTCACGCTGAACGGCACGGTGTACGCGGAACTGGCCAGGGAGCACAAGGCGGTTCACGGCGGATAGCGGACGGACGCCCCGGGCGGCGAGAACCGCACCGCCGCCCCCTCACGCCCCGCCCGCGCTCACTCCGCCGCCGGCACCGCCTCCGCGCTCTCCGTCTTCCCCTGCGCCTGCATCTTCTTGGCCTTCCGCTTCAGCACCAGCATCGACGTGACCCCGATGAGCAGCGCGAGGACCAGTCCCAGCCAGGAGAACCGCTTGAGCCAGTCCTCGGCGACGACCCCGACGTAGTAGATGACGGCGGTGGTGCCGCCGGCCCAGGCGATCCCGCCGAGGACGTTCGCCGTGAGGAACTTCCAGTACGGCATGTGCAGGACGCCCGCGAGGGGCCCGGCGAAGATCCGCAGGAGGGCGACGAACCGGCCGAAGAAGACGGCCCACATGCCCCACTTCTCGAAGGAGCGCTCGGCGGTCGCGATGTGCCCCTCGCCGAAGTGGCGCGGGAACTTCTTGCCGAGCCAGGCGAGCAGCGGCCGTCCGCCCTTGCGGCCGATCGCGTAGCCGATGGAGTCCCCGACGACGGCGCCGACGGTCGCGCACACCCCGAGGATCACCGGGTTGATCCCGGCGTGCTGGGAGGAGAGCAGCGCCGCCGAGACGAGGATGATCTCGCCGGGCAGCGGGATGCCGAGGCTCTCCAGGCCGATGACCAGCCCCACCACGGCGTAGACGGCGACCGGGGGCACCGAGTCGAGCCACTCCTGGACGTGCACCGCCGGGTTCCTTCCGTTGGACGTCGACGAACTCCGCGAGCCTACCGAACGCGCGGGGGTGGAGCGGGCTACACCTCGGGTCCGGGTGCGCGCTCCCTCGTGCGGGGAACCCCGCCGACGGGATCGTGGAGAACGTCACCGACCGGCACCCGAAGGGACCCCTTTCCGTGAACATGCTCCGCCGACGCCGCACCGCCACCCTCGCCTCGACCGCGGCCGTCGTCGCCCTGTCGGCCGCCCTGCTCACCGGCTGCGAGTGGGACGACACCTTCGACTGCCTGTCCAGCGCGGACACGATCTCCGACAACGTCCGGGCCATCAACGAGGCCGGGATCGACGCGATCAAGGACCCGACGAAGACCAAGGACTCGATCGACACGATCGAGAAGAACCTCGACACGATCAACGACAAGAAGGAGTCGGACGACAGCAAGGTCGACAAGGCGGTCGACGACCTGAACCAGGCCATCGAGGACTACAACCGGGACATCCTGAACGGCGACTCCCCGGACTCCACGAAGATCGACCGCGCCGCCGACCGCCTCAAGGACGTCTGCACCAGCTGACCGCCAGCCCCTCCTGACCACCCGCCCCTAGCCGACCTCCACCCCCGCCCGGAGCCGCAGCTCCCCGGCGGACGCCCCCACCCACACGGTCCGCGCCCCCGTCCCCCGCACCCACCCGCCCTTGTCCGGGTCCCACGACGACAAGGTCCGCGCCGCCACCTCCACCCGAACCCGCACCCGCTCCCCCGCCCGCAGCGCCACCCTCCGGTACCCGGCGAGCACTCTGACGGGCTGTGCGACGCGTACGTCCGGCGACGGCCCCACGTACACCTGCGGTACGTCGATCCCGTCCCGCGCCCCCGTGTTGACGACCGTGAACTCGACCCCGATCCCGCCCCGCCCGTCCGCGCTCACCGCGAGCCCGGCGTACGCGAACGACGTGTACGACAGCCCGTGCCCGAAGGGGAACAGCGGGCGCACGCCCTGCGCGTCGTACCAGCGGTAGCCGGTGTGCACGCCCTCCGTGTACTCGACGGTCCCGTCCGTGCCCGGGTAGCGCCGCGGGTTCCCGGCGACGGGGTGGTGGGCGTCGTCCACGGGGAACGTCTGGGTGAGCCGGCCGCCCGCGTCGCAGTCCCCGGCGAGGACGGCGGCGGTGGCGGCGGCGCCCTCCTGGCCGGGGTAGTACATCTGGAGGACGGCACCGGTCCGTTCCAGCCACGGCATCGACGTCGCGGAGGACGTGTTCAGGACGACGGTGGTCCGCGGGTTCGCGGCCGTCACCGCCTCGATGAGCCGTTCCTGGTTACCGGGGAGGGCGAGGCCGGCGCGGTCGAGGGACTCGGTGGCGTCCTCGTAGGCGAAGAGGACGACCTGGTCGGCGGCGCGGGCGGTGGCCGCGGCCTCGGTGACGTCCTGGGCGCGGGTGGCGGCGGTGATGTGGCGCAGGCGGAAGAGCCGGCTGTCCGTCGCGGTGATGCCGAGGGTGTGGGTGCCGGGGGTGAGGCTGCGGGTGGAGCGTCGGACGGTGAGGCCGTCGGGGGCGGTGGTGGTGAGGCCGCCGACGAAGTACTCGCCCCAGCCGGGGGCCTGGGGGAAGAGTTCCGTGCCGTCGAGGAGGATGCGGGGCCGGTCTACGGGAGAGCCGGTGCAGTGCAGGACGTACGTCCGCTCGCCGCCGTCGTCCGCGAACGTGCCCTCGTACTGCCACCCCTTCTCCACCCGCTGTCCCTCGGTGTCGAAGCCGGGGCTCAGGGTCCCTTCGGGGATCGCCTTCCCGAAGAGGTCCTCCCCGAGGGCGTACGACACCTCGCCCGCCCGCTTCCGGATCGCCGCCAGCGGGCTCTGGGCCCCTTCGCTCACGATGTGCGCGCTGCCCCCGCCGCTCACGAACGGATGGCCGGCGCCGGCCCCGATCACGGCGACCGACGCGCCGGGCCGCAGTGGCAGGGTGCCCCGCTCGTTGCGCAGCAGGACCGCTCCCGCCTTGGCGACCTCCAGGGCGACGGCGGCACCGGCCTCGGCGTCGCGGGCCGGGTGCGGCCGTTCCCCGTCGAGGTGCCCGAACCGCTCGCGCACGGTGAGAATCCGCCGCACGGCCCGGTCGACGTACGTCTCCGGGACCTCCCCGCGCTCGACCGCCGCCTTCAGGGCCGCCCCGAAGTGGGTTCCGTCGGGCATCTCCATGTCGAGCCCGGCGCGCAGGGCGGGGCCGGTGCTGTGGGCGGCGGACCAGTCGGTGACCACCCACCCGGTGAAGCCCCAGAGTTCGCGCAGGATGTCGGTGAGGAGGCGTTCGTTCTCGCAGGCGTGGACGCCGTCGACCTTGTTGTAGGCGCCCATGACACAGCCGACGCCGGCGGTGACGGCGGCCTCGAAGCCGCGCAGTTCGACCTCGTGGAGGGTCTGTTCGTCGACGCGGACGTCGACGCTCTCGCGGTCGGTCTCCTGGTTGTTGAGGGCGAAGTGCTTGACGGTGGCGATGAGTCCCGCGCCCTGGATGCCCTCGATCTCGGCGGCGACGAGGTCGGCGGCGAGCAGCGGGTCCTCGGTGAACGTCTCGAAGTTCCGGCCGCCGTAGGGGGTGCGCAGGAGGTTGACCATCGGGGAGAGCAGGACGTCCTGGCCGAGGGCGCGCCCCTCGCTGCCGATGACCTGTCCGTAGCGGCGCGCGAGGTCGGGGTCGAAGGCGGAGGCGAGGAGGACGGGGGCGGGGAGGGCGGTGGCGGGCGCGGTGACCCGGACGCCGGCCGGGCCGTCGGCGAGGCGCAGGGGCGGGATGCCGAGGCGGGGGACGCCGGGGACGTGGCCGGCCTGGCCGAGGGGGGCGGGGTCGGGGGCGCCGTGCAGGAGGGAGAGCTTCTCGTCGAGGGTGAGCTGGGAGAGCAGGTTCTCGACGCGGGGACTGACGTCGTCGGCGCTCCCGGCGCGGGTGCGCGCGCCGTCCGTTTCGCTCGCCCACGCGCGCGTGGGCCACGCGGCGGCCAGCAGGGTGAGGGCGGTTCGCCGGGAGAGGTGATCCGACACGAGACGTCGCTCCTTCGGTGCGCGGAGACGGACCAGGTCCGGCCCTGCACGGCACTATGCGCCGCCACCGAGCTGACGATCCGTCAGACACACCACGAACCCGGCGAACCACCCCTGACGCGTGTCACCCCTTCGGCAGCCCCCGGGTGAGCCCGCCGACGACGCCGGTCACGTCGGACACCTTGCCCACCACGGCGGGCACGCCCTTCGTGACCTGGCCGAGTACGACGGGCACGCTCCTCGTGACCTCCTCGGCGAGCTGCCGGACCGGCTCCGGCAGGCCGGCCGTCACCCGCTCCACCGCGCCGCCGGCCGAGGCGGGGACCGGGGCCGGCGCGGCCGGTCCCTGGTCCGGCGCCCCGACCTGCACGATCCGCCGGTTGTACTGCGGAGCGAGAGGCGCGTCCGGAGTGTCCGGCCCCGGCCCCGTGCCCGCCGACGGACCGGTCGAGGCACCGGGAGCCGCAGAATCCCCCTCCGAACCCTGCGACCCCCCGGGCCCCTTCCGCTCCGGCCCCTCCTCGGGCCGCCCCGCGTCCGGAGCGCCCCCACCGGTCGGCCCAGGAGTCGCCCGACCCCCGGCACCGCCGCCGGAACTCCCGGCGGAACTCGCGGCGGACGAGTCGAACACCCAGCGCTGCCCGTTCGACCCGTCCCTCTTGGTCACCACGACCCCCACCCCTTCCCGGGTCTCCCCGGGCGCCACCACGAGCCCTCCGCCCCGCCGCAGCAGCAGTTCCCCGCGCACGGTCAGGTCGAAGAACACCTCCCCGGAGTGCACGACGCACCCGGCGAGCACGGCCGCCCCGTCGTGTCCGTCGGCGTCGGCGGCGAGGCAGAGCGTCGGCACGGCGGCACTGCGCAGCAGGCCGTCCGCCTGGTACGACCACTGCTGCGAGGCCGAGGCGGAGCAGTCGGCCAGCACGGCGCGCACCCCGTCCGCGACCCGGCCGCCCTCACTGTCCATGCAGAGCCCGGTGGACGGCGCGAGGAGGCGGCCCTGGGCGATGCCGACGGGCTCCTGCTCGACGGAGGCGGGGGACGCGGCACCGGAGGCGGAGGACTGCGAACTCTCGGACGGGGTCGGGAAGTTCGGCCCGCCGACCGGCGCGCCCCAGGTGGCGCGGGGCCCCGGTCCGCTGCCGCCGCCGGACCAGCCCTGGGCGACGAGGACGCTCCCGATGAGCACGAGCGAGGTGACGCCCGCGCCGATGAGGACGGCCTTGGCGCGGCGCCCGGCGAGGTCGACAATGCGAGCGCTCCGATGTCTGCCGGTGTGGAGCGGGTGGCCGGTGTGCCGGTCGCCGCCGCCCCGGCCGGGCCGGGACTCCAGGTAGCGGCGGCCTCCCCAGCCGAGCACGGTCTCGGCGAGCAGGATGTCCAACGCGTCGTCGAAGAAGCTGAGTTGCTCGGCGGCGTGCCGGCAGTAGCGGCACTCGGCGAGATGCTCGCGGACATCGGGCAGCAGGGTGCCGCCGCGGCTCAGGGGGACGTCGAGGAGGCGGTTGTAGAAGCGGCATTCGTCGGAGGGCGCGAGTTCGCGGTGGGCGCGGACACAGCCTCTGCGGAATTGGGTGCGCGCCTCGGCCAGTCCGGCGGTCGCGGTCACCTCGTCGACGCCCAGCAGACCAGCGGGTATGGAAATGGTTTCGGCTTCCACTTCGGCGTGCCACAAGAGGCATTGGGAGGCGGCCGGGAGTGCGCGGAAAGCGGTGTCGGCGAGTTGTCGCCTTTCCGGGGTTCCGGCACGTGAGGCGCGCAGTCCGCGTCCGCCGACGGTCTTGGCGAGTTCCGGGAGGGCGGCCGGGACCGCGTCGGCTCCGGCCCATTCGCGGACGATGTCGCGGACGGCGACGAGGAATTGGGGGCGCAGTGCGCCGCCGGGCCGGCCACCGGCCAGCCTGCCGAGCACGCGGTGGAAGGCCGCCGCGGCCACGAGCTGCGGGGACTGCCCTCGGGCGGCGAGGCAGATGGCCGCGTACTCGTGAGTGGCCCGCCAGTGCCGGGCGAGCAGCAGGGCCACGGCGCGGGAGTTCTCGCCCTCGGGGGCGGCGACCTGGGCCGCGAGGTTGCGGTCGGAGTCCTGCGGGTGCCAGCCGGGACGGGGCGGATAGGGGGGACGAGGTGGGTTGGGCGACTGCACGGAACCATTTCCTTCCAAGCCGGCGTTGGGCCACGGAAAAGTGCCCGCCGGAAAAGCAGGTGCGTGATTGGTGCGTACCTGTGGCCGGATCGGCTCCCTTGGCCTGAACCGACCCTCCTTAAGGGAGGCTTACTTTCGCACATACGTCTCACAGGAAACAAGAAGTTCGGGTGACCCAAGTTCAAACAGCCGGAATTTCAGATAAGTTACCGGCGGTATCCGCACCGGCATTCGATAACTTCCGGCGCTTCCCCGGAAGGCGGCCCTCAACTTGTGAGGCCGCCCCGGTGGATGGCACACGAAATCTTCAACTCGTGTACCTCCCCAGGTCGTTCACCGCTCGCCGGGGAGCCGCCCGGGGCGGAGATCCACAGGTTTCTCCGATCAACCTCTCGGCCTACTCCCAAACCGGTGGGCCAGCATGACGGCATGACCACCCCCCGCCGCCCCGCGCAGACCCCGCCCACCGTCCGCAAGGCCGTCGTCCCGGCCGCCGGCCTCGGCACCCGCTTCCTGCCCGCGACGAAGGCGACCCCGAAGGAGATGCTCCCGGTCGTCGACAAGCCGGCCATCCAGTACGTCGTGGAGGAGGCCGCCGCGGCCGGGCTCGACGACGTCCTGATGGTCACCGGCCGCCACAAGCGGGCGATCGAGGACCACTTCGACAACGCCTTCGAGCTGGAGCAGGCCCTCGCCGCCAAGGGCGACACGGTCCGCCTCGACGCCGTGCGCGACCCGGCCCGGCTCGCCGACATCCACCACATCCGCCAGGGCGACCCGCTCGGCCTCGGCCACGCCGTCCTGTGCGCGAAGCACCACGTCGGCGACCAGCCGTTCGCGGTCCTGCTCGGCGACGACCTGATCGACGCGAGCGAGAACCTGCTCAGCGAGATGCTGGAGGTGCGCGAGCGGTACGCGGGCAGCGTCGTCGCGCTCATGGAGGTCCCGGACGAGCAGGTCCACCTCTACGGCTGCGCGGCGGTGGAGCCGACCGGCGAGGACGGCGTCGTCCGCGTGACCGGGCTCGTCGAGAAGCCGGCGCGGGAGGACGCGCCCAGCCGGTACGCCGTGATCGGGCGGTACGTCCTCGACCCGGCCGTCTTCGGCGTCCTGGAGCGCACCCCGCCCGGCCGGGGCGGCGAGATCCAGCTCACCGACGCGCTCCAGGAGCTGGCGGCGGACGGCACGGTGCACGGCGTGATCTTCAAGGGGCTGCGGTACGACACCGGCGACAAGGCGGACTACCTGCGCACGGTGGTGCGGCTCGCGTGTGCGCGGGACGACCTCGGGCCGGAGTTCGTGGCGTGGCTGAAGGAGTTCGTCGCCGGGTTCGAGGAGGGGACGGGAGCCGGCCGGCTGGCCGCGTGACGGATCACCGAGACCGGGTGAACGCCGGCCGGGGCGGTGTGATCATCGGCCTATGCTTGCCGCCCATGTGGCAAGGACAGCAGCCGCCCGGGGGAGAACAGAACCCGCAGAGGCCGGACAACCCGTACCAGCAGCCGGGCTACCACCAGCCGAACCCCTACCGGCAGCCGCCCCCGCCGCCCGCCCGGGGTCGCCGTACCCGCGTGCTCGCCCTCACCGCCGGCGCGGCGGTCGTCGCCACCTGCGCCGTGACCGGCGCCCTGCTCCTGCGCGGCGAGGACGGCGCCCCCGCGCCCGCCCCCACCACGAGCGCCTCCACCGGCGCAGACCCGCTGCGGCCGACCGTCCCCGGCTGGAAGACGGTCGCGAACCCGGACCTCGGGGTCGCCTTCGACGTACCCGCCGCCTGGGCGCCGCAGAAGGCGAGCTGGATCACCTGGGTCGCCGAGGACACCGACCCCGACGACAAGCCGCTGGTGGCGGTGAAGGCGCCCGCCTACCTGGAGCGCCGGTGGTGCACGTCCGACGACGACCGCGACGGCCGTACGGACGACACGGCGCTCGCGATGGCCGGCACCCGCGGCGAGCGGAGCGCGACGTCCGCCGAGGCGGCGGCCCGCAAGGACGCGGAGACCTGGGTGTACGGCGACTTCACGCAGCCCGACCACGGCAAGGTGACGTCGGACCCGGCCACCTCCTTCACCACCGCGTCCGGCCTCACCGGCAGCGTGGTCACGGCCCGCTCGGCCGGCGTCGACAAACAGGGCAAGTGCGCCTACGACGGGAAGGCCACGGCGTTCGTCTTCCGGCTGCCCGGCGGGACGCTCGCGTCCTGGACGTTCGTCGGCGTACGGGACGTGCGGGACGAGGTCGCGGACGCGGACGTACGGCGGATCATGGCCACGGTGCGGACGTACGAGCCGCCGAAGTCGTGAGCGAACCGTGAGCGTCCCGGGGGTGGTGGCCGAAAGGCACCGCATCCGCCGTTAGGGTTTCTCGGCATGTGGCAAGGACAGCAGCCGCCCGGGGGAGAGCAGAACCCGCAGGCGCAGAACAATCCGTACCAGCAGCCGGGCTACCAGCAGCCCAACCCGTACCAGCAGCCCGGGTTCCAGCAGCCGAACCCCTACGCCCAGCAGCCGGGCTGGGGGGCGCCGACCGCGGCGGGCACCCCGCAGCCGCAGCCGGGCGGTGGCGGCACCAATGACGGCCGGAACCGGACGAGGACGGTCGCGATCGTCTCCGCGTCCGCGGTCGTGCTGACGGCCGCGGTCACCGGGTTCGTCGTGCTCGGCGGGAGCGACGACACGAAGAACGAGGCGAAGAGCGACACGAGTTCCTCGCCGTCGGCCCCGGCGTCCGCGTCGCCGTCGGAGTCCTCGGCCGCCGGGGAGAACCCGCGCGGCGGGGACACCGACGAGAAGCCGACGATCGCCGGGTGGAAGGTCGTCGTCAACCCCAAGTGGGGCACCGCGTTCGACGTGCCGGCCGACTGGGAGGTGCAGCCGCCCGGGACCTCGCTCGGCTACGAGTGGGAGGACAAGTCCAAGCCCACCGGCTACGACTCGGTCATCATGTCCGGCGCCGCCGCGCTCAAGCCGAAGTGGTGCACGTCCGACCCCGACAAGGACGGCAAGACCAGCGACTCCCGGCTCGGGGTGGCCGGCACGAAGGGCGCGTCCGGGGCGAAGAACACCGACGAGATCGCCGTGAACACGCCCGCGTGGTGGGTGTACGGCGGGTACACCAACCCGGACAAGAAGAGCATCACCTTCGACAAGAAGGGCACGCCGTTCACCACCGCCGCCGGGATCGCGGGCAGTTACGGCTGGGCGCGGTCGGCGAACAACCCTACGAAGGGCAAGTGCGCGGCCGACGGCAAGGCGATCACGTTCGGCTTCAAGAACTCCAAGGGCGACTTCGTGTCGTGGACGCTGTCCACGGCGAAGGGCGTCAAGGACGAGCTGCCGGACGCGACGATCATGAAGATCCTGAGCACCGTACGGCTGCACGGGGACCCGGTGGAGGGCTGAGAACCGGCCGGCGCGGCCCCTCACCCGATCCCGAAGGTCCCGTCCGGCGGCTCGGGTGAGGCGACCGCGTCCGCGTCCCGCACGGGCCGCGCGTCCCCGATGAACTTCCGCAGCCCCGGCCCGTGTTCGACCCGGGCGGGAAAGGCGTCGGAGGCGGTACGACGGGCCAGCGCGGGCCAGTCGAGGGGCCGGTGCGCGCCGACGAGGACGACGTTCCCGAACCGCCTCCCCCGCAGCACCGCCGGCTCCGCGACCAGCGCCAGCTCCTCGAACGCCTCGGCGAACCCGGCGAGTTGGGAACGCAGGAAGCCGAAGGGGGCGGAGTCGGCGAGGTTGGCGAGATAGACGCCGTCCGGGCGCAGCACCCGGGCGACCTCACGGACGTACCCCGTCGACGTCACCTGCGCGGGCACCCGGGAGCCGCCGAAGACGTCCGCGACGACGACATCGGCGCAGGCGTCCGACGCGGCGGCGAGCCAGGCGCGGGCGTCGGCGGCGTGCAGGGTGAAGTCGCCGTCCGGGAGCGGCAGTTGCTCGACGACGAGGTCCAGCAGCCCGCGATCGAACTCGACGACGTGCTGTCGGCAGCCCGGCCGGGTGACGGCGAGATAGCGGGGCAGGGTCAGCGCACCGCCCCCGAGATGCACGACGTCCTCGGGCTCCACGAGAACATCGAGCGCGTGCCCGAGCCGCCGGACGTACTCGAACTCCAGGTGATCGGGGGCGTCGAGGTCGACGTAGGACTGAGGAGCGCCGTCGACCGTGAGCAGCCAGGCCCGGTCCCGATCGACATCGGGCATGAGCTTGGCGAACCCATGGTCGACGGCACGGAGGACGGGGACGGGCTCGGGGTTCACCCGTCCATTGTGCCTGGTGGCCGTCAGTCCAGGACGGCCGTGACCGTCCCCGCCCCCACGGTCCTGCCACCCTCACGGATGGCGAACCCCAGACCCGCCTCCAACGGCACGTCCCTCCCCAGCTCGACGGTCATGTCCACCCGCTCCCCCGGCCGCACGACACCGGCCTCGCCGAGGTCGACGTCGCCCACCACATCCGCCGTACGGATGTAGAACTGCGGCCGGTAGCCGGTCGAGACGGCGGTCGTACGGCCGCCCTCCCGGGCCGAGAGCACATAGACCTGCGCCGTGAACCGCCGCCGGGGCACCACGCTCCCCGGCGCCGCGACGACGTGCCCGCGCCGGACGGCGTCCCGGGGGACCCCGCGCAGCAGCAGCGCGACGCTGTCGCCGGCCTGCGCCTCGTCCATCGGCTTCCCGAAGGTCTCGACGCCGGTGACGACCGTGTCGACGTCCGCCCCGAGCACCTCGACGCGGTCGCCGACCCGCACGGTCCCCCGCTCGACGGCACCGGTGACGACGGTCCCGCGCCCGGTGATGGTGAGCACGTTCTCGACGGACAGCAGGAACGGCGCGTCGAGATACCGCTCGGGCATCGGCACGTACGTGTCGACCGCGTCGAGCAGCGCCTCGACGGAGGCGACCCAACGGGGGTCGCCCTCAAGGGCCTTGAGCCCGGACACCCGGACGACGGGCGCGCTGTCGCCGCCGTAGCCGTGCGTCGTGAGCAGGTCCCGGACCTCCAGCTCGACCAGTTCGATCAGCTCGTCGTCCGCGCCGTCGGCCTTGTTGAGGGCGACGACGATGTGGTCGACCCCCACCTGCCGGGCCAGCAGGACGTGTTCGGCGGTCTGCGGCATGATCCCGTCGAGCGCGGAGACGACGAGGATCGCCCCGTCGAGCTGGGCCGCGCCGGTGATCATGTTCTTGACGAAGTCGGCGTGGCCCGGCATGTCGACGTGCGCGTAGTGCCGGGTGTCGGTCTCGTACTCGACGTGCGAGATGTTGATGGTGATGCCGCGGGCGGCCTCCTCGGGGGCGCGGTCGATGCGGTCGAACGGCACGAACGTGCCGGTGCCGCGGTCGGCGAGGACCTTGGTGATGGCGGCGGTGAGCGTCGTCTTGCCGTGGTCGACGTGGCCCATCGTGCCGATGTTGAGATGCGGCTTGGTGCGTACGTACGCGGTCTTGGACATGGCTGTACCTCGAAGCTGTGGCGGTGGAGAGAGCGTGCGGGACCCCGGTGATCCGTCCGACCCTCCCCTCGCGGGGTCCGCCGGACTTCCGGGGGAGGGTCAGCTTCGGGCGCCGTCGACAGATGCCAGGACGTACGCGACGGCAGCCTTCGGGGCATCCGCGACCGCGGATGCTGCGAGGTGGAAGGCGTACCGGAACATGTGCTCGATCCTCGTCGAAGCACCGCCGTACGTCGAACGATTTTCCGCGCGGGGGCGTTCAGCGGGGTCCCGGTGAGAAGACCCATACAGCGATCAGACATCTTCGTGGGCTACCGTCACGGAATGCTCGATGCCACCACCCGCTCTGGGGGCACCGCCACGGCCTCTCCCCCGGCCGCCGCCACGGAGCTCGTCGTCCCCGTCGCCGTGCCGGCCGGGGGCCGCGCGCGCGTGCTGCTCGCTCCCTGGTCCCGTTTCTCGCTGCTGGTCGCGCTGCTCGCGGCGGCGGGGGCGAGTGTGCTGCTCTTCGAGCCGCAGAAGCTCCTCCAGGACGGCTGGCCGCCCCATATGACGGGCGCCTCGGCCGCCGCCGTCTTCACGGTCGCCTACGGCCTGTGCACGGTCGCGTTCGTGCCCCGGCCGCTGCTGAACCTCGCGGCGGGCGCGCTGTTCGGCTGGGAGGCGGGGCTCGTCACGACACTGGTGGGGACGGTCCTCGGCGCGGGGCTCGCGTTCGGGCTGGGCCGGGTGCTGGGGCAGGACGCGCTGCGGCCGTTGCTGCGGGGGCGGCTGCTGACGGCGGCGGACGGCCAGCTGAGCCGGCACGGCATGCGGTCGATGCTGGCGGCGCGGCTGTTCCCCGGGATGCCGTTCTGACTGGCCAACTACGGTGCCGCCGTCTCGCGGATCGGCTGGTTCCCGTTCCTGTGCGCGACCGCGCTGGGGTCGGTGCCCAACACGGCCGCGTACGTCGTCGCCGGGGCGCGGGCGTCGTCGCCGACGTCGCCGGTGTTCCTGATCGCCGTCGCGGCGATCGCGCTGCCGTCGGTGGCGGGGGCGGTGGTGGCGTGGCGGAAGAGGCATCACCTCCGGGGGAAGTAGCGGGCGGTTTTCTGAGACTCGGTCACCTTTTTGAACGGGTTCCGTTTTCCGTGGGGCCTCCCCCTCAGACGGCTTCCAGGATCATCGCGTTGGCCAGCCCCCCGGCCTCGCACATCGTCTGGAGGCCGTAGCGCGCACCGCGCTCCCTCATGGAGTGCACCAGCGTCGTCGTCAGCCGGGTCCCGCTCGCCCCGAGAGGGTGCCCGAGGGCGAGCGCCCCGCCGTCCACGTTGACCCTGGCGAGATCCGCGCCGGTCTCCTGCCGCCAGGCGAGGACGACGCTGGAGAACGCCTCGTTGACCTCGAACAGGTCGATGTCGTCGAGGGTGAGTCCGGCCCGGCGCAGCACCTTCTCCGTGGCGGGGACGACGCCGGTCAGCATGAGGAGGGGGTCGGAGCCGGTGACGGCGAAGCTGTGGAGGCGGGCGAGGGGGCGCAGGCCGAGGCGGGCGGCGGTGTCGGCGGAGGCGATCAGGACGGCGGAGGCTCCGTCGTTGACGGGGCTGGCGTTGCCGGCGGTGACGTTCCACTCGATCTGGGGGAAGCGTTCGGCGAAGGCGGGGTCGTAGTAGGCGGGCTTGAGGCCGGCGAGGATCTCGGGGGTGGTGCCGGGGCGCACGGACTCGTCGCGGGAGACGCCGTCCAGGGGCGCGACCTCGGCGTCGAAACGGCCCCGCCCCCACGCGGCGGCGGCCTTGCGGTGCGAGGACGCGGCGAACTCGTCGAGCTGCGCGCGCGTGAGGGACCACTTCGCGGCGATCAGTTCGGCGCTGACGCCCTGCGGGACGAGGCCCTCCGGGTAGCGCCGGGCGATCCCCGGGCCGAAGGGGTCCTTGCCCTCCGGGATGTTCGACCACATCGGCACCCGGCTCATCGACTCGACCCCGCAGGCGACGACCAGGTCGTAGGCGCCCGACATGACGCCCTGCGCGGCGAAGTGCACGGCCTGCTGGGAGGAGCCG
The DNA here is from genome assembly GCF_040610055.1 of Streptomyces sp. NPDC004539. Taxonomy (NCBI): domain Bacteria; kingdom Bacillati; phylum Actinomycetota; class Actinomycetes; order Kitasatosporales; family Streptomycetaceae; genus Streptomyces; species Streptomyces sp. NPDC004539. Next base: position 37,662 of record NZ_JBEXLS010000007.1, on the reverse strand, counting down.
CACTGCCGGTCCACCGTCGTCGCGGGCACCGACTCCGGGAAGCCGGCGGACAGGACGGCGTACCGGGTGGTGTTCACGGCCTGCTCGCCGACCTGGTCGACCGTGCCGCCGATGACGTCGTCCACGAGCGCGGGGTCGACTGCGCTGCGGTCGACGAGGGCGCGCAGGGTGTGGGCGAGGAGTTCGACGGGGTGGACGTGGGACAGGGAGCCGCCGGGCCTGCCCTTGCCGACGGGAGTGCGGACGGCTTCGACGATGACGGCGTCGCGCATGGCATGCCTCCGAGAGTAAGTTTGAAATCCAAACCCACTCTAACCCCGAAGGCACCTCTCGGACCAGCAAAGTTGGAAATCCAAACTCTCCCCTAGACTGGTCCCATGGCCACCCCCAAGGACCCCCGCCCCTGCTCCATCGCGGACGCCCTCTCCCTCGTCGGCGAGAAGTACGCCCTCCTGATCGTCCGCGAGGTCCTCATGGGCAACGGCCGCTTCGACCGGCTCGTCCGCAACATCGGCGCCCCCCGGGACGTCCTCTCCGCGCGCCTGCGCCGTCTGGTCGACGCCGGCGTCCTCACGAAACACACCTACTCGGAGCGTCCCCTGCGCCACGAGTACCGCCCCACGGACGCGGGCCTCGACCTCGAACCCGCCCTCCTCATGCTCATGGCCTGGGGCGACCGCCACCTCCACCCCACGGACCCGCCGATGTCCCTGGAACACACCTGCGGCCACGAACTGATCCCCACGGTCACCTGCACCACCTGCGGCCACGAGGTCGCCCACGAGGACCTCACCCCCCACCCTCAGTCCCCGGGCTGGACCCTCTCGGGCCCCCTCCCCGCCTGACCGCACCCGCACCCCTCCGGCTCATGGCTCTCGCACCCCAGAGCGCACTCGACGATCCCCAGCGCCGCCCGCGCCGCGGCGATCCGCTCCCGCAGCACCGCCGCCTGCGCACCGAGCACGGCTCGGCGGACGACGGGATCACCCCCGTCCTCGACCAGCACCCGGATCGCGTCGAGCGAGAGCCCCGCCTCCTTGCCCCGCAGGATCACGGCGACCCGCGCGAGCTCGTCGTCCCCGTACCGCCTGCGCCCGGCGCCGTCCCGCGCGGGCGCCAGCAGCCCCCTGTCCTCCCAGTGCCGCAGCACGTGCGCCGCCACCCCGTGGCGCAGCGCGACCTCCCCGATCCCCAAGCGGCTCGACCTCATCCCGACATCAAGTCACACCCTCTCCCCCATGACCACCCTCGCCTCCCGCCTGGACGCCGCCGCCCTCCGCGCGTGGTGTACGAGCCACCGGTGTCGACCGGGACCCCGCGACACTCGCCACGGCCCGCGCCCGCCACCCCGGAGGTGAGGCGCGAGCGGTCAGCCGTTCACGCCCCTGTCCGCCAGGAGGTCCCTGACGCGTGCATCGACCTGATGCCGGTCGTAGCCCCGCCCCACGATCCGGAACGTCGGCGGGCCCGCCGACGGGCCGGCTTCGGGCAGGGTCCTGAGATAGCGATCGACCTGGTGGCGGTCGTAGCCGCGCCACACCACGTCGAAGCCGCCGAACTCGGACGGCGTCGACACCGCCGCCGACTCGTACACGTCCAGCCGCCCGCACATCCCCAACTTCCCCCGCTCGGCGGGCTGTTCGGCCCGCACGAGCGCGCCGCGCAGATGTGAGGCGTCGCCCTCGGCGAGGCGGTCGAGGTGGTCGCCGGTCGTCCGGGCGGCGGCCAGCGCGCCCCGCTCCCAGCGTTCCCGCCACTCGGACAGGAGGGGGCGGACGAGGGCGGCGGCGGAGGCGTGGAAGGCGGACAGCGCGTCGGGGGAGTCACGGAGGGCGCGGTAGCCCTCAAGGGCCAGGTCGCGCCGCCCGCGGGCGAACCGCTCCTGTTCCTCGCGGGGCGCGTCGAGGGGGATGCGGGTGGCGGAGGCGTACGTGTCCGGGTCCGTGAGGTACTCCGGGGGCAGGGTCAGGACCGCGTCGCCCGCCTCGGGGAGACCGGAGTTCTGCATGAGGACGGTGATCCGGAGGTCGTCCTCGTTGACGAGGCGGTGGATCGTGCCGGGGGTGAACCAGGCGACCGTGCCAGGCTCCAGCGGGGTGACCTCGTAGCCCGACGCCGTGAGGGTCTGGACGGCGCCCCGGCCGCCGGTCACCACATACCCCTCCGAACAGGCCAGGTGCATATGGGGAGTTCCGCCGTGGAGGCCGTCGGGGGCGGGCCAGTCGTACACGCACAGCCGGGAGACGCCGACGCCGCCCGGCAGCCCCGCGAAGCCGTTCACCACGGGCGCTCCGCCAGGTACTTGACGATGTCGGCCCGCTCCCAGGCGCCGTCGGCGACGACGACCCGGTAGCGCCGGGTGAGCGTCTCGCCCGGCGGCAGCTCCAGCTCCTCGAAGAAGGCCCAGGAGGGGGCGATCGCGGCGAAGGGCTCGTTGCGGACGAACCAGTGCGCGGGGTGCCCGCCGGAGTTCTCGGGGGCGTGGGCGAGGACGACGGTGGCGTGGCCGTCGGTGCCGTCGTGCTCGCCGGAGAGGGCGAGCCACTCCCCCTGCGTGCCCATGAGTTCGGGGCCCTCCCCGTCGGGGCCGATGATGCGGCCGTCCCGGAAGGCACGGGGACCGCGCCAGAACAGCCCGGTGTAGCCCGCCATGTCACGCCCGGCGGTGGTGGGGCTGCCGAACAGGAGCGGTTCCGTACGCCGGTTGGTAATGGCGCTCGTCCAGGTCAGCGCCCAGGAACGGGAGTGCAGGTCGACGTCGTGCACCTCGACCCGGCGCGTCTCCTCGGCCCACAGCTCACCGTCGTACGGGTGCCAGGTGAGCCGTTCGGCGATCACGACGCGGCCGTCGGCGGCCGTCACCTCGTCGAAGCCGGCGTGCCGCATCGAGCCGACCCGCTCGGGGAGCGCGAGGTAACCCTCGCCGTGCACATAGGAGTTGCCGCCCCACAGGTTCGCGCCGGAGAGGTGCGAGGCGGTCAGGGAGAGGCCCTTGTGCCAGCGGTGGTCGTTGGGCCGGTAGTCGGTGACGACGTCCCCGGCGAGGGTGCGCAGCGGGTGGATGTACGGCTTGGGCGCCTCCCAGTCGGCCTCGGCGCGGTAGACGTACGAGAGGAGTTCGACGCCGGTGACCGGTTCGGTGACGGTGATGTGCTCGCCGTGCGCGTGGACGACACGCAGCTCCTGGCTCACGCGGACCCCTCCTCGGGCGCCCAGCCGGGCGCGTTGCCGTGCAGTGCGGTGTAGTACGGGTCGCCGTCGCCGATCTCGCCGCGCCGGACCGTCACATCGGTGAACGCCGACTTGTAGAGGGCGCTGACGAGTTCGAGGCTCGCCCGCCCCTCCTCGCCGCTGAGCCGCGGCCGTTCACCGGCGCGCATGCTCGCGACCAGCTCCCGCAGCTGCTCCAGATGCGAACTCGGCACGTCCGCGCCGAAGTCGAGCCACGCGGCGGCCTCCTCCGCGGAGACACCAGGCGCGGGGGTGATCGTCCAGTTCGCGTTGGAGTGCCCGTAGAGGTGGACGAGTTCGACGGTCGCCCGCTCGCAGTCGATGCGGATACGGCTGACCTCGTCGGGGCTGAGCACGCTGTTGACGACGGTCGCCAGCGCGCCGTTCTCGAAGCGCAGCAGCGCGGTGGAGACGTCCTCGGTCTCCACGTCGTGCACGAGCCGGCCCGCCATCGCGCGGACCTCGCTCCAGGGGCCGAGCAGGTCCAGCATCAGGTCCATCTGGTGGATGCCGTGCCCCATCGCGGGCCCGCCGCCCTCGGTGGCCCACCGGCCGCGCCAGGGGACGGCGTAGTAGGCGGTGTCCCGGTACCACGTCGTCTGGCAGTGCGCGACGAGCGGCCGTCCGAGCGCCTTCTCGGCGAGCAGGCGGCGCACATGCCGGGTGCCCGAACCGAAACGGTGCTGGAAAACGATGGAGGAGTACGGACCCGTCGCCGTCCCCTCCTCGGCGGCGACGGAGTCGTACTCGGCCAGGGTCAGGACGGGCGGCTTCTCGCACAGCACCCACGCCCCGGCCCGCAGCGCGGCCCGGCTCTGGACGCGGTGCAGGGTGGGCGGCGTGCAGATGGTCACCAGGTCCGGGCGCTGCTCGGCGAGCATCAGCTCCAGATCGGTGTACGGATGCGGCACACCGCCCTCCGCGCAGAACGCCTCGACGGCGGCGGCGTCGATGTCGACGGCCGCGACGACCTCGACCTCGCCCTCCGCGGCGAGCTGCTGGAGCGCCGGGAGATGCGAGCCGCGGCCGATGGCGCCGGTGCCGATGACAGCCGCGCGAATCCTTCGGCCGGTGAGCGGAGTGGTCGGGGGCATGGGGGTGATCAGTGCTCCTCGGACTGGCGGCCGTACGCGCGAGCCGTGGGGCGATCCCTACAGCAAGCGCTTTCTCTCGCCAGCAACGTATGTGGCGGTGGTGGGGTGGGTCAACAGGTCAAATGGGGTGAGAGGGGGTGGGGCAGGGTGTGGGTTCGGGCCGCTGATGTGAACATCTCACGAGCCGCATGCGCCGCCCCTGTGCCCGCCCTGTCCCCGGGGGACGCTACGCTGCCCCTGCACCCGTTGATCTCCGCGCGCGGCGTGCTGCCGTGTCACCGGCGGCCCACGTCACCGTTGTCGCGTTCCTCGTCAGTTCCCGATCGGCACTTGGACTCCGTAACCACATGTCTTGGTTTGAATCCCTCATCCTCGGGCTCGTCCAGGGGCTGACCGAGTTCCTCCCCGTCTCCTCCAGCGCGCACCTGCGGCTCACCGCGGCGTTCTCCGGCTGGAAGGACCCCGGTGCCGCGTTCACGGCGATCACCCAGATCGGTACGGAAGCGGCGGTGCTGATCTACTTCCGCAAGGACATCGGACGCATCCTGTCCGCGTGGACGCGTTCGCTGTTCGACAAGGAGATGCGTGCCGACCACGACGCCAGGATGGGCTGGCTGGTGATCGTCGGCTCGATCCCGATCGGCGTCCTCGGGCTCACCCTCAAGGAGCACATCGAGGGCCCGTTCCGCGATCTGCGGATCACCGCGACGATGCTCATCGTCATCGGCATCGTGATGGGCGTCGCCGACCGGCTCGCCGCCCGCGACGAGGCGGACCGCAGGCACCGCGCGCCCAAGCAGCGCAAGTCCCTGGAGAACCTCGGCATCAAGGACGGCCTGATCTTCGGCCTCTGCCAGGCGTGCGCCCTCATCCCCGGCGTCTCCCGCTCCGGCGCCACCATCACCGGTGGCCTCTTCATGGGCTACAAGCGCGAGGCCGCCGCCCGCTACTCCTTCCTCCTCGCGATCCCGGCCGTCCTCGCGTCCGGCCTCTTCGAGACGAAGGACGCCCTGGAGAGCGACCACGTCGCCTGGGGCCCCACCCTCTTCGCCACCGGCATCGCCTTCGTCTCCGGCTACGTCGTCATCTCGTGGTTCATGAAGTTCATCAGCACCAAGTCCTTCATGCCGTTCGTGTACTACCGAGTCGCCCTCGGCATCGTCATCATCGCCCTGGTCAGCGCGGGCGTCCTGAGCCCGCACGCGGCGGAATCGGCGGGCTGAGAAAATTGAAGACGAGGGGGCTCTTTCCACCAGGGGCTCCCGCACCCCCTAAGGGGCGCGGGGCTGTATCCGATGTGCGGCTACCGCCGCGTGGGCGCGACAAGCCACGACGAACCAGCAGCCGCCACACAACTCGAAGCACCACCCCCTCAGGCACCCACCGCTACCGCCCATACGCCTGATCACAGATCCGAGCCTCGGCACTCCCCTCCCGCCACCCCCCGTACTGCCTCCCGAGCGCACACACATCCGCCTGCCTCCGAACCTCCGACTCCACATCGGGAATCTCGATCCGAGGCTCGTCAGGCGTCACCGGCCGCTGAGGACGAACCCGGCGCTCGGGCACCGACTCCCGCTCCCGCGCCGCAGGCACTTGCGTCGCCTCCGCCCCCCGCCTGCGCGGCGCCGGCGCCGTACGCGACGGAGCGACCATGTCGAGCGCCTCCCGGGCCGGCGCCTGGATCACCCGCGTCCGCGCGTTCCCGTCGGGCCGGGGCAGCGGCGGGACGGAGGGGACGGCGGACGCGCCGGGCGCGGGCGGGTGGTGCTGGACGGTCACGCATCCGGTGAGAGCGGAGGCGGCCACGGTCACCAGCAGGGTCGCGGTAGTCGTCGTACGGTGCACCCGCGCAACTCTGGCGGCTCCGGCGCCCGGAGGGGCGGTGGACAAGCGGAGGTTGGCCCGCACGGGTGATCTCCTGCCCCGTACGGACGGCCCCGGTCGGCGCGAACTGACGCCGCGCCCCCGGCGTCACGCCCCCGGGCGCCCCCTCACTCCCCGGTGGCGCCGTCGATGCGCTCGCGCAGCAGGTCCGCGTGCCCGTTGTGGCGGGCGTACTCCTCGATCATGTGCGTGTAGATCCACCGCAGACTGAACGGCTCCCCGGTGGACCGCCCCTTCCCCTCGGAGAGATCGTCGAGCGCGAACCGGGCGGCATGCTCCCGGGCGGCCTCGATCTCCCCCTGCCAGGTGGCGTACGCCTCGGCCCAGGTGTCCTTCTCGGTGAGATGGAACTCCCCGTCCGGATCGGCGTCGCTGTAGTAGATCGGCCCCTCCGCACCCCCCGCGAGAGTCCGCCGGAACCACCCCCGCTCGACCTCCGCCATATGCCGGACGAGCCCCATCAACGACAACTCGGACGGCGCCACCGCGGCCGTCCTCAACTGCTCGTCACTCAGCCCCTCGCACTTCCATGCCAGCGTCTGCCGGTGATACTCCAACCACCCCTCCACCATGTCCCGCTCGGACGCGTCCTGGGCCGGTTCGGTGCGCTGCGTACTCATCCCCGCATGATCCCGCACACCCCCTCGACCGGCCACGCGTTTTCACCGCCACAGCATCCCCCGCAGCAACTCCCGCACCCCATCGCGCACTTCGTCCTGCGACGGCGCGCCGAAGCCCCCCGCGACACACGAGAACATCAGCCCGTCCGCCCACGCCACGAGCGACAGCACATGCCGTTCGGGCTCCCGGGACCCGGCCCCCACGACCGTCCCCCGCAGCGCCTCCCGGAACCGCGCCCCCGTCGCGTCGTAGAACTCCCGCAGTTCGGCCCGCCGCGTGGCCTCCAACGCCAGCTCGTACCGCGCGACCACCAGCACCCGCTCCTCGCTCAACAGCCTGTGTACGGCGCCGGCGAGCGCGCGTGCGAGCGCGTCCACCCCCTCCTCCGGACCGGGAAGTCCACCGAGGCCCAGCACGCCCGCCTCCCGCTCGGCGTGCCGCCGGACGGCGAGTTCGAGAAGTGCCTGACGGGTCCGGGCCAGATTGGAGGTGGACCCCTGCGCGAGCCCGGCGGCCTCGTCGACGGCGCGATGGGTGAGGCCCCGCATACCCCGCTCGGCGAGGAGCGCGATGGCCGCGTCGGCGACGAGGTCGGCGCGGGAGACCGAGGCCACGCGCTCGGGCTCGGGGGTGGGGTGGTGTACCGGCATGCACCGAACCTACCCCCTCCAACTACACCCGTAGTACAGTCGACGCGCCACTACAGATGTAGTCCGAGGAGGAAGCATGCGCACCCTCGTCATCGGCGCCGGCATAGGCGGCCTCACCGCCGCCGCGGCCCTCCACCGTGCCGGTGCCCAGGTCACCGTCCTCGAACGCGCCCCCTCCCTGGCCCCGGTCGGTTCCGCGATCTCCCTCGCCCCGAACGCCCTGCGCGCCCTCGACGTACTCGGGGCCGGCGACGAGATCCGTGACCTGGCGGCGTGGCAGGGGGACGGCGGGCTCCGGTCCCCCGGCGGACGCTGGCTCTCGCGTTCCAGCGCCGAGGCCGCGCGGAGGCGTTTCGGCGGTCCCCTCGTCCTGCTCCCCCGGGCCACCCTCGTCGACACGCTCGCCGCGCTCCTCCCGCCGGGCGCCGTCCGGACGGGCGTCCGCGCGACGCTCGCCGACGCCGGGTACGGCTCACGGCCGGCCCGCGTGTCCACGCCGGAAGGGGAACTGGAGGCCGACCTGGTCGTCGCCGCGGACGGGGCCCACTCCGTCGTACGCGGGGTGCTGTTCCCGGACCGGCCCGACGCGGTGTACGCCGGGTTCACCACATGGCGGGTGCTGGTGCCGCTCGCGGGTGTGGAGTTCGCCTCGCACGAGACGTGGGGACGGGGGCGGTTGTGGGGGTCGCATCCGCTCCGGGACGGACGGGTGTACGCGTACGCCGCCGCGCTCGCGCCCGAGGGGGAGCAGGCCGGCGACGAGCGGGAGGAACTGCTGCGGCGGTACGGGGACTGGCACCGGCCGGTGCCGGAGATCCTGGCCGCCGTCGGAGCCGGGGACGTCCTGCGCCACGACGTGTACCGGCTCGCCGTACCCCTCCCCGCGTTCCACCGGGGCCGGGTCGCGCTGCTCGGGGACGCGGCGCACGCGATGCCGCCGAGTCTCGGGCAAGGGGGCAATCAGGCGATCGAGGACGGTGTCGTGCTCGCGCGCCATCGGGCCGACCTGTCCGCGTACACGGCCGCGCGGCTGCCGCGCACGACGGGCATCGCTCGGCGGGCCGTGCGGGCGGGGCGGCTGAGTCTGCTGCCGGGACGGGTGTCGACGGGGCTGCGGGACACGGTCGTCAGGGTGTTGTCGGCGGGCGGTTCCGGGGTGCTGCTGCGAGGCTTCGACGGCATAGCGGACTGGTCTCCGCCGTATGCTGCGGAGCGGACGGCGACGTGAGGAGTGCGGGTGAAGGTCGGCTGTGTCGGGCTCGGGGACATCGCGCGGAAGGCGTATCTGCCGGTGCTCGGCGGGCTGCCGGGGCTGGATCTGCATCTGCACACGCGGACGTCCGCGACGCTGGACGAGGTCGGCGACGGGCTCCGGCTCCCGGCGGACCGGCGGCACGGCGACCTCGACTCGCTCCTCGCCCAGGGCCTCGACGCCGCGTTCGTGCACGCCTCGACGTCGGCGCACCCGGAGCTGGTGACGCGGCTGCTGGAGGCGGGTGTCCCGACGTACGTCGACAAGCCGCTGGCCTACCGGCTCGACGACTGCGTACGGCTGGTGGAGCTCGCGGAGGCGCGCGGCGTCTCGCTCGCCGTCGGCTTCAACCGGCGTCACGCGCCCGGGTACGTCCAGTGCGCCGACCACCCGCGCGAGCTGATCCTGATGCAGAAGAACCGCATAGGGCTCCCGGAGGACCCCCGCACGATGGTGTACGACGACTTCGTGCACGTCGTCGACACGCTCCGGTTCCTGGTGCCGGGCGAGATCGAGGACGTCACCGTGCGCGGCCGGGTCGAGGAGGGCCTGCTGCACCACGTCGTGCTGCAACTGGCGGGCGACGGTTTCACCGCGCTCGGGGTGATGAACCGGCTGAGCGGGTCGAACGAGGAGATCCTGGAGGTCTCCGGTCAGGACACCAAGCGGCAGGTGGTCAACCTCGCCGAGATCGTCGACCACAAGGGCCAGCCGAGTGTGCGGCGGCGCGGCGACTGGGTGCCGGTGGCCCGGCAGCGCGGCATCGAGCAGGTGGTGCTGACGTTCCTGGAGGCGGTGCGGGCGGGGCGGACGCTCAGCGCGCGGGACGCGCTGGCGACTCATGAGCTGTGCGAGCGGATCGTGCGCGAGGTGTCCGGTCACGGAGGGTCGGGGCGATCCTGACGGCGTACGCGGCGAGCGTGAGGAGGGCCGCGTACACCGTCCAGTCGCCGTAGCGGGCGTACAGCGTCCGGCCTTCGGTGAGCGGGACCTCGTACACGGCCGTGGCGCTGTCGGTCGTACCGAGGGTGCGGCCGATGCGGTGGCCGTCCGGGTCGTAGACGGCGGAGTCGCCGGTCAGGGTCGCGTGGACGAACGTCCGGCCGGTCTCGGCGGCGCGCAGCGCGCCCAGGGAGGCGTGCTGCGCGGGGGCCCAGCTGTGCTGGAACGACGAGGTCGAGGACTGGGCGACGAGGAGGTCGGCGCCCTCACGGGCCAGGTTGCGGCTCATGTCGGGGAACGCCGTCTCGAAGCAGATCATCGGGCCGATGCGCAGGTCGGGGGCGACGTCCATGACGACCTGTCGGGTGCCCCGGCGCCGGTCCTCACCGGCCGCCTTCCCCACGGACGTGGCCCAGCCGAGCAGCGAACGCGCCGGGATGTACTCCCCGAACGGCACCAGCCGCATCTTGTCGTACCGGTCGCCCGTCGGACCGTCCGGGCCGATCAGGATCGAGCTCTTGTAGATGCCGGGGCGGTCGGAGCGGCGCGCGTCGACGTTGACGAGGATGTCCGCGCCGGTCGCGCCGGACAGGGCGGCGAGGCGTTTCGCCAGGTCGGGGCGGTCCTTGAGGTCGTATCCGACACTGCTCTCACCCCACACGACCAGGTCGACGTCCTGGCCGATCAGTTCGCGGGTGAGCTGTTCCTCGCGGTCGAAGCGGCGGTCGGGGCCGTCGACGACGCCCGCCTGGACGACGGCGATCCGGGTGTGGCCGGTGGTTCCGGGGCGGGGTGCCCACACGTACGCGGCGGTGGTCGCCACCGTCGTCGCGAGGAGGGCGGCGAGGGCGGAGGTACGGGCGGCGGGGGCGGCGACGAGGATCGTGAGGGCCGTGTTCACGGCGACGACGAGGAGGCTCAGCAGCCAGCCGCCGCCGACGGAGGCGAGCCGCAACGCCGGGTCCACCTGCCACTGGCTGGCGCCGAGCATGCCCCAGGGGCCGCCGAGTCCTTGCCAGGAGCGGACGAGTTCGACGGCGAGCCAGGCGGAGGGGAGGACGAGGAGGGCGATCGCGGCGTCTCGGGGGCGGGAGGTTCCGGGGCGGGGCCCTCCCGGACCACCCAGCAGCCGCCGCACCAGCCACCCCCAAGGCGCCCACAACGCCCCCAGCAGCCCGGCGATCACGAACGTGAACACGTTCAGGCTCGGCAGCAGCCAGTGATGCATGGCCAGCATGAACCCGAACCCGCCGGCCCACCCCTCGTACGCCGCCCGGCGCCCGGTCGGCGCCGTACGCACGAGCAGCATCCAGGGCACGAGCGCCGCGTACGCCCACCACCAGAGGCCGGGCGCGGGAAAGGCGAGGACGGGAAGCGCGCCGGTGAGCGCGGCGAGGGCCGTACGCGCACGGGGGGAGGCGGGCCAGGGGATGGTCATACGGCGCCTCCGGGTCGATGTGCGTCCAGTGTGCGCGTGCCCGGCGATCTACGACAGGCCGCGCTCGGCCAGCCGGCGCCATTTCTCCTCCACGACCACCCCGGCGAACCGCCAACCGTCGTACGTCCGCAGCAACGCGAAGACGTAACGCCCCCCGGCGACGAAATCGGGAACCGTCGCGGAAGACTCCCCGCCCGCGAACCGCATCGGATTGACGTAGTCGGCCTCCACCCGCGCCGTGTCCCCCAGATCCTGTTCCCGTTGCCCGAAACTGACCCGCCGGTTGACGATCAGATGCTGGCGCATCCCGAACAGCGCCATGCTCTCCGCGAGCCACACGGCCACCTCCCCCACCCTCCCCTCGATCCCCCCGGCCGACCGGTAGTCGGCCCGCCCCTCGGCGACGAACAGCCCTTCGTACGACGCCCAGTCGGCGTCGTCCACGGCTCTCGCGTAGTCGGTGATCAGCTCGTCGACGGCCAACCGGTCCATCACGGTGGCGAGTTCCACACGCTGGGTCATACCACCGAGTCTTGGGGATCACCGCCCCCAAACCAAGAGGCAGTCACCCAACTGTCCCCGACTCGATATTCACTGGCCCCGCGTCACCACTCTCGGCAACCCTTCCCCCATGCCCCACCCGATCCGCGAGATCCGCGCCCACCACACCTCCACGACCCTCACCGTCTACCAGGCGTACCGCCCCGACATCGGCCTCCCCGCGGCCCGCGACGACCACTTTCCGCCTGCCTGGAGCCGGGAGCGCATGACCTGGATCAAGCCGTCGTTCCTGTGGATGATGTACCGCTGCGGATGGGGCACGAAGGAGGGCCAGGAGACCGTCCTGGCCGTCGAGATCCGTCGAGAGGGCTTCGAATGGGCCCTCCGAAACGCCTGCCTGTCCCACTACGTGCCCGAGCTGTACGCCGACCAGGCCGACTGGAAACGGCAGTTGAAGCGGTCCCCCGCCCGGGTCCAGTGGGACCCGGAACGGGGTCTCCGCTCGCAGCCCCTCCCCCATCGCTCCTTGCAACTGGGCCTCACCGGCGAGGCGACCGCCCGATACGCGGACGACTGGATCGTCGGCATCGAGGACGTGACCCCCCTGGCCCACCAGATCCACGAACACGTCCGCGCGGGCCGCCTGGACCAGGCGACGGAGTTGCTGCCGCGGGAGCGGCCGTTCGAGGTGGCGGAGGATGTGTTGGGGCATCTGCGGTGACGGAACGTCGCCGTCTCGGCCCTCGGCGGGGGGGCGTACGCCTGCATGAGACAGTCGGGCACGACTCACCGAATGCCGCCGAGGAGAGACCTCCATGAGACCGCTGCCCGCCGTCACCGGACGTGCCGAGTACGACACTCTGATCGTCAGGACCGACTACCACGACGACCAGGCATGGCAGAACGTGGCAGCGGCCTTGACGCAGCCCTGGGGAGACAGGCCGTACGACGCTGACGTCCACTTCGTCAACGATCCGGCCTGGGCGGCGGCGACCGTGGACGAGGTGCTGACCGCGACCCGCGCCGACGACGAGCTGTCCGTCGTCTTCCTCTCCGACCGTACGACCATGCGGACCGAGAGCCACGCGCTGCTGGCCGTCACCACGCTGACGCGGGAGGACTGCGAGGACGACGAGTCCTACGACCGGCTGACCGAGTTCGGCCGCGAGTTCCGCGTCGCCCCCGCGGGCGTCCATGAAGTGCACGCGAACCTGAGCATCGGCAACCTGGGCTTCGAGGAGTATGCGGCGTGGGCGCACGATGATCCCGAGGGGATCTTCCGGTCCTTCTGAACGAGGTTCACGAGACGAGAGCAATGGTTCGGGAGGTGCCGGTGGGCGGCCGAACGAGAGCACGCCGTCGCCATTGTCGACGTCCACGTCGTCGCGACGCACGACACGCATCATCGCCGTCCCGACCTCAGCGGCTGGCAGTCCACCGCCAAGCAGCAGAAAACCGTACGGCTCGCTTTCGCGCTCCTGACAGACCGGCGTCGGCTGGGCGAGTGGCCTGGTGGGCCGACGGCCGGGTCAGCGGGGGATGCCCGTGTCGTCCAGCCATCGGTGCATGGTGTCCACGGGAAGGCTCGGGTTGGCGAGGGCTCGGGAGGCGGTCTCGGGGGCTTTCAGGGCGCGGAGGACGAGGGGCAGCGGCAGCGTGGGGTGCGCGGCGGCCATGGCGCGGACACGCGCGTCGGGGTCGGTGAGCAGCCGGGCGATCACGTCGGCGGGTGCCTGGGGGTCGAGCCCCACCAGCAGGCGGCTGTCCGGGTCAGGGTCGTCGGCGAAGCGTCCCGCGTTGCCCGTGCGCGGGAAGTTCGGGTGGTGCAGGAGGCCGCTCTTGGTGATGACCTGGCAGTCGAGATACGTCCGGAGCACCACCTCGCCATCGACGGTCGGCTGGTTCTCGCACAGCAGGAGTCGTACGGGGTAGTCCTCGTCCTTCGAGAGCAGCTCGACGACGTCGGCGGGCAGGTGCCGGCTGTGGGCGGCACTGCGGCGCAGCAGGATGTTGGACGAGGTGCCACAGCGGCGCAGTACGTCGGGGTCGTCGCAGCGCAGGACCCACTCCACGGGGTAGATCCGGTCGGACTCCTCGATGGTGATGTCGACGGCGGCGCGTTCCGTCTCCGTCAGTTCGGGTCGTACGGACACTTCCAGGCGGACGCCGTGCGCCTCGTCGTACGCCAACGGCCTGACGATGTCGATGGGGACGCCGAGGTTGGCGGCCAGTTCCCGCCGGTCCTCCTCGGCCGTGCTCGCCGCGAGGCGTTCGGCGGTCGTCGGGTTCATGGCGCCGTGCCGGATCACGTCCTGTCTGGCGAAGCCGGCGATTCCCTCGGCGAGGAGGTGGTCCGTGAGGTCCGCGTCGCTCCGGCACGCCTGTGTCGTGGCCGTCCGGCGTACGTCGTCGTCAGTGTCGTGGAGCAGACGGCTTCGGGTGTCCTCCGAGAGAAGGTTCCACTCGCCGCAGGCGGCCCGGCGGAGCTCCGCCTCCTGGTGGTCCGCGAGGCCGGCGACCAGACTCGGGGCCGTGTGGCGGCAGTGCGCCGCGCTGTCGCGGACCCGTGGGTCAGGATCGGCGAGCAGACGCCGCTGTGCGGGCAGGGGCAGCGGCTCCACAGGAACGCGGAACCAGTTGGGGCCGTCGGCCAAGGCCATGCGGACGCGTGGGTCGGCGTCGTCGACGAGCCTGGCGCGCTGTTCCGGCGTCACCGCGGGATTCCCGGCCAGCGCCATGCGCAACCTGCGGGAGGGGTGCGTGACGATCGCGTCCACCACCTCGTCCGGCAGAGCACGCCAGGTGATGCTGTCCCAGGCCGCCTTGCTCTCCTCGTGGAGCAGCCGGATCAGGACCTCTGCCGGCGCCGCCGGGTTCAGCGCGAGCGCGCCCATGGTCGCGCGGTGGCCTCGAACGTCGTTCATGGTGCCTCTCCCCCTCAAGAGCTCGCAGATTGTGCGCATGTCGCACGGACGGCGTCAACGCCGGGCCCGGTGGGTGTGGACTCGGTGTGGTGGGTTTGCTGTTGCCGAACGAAGAAGCGGTTGTGAGGGGTGGGGTGGTGGTCGGGGGGCTGCGCCTAGGGTGGGGTTCGCTGTCGTGTACTCGGAGGTTCTGTGATGGCCCGTGTCACTGTCGTCACCGGTGGGAGTCGGGGGATCGGGGCGGGGATCTGCCGCCGGCTGGGTGGGGACGGGCATGACGTGGTGGTCGGGTACGTGCGGGACGCGGGGGCGGCGGAGGGGGTGGCCAGGGAGGTGCGGGAGGCGGGGCGGCGGGCGGTCGTGGTGCGGGTCGACACGTCCGTCGAGGCGGATGTGGAGCGGTTGTTCGAGGTGGCGGAGGGGGAGTTGGGGGCGGTGACGGGGCTGGTGAACAACGCGGGGGTGACGGGTCCGCTGGGGCGTCTCGCGGACGCCGCGCCCGCGGATCTGCGGCGCGTGGTGGACGTCAACCTCCTCGGCGTACTGCTGTGTTCGCGCCGGGCCGCGCAGTTGATGGCGTCGCGGGGCGGCGGGGCGATCGTGAACATCTCGTCGGCCGCGGCGACGCTCGGCAGCGCCGGGGACTACGTCCACTACGCCGCGAGCAAGGCGGCCGTGGACGCGCTGACCGTCGGGCTGTCCAAGGAGCTGGGAGCCGACGGAATCCGCGTCAACGCCGTCGCCCCCGGGATGATCGACACCGAGATGCACGCGGCGATGGGGGACCCCGGGCGAGCGCATCGGGCCGCCGCCGCGATTCCGCTGGGCAGACCGGGCCGGGCCGACGAGATCGCGGCGGCCGTGGCGTGGCTCCTGTCGGACGAGGCCGCGTACACGACGGGGGCGGTGCTGCGGGTGGCGGGCGGTCGCTGAACCGAACGCCTACCGACACACCCCACGGCTCACGGCTCACGGCTCACGGCTCACGGCTCACGGCTCACGGCTCACGGCTCACGGCTCACGGCTCACGGCTCACGGCTCACGGCCAGCATCCTCAGCACCGTACGGGCACCCTCAACTCCAGCCCCGCCGCGCCGGATTCCCCCCGCCCGCACCGCCACCCCAACCCGGCGCTCAGCCAAGGTCTCAGCCCCGCACACCCCCACCCCACGCCCGACGCCCAGCGAGACCCCTACGAGTCACCCCGCGTCGTCCGCCCTTCAAGCCGCCTCGACGACCTCGCCCCGGATCGCCTCGGCCCACTCCACGACCAGCAACTCGTACTCCGCGCGCTCGTGCGCCGAGAGGTACCCGCCCGCGCGCAGCCACAACGACCTGATCCGCTCGTTCAATTCGGCAGCGGACCGCACGGAACCAAGGGCACCAGGATCGGGGGACATGCGGACAAGCCTAGGGGCAAGCGCTGACGGTCCGCTACCGCACGGCTACCCGAACCGTATGGGGTTGGTCACGGCATTTCGGATCAACCCCCGCACGGACCGCGGCCGATCCACCGGAGGTCACCGCATCGCCGGCCCCCAAGGCCCCCACGCCTCCCCTTCCCCGTCCCCCTCGCCCAGCCGCTCCGCGAGCCGCTCGATCGACTCCCGCACCCCCGAGCTGTACCCGTCCTCCCCCAGCCCTCGCGCCGCCACCCGCGCCGCCCGCAGATGCGTACGCGCGGCGTCGGGCCGCCCGAGCCGCTCGTAATCGGCGGCGAGATTGAGGTGCAGGGAGGGGTAGAGGGACCGTACGGCCCCCGGACTCTCCTCGGCCGCCGTCAGCGCCCGCAGATCCCAGGCCAGCTCGTCGGTGGGGTCGTCCTGCGTGTCGGCGAGGTAGTGCGCGAGCGTGCACCGGTGCACGGCCTCCCCCGACTCCCCCACCTCCGCCCACATCACCAGCAGCCGGTCCCGCGCCTCCTCCCGGTCACCCCCGTGATGCAACATCACGCCCTGCCCGATCCGCGTCAGCAACGCGTCCACCGCTGCCCGCTCCCGCTGCTCCGCCACCGTGCCCTCCGTGCCAGGTCGGCCGTCCGTACCTCCCATGACGCTAACCGCCCACGACGAAGAACCCGGTCGGCGACACCAAGCCCCACGAACGGGCCCACCCGGGGGCCCGGCAGGACTCCGGCCTCCCGGCTACGAGTCCCCCCTCGCCGCCCGCCCTGCAAACCACCTCGCCGACCCCACCCGGCCCGGCCATTCCCCCCTCACCCCACCGACAGGCCCCACCCCAAGCCCCGCCCGGCCCGCCAACAACCCCCTCGACACCCGACCCGACCGGCGCGCCCCCGCGCCCCGGTCGGCCCGTCACCCCACCCTCACTTCAGATTCGGCACAGTCCAGTCGATGGCCTCATGCCCCTGCCCAGCCACCCCCGCGTTGATCTGCGTGAACGGCTGAGACCCGAAGAACCCCCCCTTCGCGGACAACGGCGAGGGATGCACCCCCTGCACCACGACATGCCGCTCCGCGTCGATCAGCCGCGCCTTCTTCTGCGCATACGCCCCCCACAGCACGAACACCGCGGGATCGGGCCGCGAGGCCACCGCGCCGATCACCGCGTCCGTGAACTTCTCCCACCCCTTGTTCTTGTGGGAGTTGGCCTCACCCGCACGCACCGTCAGCACGGCGTTGAGCAGCAGCACCCCCTGCTCGGCCCACGGCATCAGATACCCGTTGTCCGGGACCGGCGCCCCCAGCTCGGAGTTCATCTCCTTGTAGATGTTCCGCAGGGACGGCGGAATCCGCACCCCGGGCCGCACGGAGAAGCACAGCCCGTGCCCCTGCCCCTCGCCGTGGTACGGGTCCTGACCGAGGATCAGGACCTTCACCTTGTCGTACGGCGTCGCCTCCAGCGCGGCGAAGACCTCCTCGCGCGGCGGGTAGACGGGACCCTTCGCCCGCTCCTCCTCCACGAACTCGGTCAGCTCCTTGAAGTAGGGCTGCTGTAGTTCGTCCCCCAGGATCCCGCGCCAGGACTCGGGCAGCATGGCGATGTCGGTCACGTCAACGTCCTTCGGTCGTGCGATGGCTTCCAGACCTCAGAACCTACCGCCGCCCACTGACAATCGCCCCCGCCCCCAGGAACCGCCCGCTCAGGAACCGCCGGCCCGAGACCGGCCCCCGCTCACCAACTCGTCTTCCGCGACAACTCCCACACCATCATGATCGTCGCCGGGTCCAACGCCCGCTCCGCGCCCCCCACGTCCTCGTTCGCCGCGATGTACTGCTTCCCCTGCCACAACGGCAGCAGCCGCACGTCCTCGACGAGAATCCGCTGCGCCTCCTGGAAGTCCTTCACGACGTCGGCCCGGTTGCTCTGCTCCCGCGACCGCGGCAGCAGCACATCGGTGATCTTCTTGACGGCGTACGGCGTCCCGAGCGCGTTCTGCTGCCCCACGAACGGCGCGATGAAGTTGTCGGGATCGGGGAAGTCCGGCTGCCACCCCCGCCCGAACACGGGGTACTCCCCCTTCTCGTAGCCGACGACGTACGTGTTCCAGGGCCGACTGTTGAGGGTGACCCGGAACAGCCCGGACCCGTCCAACTGGGCCTTGATCTCCTTGAATTCGAGCCCGGTGTCGGAGCCGTACCGGTCGCTGGTGTACCAGAGGGTGAGCGGGACGGGCGTGGTGACGCCGGCCTCGTCGAGGATCTTCTTCGCCTTGGCCGGATCGGGGTCGCCGAAGACGTCGAAGTAGGGCGTCGTGTGCCCGGTGAGGCCCTGCGGCACCATGGAGTACAGGGGCTCGACGGTGTCCTGGTAGACCTTGTGGGCGATGGCCGGGCGGTCGATGGTCTGGGCGATCGCCTGCCGCACGGCGATGTTGTTCGCCGCCTTGTCCTTGGGGTTGAAGACGAGGTAGTTGATGGCGCTGCCGGCCCCCTCGTACAGCTCGAGTCCCTTGTTCTCGTCGCTCTTGCCCTCCAGGGAGACGACGTCGTCGGCGGCGAGCCCCTGGTAGGTGATGTCGATCCCGCCGTCGCGCAGGGACTTGACCATGGTGGCGGAATCCTGGAAGTACCGGATGGTCACCGCGTCGTTCTTGCGGTTCGCGAGCCCCTTGTACGACGGATTGCGGACGAGGACGGCCTCCTTGCCCTGCTCGTAGGAGTCGAGCCGGTAGGGCCCGGAGCCGATGACCCGGGAGTCCTTGCGCAGCGAGTTGTCGGGGTAGTCGACGGGCGGCACGAGCGAGAGCGCGGGGGTCGCGAGGACGAACGGGAAGGTCGCGTCGGGCTTGTTGAGCCGGAAGACGACCTCCCGGTCCCCGCTGGTCTCGACCTTGTCGAGGCTGCCGAGGAGCCCGGCGGGCCCGGTCTGCGCGTTGATCGCCCGGATGCGCTCGACGGAGTGCTTGACGGCCTCGGCGTCCAGCTTGTCGCCGTTGGAGAACTTCAGCCCGTCCTTCAGCTCGCAGCGGTAGACGCGGTGGTCGGAGCTGAAGGCGCAGCTCTTCGCGGCGTCCGGCTCGGGCGTGGTCGCGCCGTTCGGGTAGGCGAGGAGCGTCTGGTAGACGTTGCGGAACAACTCCCAGGAGCCGTCCCACGATCCGGCCGGGTCGAGGGTGCTGGGCGCGCTGGTGGTGCCGACGACGATGGGGCCCTGGTCGCCCGATCCGCCCCCGGAGAGGTAGCCGCAGCTCACAGCCATCCCGAGGGAGGCGAAGGCCGCCAGACCCCGCAGGCTTCGCTTCATGAACACGCGCACGCTCCTCGATCGGCCGTACCAAGGGGGGTTGGCGCGAGACCCTACCGCAGTGCGAAGCGCGGCGAACCGGTTCCTCGTACACGTATTCGCATGCCGAAGTGCCCGTCCGCGTACGACGAAGGCGCCGCCCCAGGTCAGGGGCGACGCCTTCGTGAAGAGGCCCGGCCGAGGCCCAACTGCGTTTATCCCACAGCGGCGTTGAGGAAGATCCCGCCGTCGACCACCAGCGTCTGCCCGGTGATCCAGTCGGCCTGGTCGGACGTGAGGAACGCGGCCGTCCCCCCGATGTCGGACGGCACCCCGAGCCGCCCGAGCGGGTACGCGGCGGCGGCCTCCGCCTCACGCCCCTCGTACAGCGCCTCCGCGAACTTCGTCTTCACGACGGCCGGCGCGATCGCGTTGACGCGGACCTTCGGCGCGAACTCGTGCGCGAGCTGCTGGGTGAGGTTGATCATCGCGGCCTTGCTCATGCCGTAGGCGGCGATGAACGGCGAGGGCGCGATCCCGGACACGGAGGCGATGTTGACGATCGCGCCGCCGTTCTCCTTCTGCCAGGCGTGCCAGGTCTTCTGCGCGAAGCCGAGCGCGGAGATCACGTTGGTCTCGTAGACCTTGCGGGCGACGTTCAGGTCGAGGTCGGCGAGCGGCCCGAACACCGGGTTGGTACCGGCGTTGTTGACCAGGTAGTCGACGCGTCCGAACGCTTCCATCGCCCGGTCGACGACCTCGCTCTGGTGGTCGAGGTCGTGCGCCTTGCCGGCGACGCCGATGACCCGCTCCGCGCCGAGCTTCTCGACGGCCTCCTTCAACGTGTCCTCGTTGCGGCCGGTGATGACGACCCTGTCGCCGCGCGCGACGAACGCCTCGGCGACGCCGTACCCGATGCCTCGGCTGGCGCCCGTGACGAGCGCGACCTTGCCGGAGAGTTCCACAGTCATGGCTCAGTGCTTCCTAGGTGCGCGGGGCTAGTTGAGCGGTCCGCCGGCGACGTACATGACCTGGCCGGAGACGAATCCGGCCGCCTCGCCGGTGAAGAAGGCGATGGCGTTGGCGATGTCCTCGGGCTCGCCGACGCGCTGCACGGGGATCTGGGTGGCGGCGGCCTTCTTGAACTCGTCGAAGTCCATCTTGACCCGGTCGGCGGTGGCCTTGGTCATCTCGGTGGCGATGAAGCCGGGGGCGACGGAGTTGGCGGTGATGCCGAACTTGCCGAGCTCGATGGCGAGGGTCTTGGTGAAGCCCTGCAACCCGGCCTTGGCGGCGGAGTAGTTGGCCTGGCCGCGGTTGCCGAGCGCCGAGGACGAGGAGAGGTTGACGATACGGCCGAAGCCGGCGTCGACCATGTGCTTCTGCACCGCGCGGGCCATCAGGAACGACCCGCGAAGGTGGACGCCCAGGACGGTGTCCCAGTCCGAGGCGCTCATCTTGAACAGCAGGTTGTCGCGCAGGACGCCCGCGTTGTTGACCAGGATCGTCGGGGCGCCCAGCTCCTCGGCGACGCGTGCGACGGCCGCCTCGACCTGCGCCTCGTCGGAGACGTCCGCGCCGACGGCGATCGCCCGGCCGCCGGCCGCGGTGATCTGCTCGACGGTGTCCTTGCAGGCGGCCTCGTCCAGGTCGATCACGGCGACCGCGCGGCCCTCGGCGGCCAGCCGTACGGCGGTGGCGGCACCGATGCCGCGCGCCGCACCGGTGACGATCGCGACCCGCTGTTCAGTGGTGGACATGTGCTGCTTCTCCTCGCCCTTGAGAAATCCCTCTGGAGAAAATCCGCGGCCCTGAGATTCAGTGAGCAACCGCTTAGTACCTTCGCCACCCGTGACGCTAGAAGCCCCGGCACTCCGTGTCAACGGGACACCGGACGGGTGTGACGGATCACCCCACCGGCAGATCCGTTCACCCCGTCGGCAGATCCGTTCACCTCACCAGCAGATCCAGCAACCGCTCCGCCTCCGCCGCCGGATCGCCGGTCAGCCCCGTGTGCACGGGCCCCGGCTGCACGATCGTCGAGCGCGGCGCGACGAGCCACCGGAACCGCCGCCCGGGATCGTCCTGCGCGCTCTGCCCGGCGGCCTCGCAGACCCGCTCCACGGCCCCCAGCGCCGCCCGCACGCCCTCGACGTCCGCCCTCGGGTCGAGCGCGAGCAGCCGCGCCTCGTCGAGGTGGGTGCGCGCACCCACGTACCCCTTGGCCCGGCAGTACAGGAGCACGCCCGCGTTGACGCACTCCCCGCGCTCCACGCGCGGGACGATCCGCAGCAGCGCGTACTCGTAGACGTCCCCCGCGGGGGAGCCCTGTCCGGAGCGGGTGATGTGCCGCTCGGTGAGCTGTCCGGCCATGTGGGTGAGGTGCTCGGTCATGCGCTGATCCCCTTCACGCGCGTGTGGATGTCGGCGGCCCGCGCGAGCAACGGCCGCGCGTACGCCCGCCGCAGCTCGTCGGGGTCGTCGAAACCGGGCTCGTCGCGCAGCCAGTCGTCCGGGATCTCGGCGGTGACCTCGGCGAGGAGTTCCTCGGTGACGCGCGGCGCCAGCTCCTCGGCGGCGCCCGCGACGTCCGGCGCGAACGAGATCAGCGCGTGGTCCGAGGCGTCGTACGGGCGGGCGGCGGAGGCTTCGGCGGCGGGCCAGTTGTGGTGCCAGATCATCGTCGCGCCGTGGTCGATGAGCCAGAGTTCGTCGCGGTGCATGAGCAGGTTGGGGTTGCGCCAGGACCGGTCGACGTTGTTGATCAGCGCGTCGAACCAGACGATCCGGCCGGCGTCCTCGGCGCTCACCTCGAACGCCAGCGGGTCGAAGCCGAGGGCGCCGGAGAGGAAGTCCATGCCGAGGTTGGTGCCGCCGCTGGCCCGGATCAGGTCCTGGACCTGCTGGTCGGGTTCGGCGAGTCCGAGGACCGGGTCGAGCCGGACGGTGACCAGCCGGGGCATCCGCAGGCCGAGCCGGCGGGCGAGTTCGCCGCAGACGACCTCGGCGACGAGCGTCTTGCGGCCCTGTCCCGCGCCGGTGAACTTCAGGACGTACGTCCCGTAGTCGTCGGCCTCGACGAGCCCCGGCAGCGAACCGCCCTCCCGCAGGGGCGTGATGTAGCGGGTGGCGGTGACGTCCTTGAGCATTGGCCCAGGTTACCGAGGCCGGACCGACAGCTCGACGACAGCTCTGGCTTACGCCCGCCCGACCGGGGACGCGCGAGTATCGCGGCACGTCCGGATCGTCGCGGCGCTGAACGGTCCGCGGCCGTGCACCGTACCTCCGGGCGAACCCCACGAGAAACCACCCCCCGAAGGGAAGCGTCAGCATGACCAGCGCACCGCTCAAACCCCTCACCGGCCCCGCCCGTCGCACCGTCGTGACGGCGGCCGGAGCCGCAGGGCTCGCCGTCGCGCTGACCGCGTGCGGAAGCTCCGACGACGACTCGTCGGCGGCGACCGGTTCGAACGACAGCGGCACCACGGGCGGGGCCGGCTCGACCCCCTCCTCGACCACCGGCGGCACGACCGGCGGTTCGGCGGGCGGCACCGCGCTCACCACGACCGCCGACATCCCCGAGGGCGGCGGCAAGGTCTTCGAGTCGGAGAAGGTCGTCGTCACCCAGCCGACGGCCGGCACCTACAAGGCGTTCTCGGCCGTCTGCACCCACCAGGGCTGCGCGGTCAAGAGCATCTCGAACGGGGTCATCAACTGCCCCTGTCACAACAGCAACTTCTCCATCGAGGACGGCAGCGTGAAGAGCGGCCCGGCGCAGAAGGCGCTCCCGGCCGTGAACATCACCGTCAGCGGGAACGACATCACCCTGGCGTAGCCGGTGAGTTGATCCCCGTCACCACCTCGTCCGTGGTCGCGACCGTAGCGACCAACCCGAGAGTGTGACGGACCATCGCGGGGGTGTAGTCCGACGGCACCCCCGCGATCGCGTCCGCCGCGACGACGACCGTGTAGCCCAGGTTCACCGCGTCGAACACCGTGTTGGGAATCGCGACGTTCGCCGACACCCCGGCCACCACCAGCGTCCGGCACCCCAGGTTCCGCAGCAGCGCGTCGAGTTCGGTCCCGTGCAACGGCGACAGACCGTGCAGCCTGCGGACGACGACGTCCCGCGCGTCGGTCTCGATGGGGGCTGCGACCCGCACCGCGCGCGAACCGGCGAGCTGCTGGACGGGCAGCCGCTCGGCGGCCCGGAAGAGCCGGGCGTTGCGGCTGGCCCCCTTCCCGTCCGGCCGGCGTTCCGCGATCGCGTGGACGACCTGGACGCCCGCCCGGTGCGCGGCGGCGACGAGCCGGGCGACGTTCGCCAGCGCCCCCGACTCCCTTGCCTCGGCGGCGAGTTGCGGCAGCGCGGCGGTCTCCCCCACCACCCCCTCCTGGCACTCCACCGTGAGCAGAACCGTATTCTCGGTGTCGAGAATCACATCTCCTCCCTGGCATTCGGGACGCCCGTGAGGGTAGCCACCATTGCGTCGGTCCGGAAGGCGGCCCATCCTGATTTCTGACGTACCGTCAGATGATGTTTCGGTCTCCCGTGAGGAAACCGAGTGGGGTCAAACGTAAGGAAAGACGGAAAGAACCAACAGAAAAGGGGGCCGCATGACTGTCACTCAGCGCCGGGGCCGCAAGATCATGATGACGCCCGGGGAACTGGACGAGTTCCTCGACACCCAGCGCACCTGCCGGGTGGCCACGGTCTCGACGGACGGCACTCCGCACGTCAGCGCCCTGTGGTTCCTGTGGGACGGGACCTCGCTGTGGCTGTACTCCGTCGTGCGCAGCAAGCGCTGGACGCATCTGACGCGTGACCCCCGGGTCGCGGTCGTGGTCGACACCGGCGAGGAGTACGACCAGCTCCGGGGCGTCGAGCTGTCCGGGACCGTCGAGTTCGTCGGCGAGATCCCGCGCACCGGTGAACTGCGGGCCGAACTCGACGCCGTCGAGACCCGGTTCGCCCGCAAGAACTTCCGTGTGGAGGCGATGCCGCACGACGGGAGGCACGCGTGGATACGGCTGACGCCGGAGAAGGTGGTGTCCTGGGACTTCAGGAAGCTGGGGGCCTGAGCGGGTTCCCGGGCGGCCTGAGGCCCGTTCAGGGGATCTGAGGTCTCGTCAGAACACCTTCTCCGACGCCGACTTGAGCGCCTCCACCGCCGCCCTGATCGACGGGCGGCGGTCGGCGTCGGCCCGCCAGACGACGTACACGTGACGGCGCACGCCCTGCCTGAGCGGGACGGTGACCACGCCCGCGGGCACCGGGTTGCGGCCCAGCAGGGGGGAGACGCAGACGCCCAACCCCGCCTGGACGAGGCTGAGTTGGGTGTGGCTCTCGTTGACCTGGTGGGCCATGAGCGGTTCGACGCCGCTCGCCCGCAGGGTGAACTTGAGCCACTCCTGGCAGAATTCGCCCTCCGCCCACATCACCCACCCGTCCTCGGCGAACTCCCCGAGCTCCGCCTCGTCGCGTCCGGCGAGCGGATGGCCGTCCGGCAGCGCGATCGATACCGGGTCGTCGAGCAGATGCGCCTTGGCCAGCCCCTCCGGCAGCGCCATCGGCTTGTTGTACCAGTCGAGGACGACCGCCAGGTCCAGGTCCCCGCGCACCACCCCGGCGACCCCACGCTCCGGCTCCAGCTCCAGCGAGCGCACCCGCAGCGCCGGATGGTCCCGGCGCAGGGCGCTGAGCGCGGCCGGGAAGAGCCCGCGCGCGGCCGTCGGGAACGCCGAGATCCGCAGCTCCCCGGCGACCTCCCCGCGCTGCGCCTCCAGATCGGCCTCGGCGAACTCGACCTGGGAGAGGATGCGCCGGGCGTGCTCGGCGAGCAGGAGCCCGGCGTCCGTCAGCCGCACCCCGCGCCCGTGCTTGGCGAGCAGCTGCCGGCCCGTCTCGCGCTCCAGTTTGGCGAGCTGCTGGGAGACGGCCGACGTCGTGATGTGCAGGGCCAGCGCGGCGGCGCTCACCGAGCCGTGCCGGGCGAGGGCGTCGAGGGTGCGCAGGCGCTCCAGGTTCAACATGTAAGCGATACTACGAGATACCTCGATCGAATTCTCGATTGTGCTACGAGATCGGTACGCGCACAGTGGAGGGCATGAGTCACCTCGACTGGCGCCTGCGCTTCGCCGCCCTCTCCCTGATCTGGGGTTTCAGCTTCCTGTTCATCAAGGTCGGCACGGACGGCTTCGCGCCGCTCCAGGTCGCGCTGGGCAGGCTGGTCTTCGGTACGGCGGTCCTGGCGATCGCCCTCGTGGTGAAGCGCGAGCGCCTCCCCCGGGGTGTCCGCACCTGGGCCCATCTGACGGTCGCGGCCTTCCTCCTGAACGCCCTCCCGTTCTCCCTCTTCGCCTACGCGGAGCTGACGATCCCCTCGACGCTCGCCGGTATCTGCAACGCCACCTCGCCGCTGTGGGGCATGGCCCTCTCGCTGGTCGCCCTCTCCGAGGACCGCCCCACCCGGATCAGGGTCGCGGGCCTCGCCCTCGGCTTCGTGGGCGTCCTCACGGTCCTCGGCGCCTGGCAGGGCTTCTCCGGACTGGAACCCCGGGGCACCGCCCTCGCCCTCGCGGCCTCCCTGAGCTACGCGGTCGGCTGGATCTACGTCCGCCGCACGCTGGCCGGGCGCCCGGAGTCGGCCCTGTCCATGACGGGGGCGCAACTCCTCCTCGCGACCGTCCAGTTGGCCGTGATCACGCCGGTCCCGCACAGCTTCCCGACGCCCTCGCTCCTGGCGGTGGCGGCGCTCGGCGCCCTCGGGACGGGGCTCGCGGTCCTGATGCAGTACGGGCTGGTCGCGGAGGTGGGTCCGACGACGGCCCAGATGGTCACGTACTTCACACCGGTGATCGCGACGGCCGCGGGGACGGCGTTCCTGGGAGAGACGCTGACCTGGTCGACGCCGGTGGGCGCCGCCGTCGTCCTCGCGGGAGCGGCCCTGACCCAGGTGAAGCCGAAGCCCTCCGGGGGCACGAGCCTGCGCAGCGCTCCGGCACCCGAGAAGCAGACGGCCTAGCCCCCCTGGTTCTCGCGACCTAGACCACCCCCCACGAGGAAGCCCCCTTCACGGCCTCGGCCACCGCGTCCGCGAAAGCCGTCACCTCGGCGGCCGACTCCCCCAGCGAGGAGACCGTCACGCGGATTCCGGGAGCCGCCCCCACCCGGAACCGCTCCCCGGCGGCCACGGCCCACCCCGCCCTCAGCAGCCGGGCCACCACCCCCGTCTCGTCGTCGACCGGAATCCACACGCTCAGCCCGCTCCGCCCCCGGGCGGCGACCCCCCGCTCGGCCAGGGCCTCGATCAGCAGGTCCCGCCGCGCCCGGTAGGCCCCGCCCACGACCGCCGGATCGACGCCCCCCTCCCGCCACAGCCACACCACGGCCCGCTGCACCAGCAGGCTCACCCATCCGGCCCCCAGCCGCTGCCGCCCCCGGACCCGGTCCACGGTCACCGCGTCCCCGGTCATCACCGCGACCCGCAGATCCGGCCCGTACGCCTTCGCGACGGACCGCACGAAGGCCCAGTGCCGGGTGACCCCGCCCAGCGGGTGCAGGGGCAGGTCGACGATCCCGTGCCCGTGGTCGTCCTCGATCACGAGCACGTCGGGGAACTCCCGCAGAATCGCCCGCAGTTCCCGGGCCCGGCCGGCGCCCACGGCGGCTCCCGTGGGGTTCTGCGCCCGGTCGGTGACGACGACGGCACGCGCCCCGGACTCCAGCGCGGCCCGGAATGCCCCGGGAACGGGCCCCTCGTCGTCGACCGCGAAGGGGACGATCCGCAGCCCCAGCGCCGGCACCAGATCCAGCACCCGGTTCCACCCGGGGTCCTCGACGGCGACGGCGTCCCCCGGCTTCAGCCGGACCGCGAGGACGCGCTCGACCGCGTCCAGCGAGCCCGAGGCGACGACCAGCGGCCCGTCGGGCACCCCGTCGGCGTCGAAGGCGGCCCGCGCCAGCCGCGCCAGCTCGGCGTCCACCGGCTCCTCGCCGTACAGCGCGTCCGGCCGGCCGGAGGTGGCTGCCGCGAACGCGGGCGCGAGCGGGGGCAGCAGCGCCGGATCGGGGTTCCCGTCCGCGAGGTTCCGCACCCCTTCGGGCACGGAGACGACGGCCCGCTCCCGCCCGGTCGTCGCGGGCTTCGCCCGCACCCGGCTCCCCCGCCGCCCCTGCGTCTCGATGACGCCCCGCTCCCGCAGGGTGCGGTACGCGGCGGCGACGGTATTGGGATTCACCCCGAGATGCACGGCCAACTCCCGCATGGGGGGCAGCAGTTGCCCCGGTTCCAGCGCCCCCTCCCCCACAGCCCTCTCGATGCTCGCGGAAATGTCCGCTGCGCGGCGACCTTCGATCGGATATTCTCCTAGCACAAACAACATTATGCACTAGTGCAATGGAGAACGCCATGCGGGAAACGGCTCCCCGAGAAGCGACTCGGCAGGAAACGGCCCCTCCCTATCCCAGGACCGACCGCACGGTCCCCACCCGCTCCGCCGACCGCGCCTCCTACGACCGCGACCTGGTCCACGCGATCCTCGACGAGGCGTACGTCTGCCACCTCGGCTTCGTCCGCGACGGCGCCCCCGTGGTCCTCCCGACCCTGTACGCCCGCGTCGGCGAGCACCTCTACGTCCACGGCTCCACCGGCTCCCGCCCCCTGCGCATGACGGGCAGGGCCCCCGAGGGCCTCCCGGTCTGCCTCACAGTGACCCACGTCGACGGCCTGGTCCTGGCCCGCTCCGCGTTCCACCACTCGATCAACTACCGCGCGGTGGTGGTCCACGGCCTCGCGTACGACGTGACGGACCCGGCCGAGAAGCGCGCGGCTCTCGACGCCCTCGTCGACCACGTCGTCCCCGGCCGCTCCGCCGACTCCCGCCCCGCGAACAAGAAGGAGCTGGCGGCGACGGCCGTGATCCGCCTCGACCTGACGGAGGTCTCCGCCAAGCTCCGCACGGGCGGCGTGAACGACGAGCCCGAGGACCTCGCGCTCCCCCACTGGGCCGGCGTGGTCCCCGTCCAGCGCGTCTACGGCACCCCGGTGCCGGACCCGCTCCTCGCCCCCGGCACCGAACTCCCCTCCTACCTCACGGAGTCGACATGCTGATCCACCCCTGGGACACCGCCCGCGACGACGCGGAGTGGCAACAGTGGCTCACCACCCACGACTTCGGCCAGCTCGCCGTCAACGGCCTTGCCGGTGAACCCCCGTGGGTCCAGCCGACCCACTTCCTCTACGACCCCGAACAGGCCGAGATCCTGATCCACCTGGCCCGCCCCAACCCCATATGGCGGGCCCTGGAGGCCGATCCGCACGTCGTCCTGAGCGTGGCCGACGACTACGCCTTCATCCCGGGCCCCTGGCAGGCCGAACCCGGCGTCCCCGCCGAGCACGGCACGCCGACGACGTACTACGCCGCCGTCCAACTCCACTGCACGGCCCACGTGATCGACGACCCGGCCGCCAAGTCCGCCCTGCTGGCCCGCCAGATGGCCCACTTCCAGCCCGAGGGCGGCTCGGTCCCGACCGACTCCGCCCCGTTCGACCGCATGCTCCCGGGGCTGCGCGGCCTGCGCCTCGACATCAGCTCCGTGCGCGCCAAGTTCAAGTACGGCGGCAAACGCTCCGCCGAGGTCCGCGAGCGGGTCGCCGACCGCCTGACGGCACGCGGCGGGCCGGGGGACGCGCGGGTACGGGAGCACGTCGTACGCCGCAGCGGATGAGCCGTACGCCAGGGGCCCTCACGGCGGACGCGGCCGTCGTCAGACGGCGGTCTCGCGTGCGGTCAGCCCCTGTTCCAGTCCCCCGCCCGCCACCGGCTCCGCCGGGCTCTTCGCGGGCGTGGCCGACTGGGCGACGAACGCGCCGAGCAGGACGACCACACCGCCGGCGAGCTGGGCCGGGCCGAGGTGTTCGCCGAGGAGGACCCACGCGAGGACGGTCGCGACGACGGCCTCGGAGCAGGCCACGACGGTCGCGACCTGAGGGGAGAGCCGGCGGACGGAGACGACGCCGGTCGCGTAGGCGAGGACGGTCGCGAGGAGCACGACCCAGCCGAGGAGCAGCCAGGCCGGTACGTCGGTGCCGTTCATGTCGGCGGCGCGGCCGAGGACGGCCCAGTCGAGGTTCCAGGGCCGGGCGACGGCGGTGAGGACGGCGGCGCCGACGAGGAGCCCATAGGCGATGACTCCGAGCGGGTCGGGCGCGTCCGTGCCGGAGCCCCCTCGGTCGGAGAGCACGAAGTAGGCGACCTGGCAGCAGGCGGCCCCGAGCGCGAGCACCACCCCGACCGCGTCGAACTTCATCCCGGCCCACACCTCGACGACGCAGGCGAGCCCGCCCACGGCCAGCACCACCCCGACGACGGCCCGCCGGCTGACGGGCCGCCGCTGCACGAACCGCACCCACCCGAGGACGAGCGCGGGCGCCAGATATTCGAGGAGCAGCGCGACCCCAACGGGCAGCCGGGAGATCGACGCGAAGTAGAACGCCTGCACCCCGGCGACCCCGAGCAGCCCGAACCCGGCGAGCAGCCCCGGCCGCCGCCGTACGAGTCCCCGGTGCCGCCAGGCCACCGGCAGCATCACGAGCGCCGCGAACCCCACCCGCAGCCACACCACGTGCAGCGGTTCGAGTCCGCCCTCGATCAGCGGCTTCGCCGCGACACCGGAGCCTCCGAACGCCACCGCCGACACGACGGCCAGCCCCAGCCCTACACCGTTCGCCTTCGTCACGCGGACATGATGACACCCGCCGACAGCACCGTCACCCCTTCAAGCTCCTGTCTCACCCCTCGAACGGGTCCGGCTCCTCGTCCTTGTCGACCCGCGCGAGCAGCTCGCCCGCGTCCACCCCCGCGCGGGCCAGCACCTCCACGGCCCGGGACCGGGGATCAGCGAGCACGCCCGCCAGCAGATCGACGCCCTGCGCCGCGCCGGCGCCGCGCCGCTCCGCGCGGACCCTGGCCGTCTCGATCGCGACGGCGGCGACGGGCGAGAACCCCTCGGTGACCGTGACGACGGGCAGCGCCCCGGAGTCCTCGACCCCGTTCTGCCAGCGCAGCCCGTACCCGATGCTGCGCTGGACGAGATAGCCGAGGACCCGGGCGACCCGGTCCCCCTCCTCGAAGACCCGCCGCACCTCGATGTCGGACTCCAGCAGCGAGTGCAGCAGATGCGCGCTGTCGATCTGCCGGTCGGCGCCCCGTACGGCCCTGCGGCGCGCGCCGGCGACCGCCGCCACCAGTTCCTCGCTGAACCCGGCGACGTCGTCCACGGTGGGCGGTACGGGTTCATGGACCGACGGCCGGGGAATACGGGGTTGCACCCCCTCACCCCATCAGTCCCGGACGCCCCCGGTCATCCCCGTAACGAAGCATTTCCGCCTCCCACGCAGAGCGGAGGGCCCGGCGCGGAATCTCCTCCTTACGGATGACATCAGGCCGGAACCCGCCCACGGCGTGCGGCGGAGCCTCGCGCGCCGGGGACGCAACCGCGCGGCGGACGGTCACGTCACAGTAGTGAGAGAGGGGGTTCCGGTTTGGTGACGGTGAGCTGGCTGGTCGTACTCCCGTCGGTCGACGGCCTTCAGTACGTGTACCGCGTCTACGCCCCGGAGGACGCCCTGCCCGCCGACCTGTTCTGGGCCGCCTGGCACTGCCACGACGAGGGCCCGCACCCGCGCGCCTGGGACGTCTTCGACGCCGCGGTGATCCGCCGCCTGCGCTGAACGGGCGCCCGTGTCTTGCAAGTTGAGGGCCCCGGGGCTACGTTCCGCGCACCCTGGCCGATTCGAAGAGGTGGTCGCATGGCCGAAGTGAGCGCCGAGGCACGTATCGAGGCACCGGCGGAGCAGATCTGGACCCGGCTGACGGACTGGCCGGCGTACGGCGAGTGGAACGCGACGCACACCGACTTCCCCCAGGGCGGCCCGAAGGCGCTGGAGCAGGGCGCGACCTTCCAGGAGAACATGAAGCTGATGGGCTTCCCGGCCGAAGTGCAGTGGACGATCGACGAGTTGACGCCCGCCAGGTCGTTCACGATCACCGGCAAGGGCCCGATGGCGGTCGCCCTGCTCACCCGCTACACCCTCACCCCGGACGGCGCGGACGCGACGACGGTCCGGATCGACGGGGAGTTCACGGGCGCGGCGGTCTCCCTGATGGCGGGCAAGCTGAGGGACTCGGCGACGGCGGCCCTGACCGAGTCGCTGCGGAAGCTGGCGGCGCTGGTGGGCTGAGCGCCGTCCGCGCACACAGTTGGGCGCCCCGCGCGGAACACGGGGCGCCCTGAGGCCGTACGCGGAGATCAGTCCTCGTCGGCCAGGATCAGATACAGCTTCTTCCGAGCATCGTTGACAACAGCCAGAGCCTTCTCACGCTGCTCCTTGTTCCCGGTCCGCCAGACCTGTCCGAACGCCTCGAAGAGTCCGGAACCCGCCTGCCTGATCTCGTGCAGTGACTCCCAGTCGACCCCGCGGGTGGCCTCCTCCCAGGGCGTCTCGGACACCTCCTCGGCGGCGGTGCGCCCGGCCTCGGTGAGGGAGAACAGCTTCTTGCCGCCCTCGCTCTCACTGCTGATGAGCCCTTCGTCCTCCAGCATCTGGAGCGTCGGGTAGACGGACCCGGGGCTCGGCTTCCAGGCACCGCCACTGCGCTCGGCGATCTCCTGGATCATCTCGTAGCCGTGCATCGGCCGTTCCTTGAGCAGGGCCAGGATCGAGGCCCGTACGTCTCCGCGCCGTGCCCTCCCCCTGGGTCCGCCGCGCCCTCGTCCGCCCCAGGGCCCCGGCCCGAACCCGGGCCCGCCGAACCCCGGGCCACCGGGCCCGAACGGCCCGAAGGCACCCCGGCGACCGTCGAACCCACCGCGCTCGCGGGGGTCCTGGCCGTGTCCACGCTCGAATCCATGCATACGCATAGCACTCACTCCATTTCACATGCCTCTGATTGATCGGCATCACTTCGTCAACCGATCACGACCCCTCAACGATATATCGGAACCGATCGCCTGACAACCCCCGGCCACCGACCCCGCCTACGCCGGCTCCGCCTACGCTGGCAAGGTGACTGACGAACGGGAGCCGGAGCGGCCGTCGGGAGTGTGGGCCACGGCGGTGGGGGTGGCCCGGGTGCGGGCGCTGGAGTCCGAGCGGGAGGACGCCCTGTTCCACGACCCGCTGGCACGCGCCTTCGCCGCCGCCGGAGGTCTGTGGCCCGCTTCGCCGCCGCCCGGTGACGAGGCCGCGCGCCGCCGCCGGCTGGGCGTGGCGTTCTCCATCGTCGTCAGGACGCGGTTCCTGGACGATCTGTTGCGGCAGGCCACCGCGTCCGGGGTCCGGCAGGTCGTGCTGCTCGGCGCCGGCATGGACAGCCGGGCCTTCCGGACGGACTGGCCCGAGGGCACGCGACTGTTCGAGGTCGACACCGCGGCGCCGCTGGACTTCAAGGCGTCGGTGCTGCGCCGGGAGCGGGCCGTGGCGCGCTGCGAGCGGATCGCCGTCGCGGTGGATCTGCGGGCGGACTGGCCGGGCGCGCTGGCCGCCGCGGGGCACGACCCGGCCGCGCCGACCGTGTGGATCGCCGAGGGGCTGCTGATCTATCTGCCCGAGGACGCGGTGGAACTCCTGCTGGAGCGGATCGGCTCGCGGTCGGCGGTCGGCAGCCGGATGGGGCTGACGCTGGGCTCGCGCGGCGTGATCGAGCGCTTCGCCGCGGACGCCGGGCCGGGGTCGGCGGCGTCCCTGTGGGTCTCGGAGATGCCCGACGACCCGGTCGGCTGGCTGGCCGGGCACGGCTGGACGGCCGACTGCCACACCCTGCGCGAACGCGCCGCCGCGTACGGGCGCCCGCTCGACACCCCGCCACGGCCCGAGGAGCGGCCCGGGGGGCTGATCTCGGCGGTGCGCCGGTAGGGCGCGGCGCCGGCCGATGAGTCCTGCCGCGTCCGGTGGTCCTACTGTCGAACTGTCGCGACCCTGCATCGCAGAGACCACCGAGGAGCCCCGCATGCGCACCGTGACCTACTCGATGGGCGTCTCGCTCGACGGCTACATCGTCGGCCCGGACGGCGGCTTCGCCTGGACGGCCCCCGACGACGCCCTCTTCCGCTTCGCCACCGACCAGATCCGCGAGGTCGGCGTCCACCTGATGGGCCGGCGCCTGTACGAGGCGATGCTGTACTGGGAGACCGACCGGGACCCGTCCCCCGACGAGGCGACGCGCGAGTGGATCGCCCTGTGGCGCCCCCTGCCCAAGGTGGTGTTCTCCCGCACCCTGACGGCCGTGGAGGGCAACGCCCGGCTCGCCTCCGGCACCGTCGCCGAGGAGATCGCGCGGCTGCGCGCCGAACCCGGCGAGGGTGAGATCGCGATCGGCGGCGCGGACCTCGCCGCCGAGGTCGCCGAGGCCGGCCTGATCGACGAGTACCGGCCCAAGATCTACCCCGTCCTGGTCGGCGGCGGCACCCCGTTCTACCCCCGGCACGCCCGCCGCGTGGACCTCGAATTCGCCGGGTCCCGCACCTTCCCCTCGGGCGTCGTGTACCTCCGCCAGCTCGTCCGGCGCTGAACCGGTCAGGAATCGAGAAGCGCCCACCCCAGGACCCCGCCTAGCCTGACCCCACAGCCACAGCCACCGCACAGAGGGACTCCGCGATGACGAAGCCGCACGCCGCCGACAGCCACGACCTGATCCGGGTGCACGGCGCGCGGGTGAACAACCTCAAGGACGTCAGCGTCGAGATCCCCAAGCGGAGGCTGACGGTGTTCACCGGCGTCTCGGGGTCGGGCAAGAGCTCCCTGGTGTTCGGCACGGTCGCCGCCGAGTCGCAGCGCCTGATCAACGAGACGTACAGCGCGTTCGTCCAGGGCTTCATGCCGAACCACGCCCGCCCCGACGTCGACGTGCTGGAGGGCCTGACGACGGCGATCATCGTGGACCAGCAGCGGCTGGGCGCGGACCCCCGGTCGACGGTCGGCACGGTCACCGACGTCAACGCGATGCTCCGTATCCTCTTCAGCCGCCTCGGCACCCCGCACATCGGCCCGGCGAAGGCGTTCTCCTTCAACGTCGCCTCGATCAGCGGCGCGGGCGCGGTGACGATCGAGCGCGGCGGGCAGACCGTGAAGGAGCGGCGCTCGTTCAGTATCCAGGGCGGCATGTGTCCGCGCTGCGAGGGCCGGGGCGCGGTCACGGACTTCGACCTGACGCAGCTCTTCGACGCCGAGCGGTCCCTGAACGACGGCGCGCTGCTGGTGCCCGGCTACAAGACGGGCGGCTGGAGCTACCGGATGTACTCCGAGTCGGGGCTGTTCGACGCGGACAAACCGGTCAAGCGGTTCACGAAGAAGGAACTGCACGCGTTCCTGTACCTGGAGCCGACCCGCATGAAGATCGCGGGCATCAACATGACGTACGAGGGCCTGGTCCCGCGTATCCAGAAGTCGATGCTGTCCAAGGACCGCGAGGCGATGCAGCCGCACATCAGGGAGTTCGTGGACCGCGCGATCACGTTCACGACCTGCCCGGACTGCGAGGGCACGCGGCTGACGGCGGCGGCCCGCTCCTCGAAGATCGACGGCGTGAGCATCGCGGACGCCTGCGCGATGCAGATCAGCGATCTGGCCGACTGGGTCCGCCGGCTCGCCGACCCCTCGGTGGCCCCGCTGCTGACAGCCCTGCGGGAGACCCTCGACTCGTTCAACGAGATCGGCCTCGGCTATCTCTCCCTGGAGCGCCCCTCGGGCACCCTCTCCGGCGGCGAGGCCCAGCGCGTCAAGATGATCCGCCACCTGGGCTCGTCGCTCACCGACGTGACGTACGTCTTCGACGAGCCGACGACCGGTCTGCACCCGCACGACATCCGCCGCATGAACGACCTCCTGCTGCGCCTGCGCGACAAGGGCAACACGGTCCTCGTGGTCGAGCACAAGCCGGAGGTCATCGCGATCGCCGACCACGTCGTGGACCTCGGCCCCGGCGCCGGCACGGCGGGCGGCACGGTCTGCTACGAGGGCACGGTCGCGGGCCTGCGCGGCACCGACACCCTCACCGGCCGCCACCTCGGTGACCGCGCGAGGCTGAAGGACGCGGTCCGCGAGCCCACCGGCACACTGGAGATCCGGGGCGCGAACCGGCACAACCTGCGCGATGTCGACGTGGACGTCCCGCTCGGCGTCCTGACCGTCGTCACCGGCGTCGCGGGCTCCGGCAAGAGCTCCCTGATCCACGGCTCGGTGCCGGCCTCGGCCGGGGTCGTCTCGGTCGACCAGGCCCCGATCAAGGGCTCGCGGCGCAGCAACCCGGCGACGTACACGGGGCTGCTGGAGCCGGTGCGCAAGGCGTTCGCCAAGGCCAACGGCGTCAAGCCGGCGCTGTTCAGCGCCAATTCGGAGGGCGCCTGTCCGACCTGCAACGGCGCGGGGGTCGTCTACACGGACCTCGCGATGATGGCGGGCGTCGCGACGGTCTGCGAGGAGTGCGAGGGCAAGCGGTTCCAGGCGGCCGTCCTCGACTACCACCTCGGCGGCAAGGACATCAGCGAGGTCCTGGCGATGCCGGTGGCGGAGGCGGCGGAGTTCTTCTCGGCGGGCGAGGCCCACACCCCGGCCGCGAGCCGCATCCTCGGCCACCTCGCGGACGTCGGTCTCGGCTACCTGACGCTCGGCCAGCCCCTCACCACCCTCTCCGGCGGCGAACGCCAGCGCCTCAAGCTCGCCACCCACATGTCCGACAAGGGGGGTGTCTACGTCCTCGACGAGCCGACCGCCGGTCTCCACCTGGCGGACGTCGAACAGCTCCTCGCCCTCCTGGACCGCCTGGTCGACTCCGGGAAGTCGGTGATCGTCATCGAGCACCACCAGGCGGTGATGGCCCACGCCGACTGGATCATCGACCTCGGCCCCGGCGCCGGCCACGACGGCGGCACGGTCGTCTTCGAAGGCACCCCCGCCGCCCTCGTCAAGTCCCCGACCCTCACCGGCGAACACCTCGCGGAGTACGTGACCTCCTGAGCACGCCTGCGGCCCCGGGTCACCAGTTCCGGGGCCCGGGATCGCACCCGGCGACCCGCCACACCTCCTCGCTCACGTACCAGTGGTCCCGCCCCACCAGCGCGAACTGCCGCTCGCTCGCCCGCCCTCGACTCGCCCGGAACCGCTCCAGGCACACCTCCCAGGGCCAGTCGGCGTCGGGCACGGGCGGCAGCACCCCGCGCGCGACGAGCCCGGCGATCAGGTCCCCGATCCGCACCGGCACCGGATGGCTCGCGTGGTAGACCCCCGCCGGCACCGGGCGCTCCAGGAGGGCGAGGGCCGCGACGAGCCGCCCGAGCGCCGTGACGTCGACGACCGACAGCAGCGCCCGCCCGCCGTCCCACACGGCCGGCACCCGCGCCGTCAGCTCCCGCAGCCCCGGTACGACCCACCGGTCGCCGTCGCCCAGGACCAGCCCCGGCCGCAGCACGGCTCCCCCCGCCTCCAGCGCGAACCGCTCCCCGGCCAGCCGGCTCCGGCTGACGGCGGAGACCGGCTCGGCGGGAATCCCGCCCACCTCGACCCCGCTGTGCGGCCCGGCCCCGTACACGGCGGCGGTCGACAGATGCACCACCCGCCGCACCCCGGCGCGCCGGGCCTCGCCCATCACGGCCCGCGCCCCGTCGGTGTTGACGGCCCGGCACATCGCCTCGTCGCTCCCGATGTACGAGGCGAGATGGACGACGGCCCCCGCACCCTCGCACAACCCCGCCACCGCACCCGGCTCGGTCAGATCCCCGGTCACCCACGCGAGCCGCGCCGGGTCGTCGACGCCGCCCTCCTCCACCTCCTCCGCAACCCGTCTCACCAGCGCCCGGACCCGCGCTCCCCGGGCGAGCAACTCCCGCACAGCGGCCCTCCCGACGAACCCGCCGGCCCCTGTGACCACGACAACGTCCGACCCCGTCCGCCAGTTCCCTCGCATCCGTCCAGTTTTCCCCGATTGGCCTTGGTGTCCCGACTCCGCCACCCCCTACTGTCGCGTCCATGCAGATCAGAATCGTGGACGCGTTCACCGACCGCCCCTTCTCCGGCAACCCGGCGGGGGTCCTGCTGCTGGACTCCTACCCCGGTGACGACCGTCTCCAGAACATCGCCCTGGAGGTCAACCACGCGGAGACGGCGTTCGCCCACCCCCTCGCCGGGGACCCGGAGGCGGACTGGGCGCTGCGCTGGTTCACCCCGGTCACGGAGGTCGCGATGTGCGGGCACGCCACGCTGGCGACGGCGCACGTCCTGCACACCACCGGCGCCCACGAGGGGCCCGTACGCTTCAGGACGCTCAGTAAGGATCTTCAGCGTGGCCACTGATTCCCAATCAGGTTGTCAAGTGGCTGTGGTGACATGCGGTGAAGGCGTCATGTCGCTGCGGCACCGGCGCGGGCAGCGGCGGTCTC